>PLRZ01000085.1:10949-18340 GCA_003164075.1 Bryobacterales bacterium | reverse complement strand
CCGCACTGAATTTGGGCCCGCTGCTCGAATAGAATTGAGGGCAGGCGAGCACCGCCTGCCCCACCTGCGGGCTCACTGCAAATTCCACGACATCAGGAGTTCTGAAGTACTTGAGCGAAAAGGCCTCACGCCAGAGGGCGCGGTGGGCCTCAAGTAGCTGAGCCGGCGACATGCCTCGAGGCTGGAACCCCCCCATGGCGCCATTTCCGGGACACGTTACACAGCCTCGAAACTCCGTCCCGCTTGCCGATTTGTATTTCGAGGTTATGTAGCCTGTCCCCGAAATAGCCGGACGGCGCCGCCGGGCTGTTAAAATGGTAGACAAGTGTGCGCCCCGGTTCCATAACGAAAGTCCATGCAGTAGCGGCGGCCCTGCTGCTGGCCGGTTGCCACAGCAGTCCTCCGCGCGCTTCCGCGGTGGGGGAGGCTTACGTCGGACCGGCCACGCTGAANNTTTCTACGAGTGCGGGCTCCCAATGGCGCCGAGGGCTGGACGGAGCAGCGGCAGTTGCTGGGCTCCGAGGACATGGCGGGATTGAAAGCCCTCGCCGGGCGCGCCGCCGGGATGGCTTCGCAAGGGAGGGCCACCACGGATAGCGATCTTCGGGTACACATCCAGCCCGCCGCCAGGTCGCCCAGTTTCCTGACACTTAAAGAAAACGACAAGGTGGACGTGCTGACGCACATCATACGGCCGCGCACGGATCTGCCGCGCAAGTCGCTGATCCCGCCGCCGGTGAAGAAGGCCAAGGCCACCAGGAAGGGCAAGGCGCAGCCGTATCCTCCTCCGCCCATGCCCGTGCCGCCTCCCCCACCGGCGAACTGGCTGGAGCTTTCGAAGAGCGATGCGCCGGACGAAGAGCCGCCGGAGCCTCCGAATGCGGAGCCGCCCGCGGCAACTGACGATTGGAGCCTGGTGCGGGCTCCCGAGGGACAGGCCGGCTGGGTGCTGACGCGGCGGCTCAGAATGGCAATCCCCGACGAAGTGGCGCAATATGCGGAAGGCCACCGCATCGTGTCCTACTTTTCGCTCGGGAGCGTAAGGGATGGCGACCAGCAAAAGGATACCTGGCTGTGGACAACGGTGGGCGATGGCACGCGGCCGTACGATTTCGACAGCTTCCGGGTGTTTGTGTGGAGCATACGGCGCCACCGTTACGAAACGGAGTATATCGAGCGAAACCTGATTGGCTACTCACCGGTGGAACTCCAGCCGGTTCACTTTTCCGGCGGCAAGGGGAAAGGCGCGGGGGGAGAGGAGTACTCGGGGTTTTCGGTATGCATCGAGAAAAAAGACGGGCAGCGCTCCCGCCGCCAATATGCCGTGCTGAATACGCTGGTTCGTTTTGCCGGGGAACAGCCGTGCGTAGTATCTCCGCCGATGGACTTCGGCAACCCCAACGCGGTGCTGACGGCGGCGCCGGCGGCCACGGTCCAACCGCCCGGTGAGAGCTTTTCGCAGCGCGTCGGGAAACGCCTGAAAGCTCTGACGGGAGGCTGGTTGGGCCGGTAGCGTCCGGGGTGGCGGCGCGAATCGGCCGGCGAGCGCCCCCGAGTGCCAACATGCTCACGTTGCGGTGGCGCAGCCTTTGTGTTATTTATGGGTTCAAGTCGGACAATTTGATCCAACTAAAAGCCGCCCTGCTTGAGTAGCGACGGTCAATCATAATTCTCTTCAAAAAGGATGGCATCCGGTGGAAGCTGTCAATCGCAAACTCATACGTCCGTCTCTGAACGAAATTAAAGAGCAGATCGCGCCTCCGCGAAGGGCCGCACAGCAGAAGAAGCCTGTGCCGCCGGATCAAACCAACGCCGAGAACTTTTATTACGTCAAGCAAATGCAGGCCAAGACACCGATGGTTTTCGTGCTGCGCGACGGAGAAACGCTGCACGGCACCATCGAGTGGTACGACAAGTGCTGCCTGAAGGTGAATCGCGCCGAGGGGCCAAACCTTCTGCTCTACAAGCCCTGCATCAAATACATGTACAAAGAGGCTTGATTCCCCCGGGGGGGGGAATACGCAGGAAAGCCCGCCCTCATTCGCGAAGGCGGTTTCGCAACGCCAGACGGTACTCCCTCCGCTCACCTGCCTCGCGGTAGCGCCGCTGTTCTGCTTCGGTTTCCGGAATCACCGGCGGAACGGCGGTTGCCCTCCGGTCATCGCCCAAAGCCACAAACGTCAGGTAGGCGGAGCACGTGTGAAGCCGCTGGCCGGTCATGAGGTTCTCGGTCTCCACCTTGACGCCCACCTCCATGGAAGTGCGGAACACGCGGTTGACCGACGAGCGCAGAACCATCAGCTCGGAAATATGCACGGGATGGAGGAAATGCAGGCTATCGACCGAAGCCGTGACCACGGGCTTGCGGGCGTGCCGCATGGCCGCCATGGCGCCGGCCAGGTCGACCAGGTGCATGACCCGGCCGCCGAGCAGGTTCCCATGGCCATTGGCATCGTTGGGGAGCGCCAGTTCGGAATACTCCGAGATCGAGTCGCGTACGGGTTTGCCTTCCATGGTGTCCCTATTCTTGATGTAAATCAGTGCCGGGAAGCTTCCGAAATTCGCCGCAGATAGCTGGCCACGTAAGCGCACGCGAGCTGAAGGGTGGTCTCGCCGGGGGGAGGGGTTAGGAACGCGTTGGCGGCGCGGGAAAATTCCAGCGGACCGTGGGACCAGGGATGATGGTCGCGTTCCACAACGTAATAGAGGTGCAGAGCGCCGGGTTGGTCGCCGGCGATGGTGAAGCGCACCGCGTCGGGGCCGTCGCCGGGGGGAAAGCGGGAGCAGCATCCGCGGGCGTAGCCCATATTGCAGAAGGAGAGGAGGGTGATCTCGTCGGGCTCGCAGGGAGAGCCGGTAACTGCCCGGCAGAGGCCGTCCCAGGCATCGCCCAGGGGCAGCATGGCGGAGCGGGAATTGCCGGTCTGGCTGCGCGGCTTCACGGCATGGAAGTAGGGGCAGGCCATTTCGGAGGTATAGTAGCACAAGACATGGCAAGCACCCGGTTAGAGATCCTGAAGAGCATGGCGGAGCAGAATCCCGCCGACACGTTGGCGCGCTACGGCCTGGCGATGGAGTATCGCAATACGGGCGATCTGGAGGCCGCGGTGGGGGAGTTTCGCGCGCTGATCGCATCGCATCCGGAATACGCAGCGGCATATTTTCATGGGGGCCAGACGCTGGAGCGGTTGGGGCAATCGGCGGAGGCGCGGGAGTTGTATCTGCAGGGGATCGAGGCGACGACGCGCAAGGGCGACTTTCACACGCGCGATGAGATTCAAGCGGCGTTAGACCTCATGAGCTAGCGAAAGCGTGCACAATAGATCTTTCGGGCCGTGGCGGAGCCTGGCTAGCGCGCTTGCTTGGGGTCAATAAATCCGCCCGCTCTCACTAATAAGCGAATGGCCCGTGGGACGGGCCTTTGACGCATCCAAGTTTAAATTCGCGGTTATCACGGGATTATCAGGCCGGGCCGGTTTCAGACGCCTCGGCATACTCGACGAGGCCGTGGTCGATTGTGAGGCGGGTCTTGTCTTCGAACCAAAGGACCGTCGTGTCGCCCTTGACCTCGACCTCGGCCCAGTGGAAGCAAGAAATCGCACATATGAGCGCCCCGCCGCCCGGCCCCTGGCCGTCCGAAATCACGATCTCGGGGCAAGACTCGGTGCCGCTGTGCCCTGATAATCGCTCGCCATCAACTACTTGTCTCATTTTGCCTCCTCGAAGAGATCGTCTGCGATGGCTTGCACGAAGGGCCGTCGCCGGTCCAGGTCCTCGGCAGTGTACTGGTAGGTCATGCCGCCCGCATGGCCCATCGCCCGGCGGATGTCGTCCGGGTCCATTTTCTTAGCCTTCGCCTGCGTCGCGAAATAGCGGCGGAAACTGTGGAAGCCCAGCCGGGGCACACCGGCCTTCTCGCAGCCTGCCACCAGCTCGCGCCGTGTGCTGTCCTCGTCCAGCGGCTTTCCATCGTCGCAAAACACCAGGTCGTCTGGCCCGCCAAACTGGCTACGTTCGCGGAGCGCCGACAGCGCCGCGACCACCTGGGTGGGCAACACAGCCGTGCGGTGTCTGCCTTGATTCTTGCAGTCCCCATATTCGCCACGGTAGTAGCTCTTCCGGACCCGAGCCGTGTAAGGCTCCAACCTCACATCGCCGTCGTCCGGGTCCATGAACCGCACCGTCTGACCGGTGAGGTTCACGAACCGCCAACGCAGCGCCGTCAGCTCACCGTAGTGGATCGAGGTGCAGCAGGACAGCGTGATCATCTCGTAGCACGGATGTTCCAGCACCTTACGCAATGTCACCGCTTGATCGACTAGCGGCGTAAACTGTACCTTCTTGGGTCGGCGGCTGGGCTGCACGTGGATTAGCTGTATCGGATTGGTTGCCAGGTAGCCTCTACACACCGCATCGGTGAACACGCCAGACGCGGCATTGCGGATCGAGCACAATGTGCCTTGGGCACAGTGCGGTTTGTTCATTTCGATAATCTGCAGACAATCCAGTGGCCGGATCTCACGCAACGGTAGCTTGCCAATGAACGGAATGACGTGCAGCCGCAACAGGCTGGCATACTGGTTCCGGGTGCACTGGCTGAGGACTGCCACTTTGCCCGTTAGATAGATGTCGTTCGTGTAATCGCCGAACGTGCCGGGGAAGCCATCAGGACGGTCGCGCAGTTGCCAATTCCATTTCTCCGCGCACCTCGCCAAGCGCTTCTCGCTCCGCCTGCGGCGATGACAGTCCTCGGGGAAGCCTGGGGATGGAGGCAATCAGAGCTTTAGTGTAGGGATGGGCCGGTCGCCGGAAGATATTCTCCGTGGAGTTGAATTCCACGACGTGGCCTTCCGACAAAATCGCGACTCGCCTGCAAATAGAGCCGACGGACAACAGATCATGCGAAATGTATAAAATGGCCATCTGTAATTCGCGGTTTAGGCGGGAGAAGAGCTGCAGAATCTCCGCCTGTGTTACCGCGTCAAGAGCACTCGTAGGCTCATCCGCGAGTAGCAGCGGCGGCCTGTGAACAATCGCCATTGCGATGAGCACCCGCTGCGCCTGTCCGACGCTCAACTGGCGCGGGTAGCGCTGCAGGAAAGATTCGTCGGCGGGCAAGCTCACTTTTTCGAGCAGTTCGATCGCGTCGGACCGGCCGAAAGGGCGGGCATAAAGGTCCTTGTGCGCGCGCCAGGACTCATGGATCTGGTCGCCGATCCGCATGGCTGGATTCAAACTGGCAATCGGGCTCTGCAACACCAACCCGATCTCCCGCCCGCGGACGCACCTCATCGTCTTTTCCGGGATCTGCAACAGGTTGCGGCCCCCAAATCGTATCTCGCCCCGCACCCATCCGCCACGGTACTGCAATAACCGCAGCAGCGCCAGAGCCATGGTGCTCTTTCCCGATCCGCTCTCCCCCACCAGACCGACAATCTCACCCGGCGCAACCTCGAGCGTGGCATCCCGCAAAACCGCCAGGCCGTCCGTGTAGCCCGCGGACAAACACGTTGAAAGCAGGGGAAGGTGCTCCATCTATCGACTCTCTGTCGTGGACAGCGGTTTACGGAGCCAGTCGATGTTCCAGAAGGCTTGCGGCGTCAGAACCGCCGGCGATGCATTTTGAATGTTAGGAGAAATCGCGGTAAGCGAGTTTTTAGTCACAAGATATAGAAACGGGGCCTCATCCGAAACGATTTGTTGCACCCGATCAAATGCGCGCTTTCGGACCTCGGGACGGGTGTCGCCGGCCTGGGCAAGCATCAGCTTATCGATTTGCGCTTCCCAGGTAGTTGCCGGCTGCTTCTGCTTGGGATTCCACTGGTGGTTCGCGGCAGAGCTGAGCCAGACGTTCATCTGCGCGCTCGGGTCGAGATCGAGGTTGGTGAGACCGAGCAGGCAGGATTCGTAATTGAAGGTCCGGGTGATCCGTTCGATGAGCGATGGGAAATCCAGAGTGACCACATTCAACCGAATCCCGATGGCCTGGAGGTCCTGTTGCAGCATCGCCGCGATTCGTTCCCGGTTCCGGTTGCCTGCGTTGGTGATGACCGAGAATTCCACGGCGTGACCTTCGCTGTCGTACAGCGCACTACCACGCAGGCGGAACCCTTCGGCCTCGAGTCTCTTGCGCGAGGAGCCAATATCGTACGGATGAGGCTTAAGTGAAGCGTTGAACCAAAACTGATTGGCCGGCGATATGGGCCCCTCCGCCGGACGCGCGTGGCCCCGATACACAATGCGGCAGATGTCGGCGCGGTTGATCGCTTCCGACACCGCGCGCCGAAATCCAGTCGATCGGAACCAGGTCTGTTTATAGGCAGGGACCGGCGAGGAGGNNAGCCGCGTCAGCTCATCGAATGTGTCGGCATCCACAGAGTTGATCAGGTCTATCTCTCCGCGGCGGAACTTGACCAGCTCGATGTCGCGGTTTTGCTGAATTTCCAGGCGGATCCGTTCTATGGTCGGCAGCCGGACACCATTGGTATCCACCTTCCAATAGTTGGAATTTCGCGACAGCAGGATCTCGGTGCCAGCCTTGTACTCTGCGACAACATACGACCCCAGGACCGCCGCGATCTTGTGCGGGGATTTTGCCGAGCTGATCGCCACTTGATCGAACAGCCGTTCCATCCCCGCGACCGGAGCGCCGAATAGGATCGAGACCGTCAGCGGAGATGACACCGTAATCCGCGGCGAAACTTCGCTCGACCGGAAGGGGTCTGCCGCCGGAGAGTGCGTTTCCGGATCCATCAGTCGCTTCATGGTGAACGCCACGTCGTCGGCAGAAAAGGGAGTGCCATCCGAGAACTTCACGTTCGGACGCAGATGAAAAGTGATGCGCCGCCCCTGGCTGTCCACATTCCATGAGGTGGCGAGCTCCGGGTTGAGCTGTTGGGTCTTGCGGTTGATGCGGATCAGAACTCCGCCGGTGAGGTAGCGGATGGTTTCGGAATTGTCATCTTCAACTAGCAGCGGATCGAAAGTCTTCGGATCGGCACGAAGGCAGAAGCGAAGTTCGCTGGGGGCCTGAGCGGCCCGTGCACCTGCCGATGACAGGCCGAGCATCGCGAGCAGAACGAAAAAGCGTTTCATGTGTGAAGCTCCTGATGTGGCATTGCCAGCTTGAGGCAGGCCACCGACAGCATAACTACCGCCAGCGGCGCGAAGGCCTCCGGCCGGAGAGAGAATGGACTTTGCAAATCGCGCAAGAGGTTCCCCCAAGTAGGAAAGGGCTCACTGGCGCTCAACCCAAGCAAGCCCAGGTTAGCCTCCGCCAGGATGAAGATGGGAATCGTGGTCCACAACTGCGCCAGCAGTATCGGTTTTAGATTTGGAATCACGTGGCGCCATAGGATCCGGAACCTGCCGCACCCCAGGGCGCCTGCCTG
>PLRZ01000085.1:0-10938 GCA_003164075.1 Bryobacterales bacterium | reverse complement strand
AGCATCAGGTCGATTGTCCGCACAATGCATCTGTCCCAGAAGCCGCCGAAGTATCCGGCGATGCCGCCCACAATCATTGCGAGTAATGTCGCCGCCAATGCCGCGGCTGGGGCCAGGAGGAGTGAGATACGGGTGGCAAACAGAAGTCGTACCAGCCGGTCCCGTCCCAACTCGTCTGTCCCCAGCAGGAATGCGGCGGACGGGCGCGCGCCGGGCATTTCCCGGTATTGCGTGGCGTGAGAGTTCGCCGATACCACGCCCGAAAGGACGGCGGCTACGAACAGCACCGCCAGAGCGGAGATGGCCAGCAGTTGCGAGCGCCTCATGCCTGCCTCCCGCGGAATCCAGCCCAGTCGGACACGGTATTGCAGACTTGGGTCATGACGATCACCACGAAAGTGATCGCTACCAGAAGCGGCAGGTCCCGCGCCGTGGCGGCCTTCCAGGCCAGTTGACCGATGCCTGGCAGATCGCACAGCACCTCCACAGGAATCGCGGCTCCGAAGGCAATGCTGACGCTCACTCCGCCCAGCGCCAGCAATTGTGGTGCAACCGAAGGCAATACGTGCCGAGTTAAGATACGCCCGCTGCCCAGGCCTTTTGCCCGTGCGGTCAAAATATGCGGTTGCGCGTACGCTTCTTCGAGCAGATTGCGCACGTACTCGAAAACTCTCGGGCAGATCACCAGGGCCACCAGCGCGCGAACCGGACCACCTATATCAAAGACCAAAAGTGCCATGGCGGCGGCCGGGAGGCACATGAGTATCTGGTGGAACGTTGCAGCCATGCCATGGAATACCCGCGACCGGCACATCACCGAGGGCAGGGCCAGCGCAAACGCCAGCGCCCATCCCCCCGCAATCCCGATGGCCATCAATTGAACGGTTACCGGGAATCTTTCCTGGAACAGTTGTGAGATCGGCCGATTCAGGGAAGGGGAATCTCCCAGGTCCGCATGCAGCGCCATTCGTTCCAGCCGTTTGGCATAGAACGCCAGGACGTTCTGATTAGCCGAATGTTCGAGTTCGATGGAGCGGCGGCTGGCTTCGTCCAGCCGGGGGTCCAACTCGCGCTCGTCCACCAGGAAGCCGGGGCTGAAACGGACGAGTACGGCGGTCAACAGCCCCCCCAGCAAGACTGTGAGGCCAAGTGTGGCGATTCGGGAAATTACTATTTTGAAACAGCTCCGCATGGCGGTCCGAGCTTCCGGCAGAGTGGCCAAAGCGGACTTTGTATTGGGGAACAGGCAGTCATCCACTGTTCACGCTCCTGCGGACGACGCGGAAGACAACGCGGTGGTCCGTGGAGGGCTCGGGACCCGATATCGCCCGTCGGCTGTGCTCTCGCACGGGTGCGGCGTGACTTCACCTCCGGTTTCGCCGGCCTGCGGTCTATCGCCGAAGCGGCGATCCGAGGGCATTCCCATCGCAGCGCTGACCGTCGGGGCGGCCAATGGTAGTTCCAGCGTGAAGACCGCGCCCTGACCCGGTCCGTCGCTCTCGGCCGACAACATGCCGCACATTTGCTTGGCGGCCAGTGCCCCGGAATGCAATCCGAAGCCGTGCCCGTGCGGTTTTGTTGTGAAACCGTGCGCGAAGATCCGCGTTACGTTCTCGGGTGCCAGACCGACACCGTTGTCGCGGACCTCAATGCGCACCCGGTCGTCCCCAAAGCGGTTAATCCGCACATGGATCCGCTTCTCGGGCTTTGCTGCTTCATCGATGGCGTCTTCGGCGTTGCGCAGGAGATTCAAGAGAATCTGCAAGACCTGGTGTTTATCGACCGCTACCGGNNTCAAGCCGAAGACTTTGCCGTAACTCTGCTGCGCCGCCACGATTTCCTTGATGTGGTCAATATGCCTGGTGAGCGATTCCACCTCTTGTAGCATCATCTGATGCTCTTCTCTGAGACAGTTGACCAGTTTTGCGAGATACGGCAGGACGCGCTTTCCTTTGGGGTCGGAGCTGAGGAAATCAGGCAAGTTGCCGGAGTGTTCATTCAGCAAGTCGCTCAGCGCCACGAGATTGGTTATGCGCGACTCCCGGATCTTGTTCGCTACCAGTGTGGCGGAGACGTTGACGCTGTTCAGCACGTTTCCCACATTATGTAGGACTCCGGAAGCGACCTCGGCCATTCCGGCCTGTCTTGACAGGGCTATGAGGCCCTGCTGTGCCTCCGCCAATTGGGCGTAGGCCTCGTCTTTGTCCTTGACGTGCTCCTTTTCCTCCTGAAGCCGGCTCAGGTACACACGATAGGAACGGTCGAGTAGATAAATGCCGGGAAAAACCAGAATCGAATACTCCCAGCCGAAGTGGCGGTTGCAAATGTGGATCACCCCCACAAGTCCTGCGCCGAAGATGTACTGCGGCGCCGTCCACAGGAAGTTCTCCCGCCAGACCTGGACGGTTCTCTTCATTTCCGTCAGCGCGATAATCTCCGACACGATTAACGTGTTGACTAGGAAATAGCTGACCGAGGCACAGAAGAGCAACACTGGAAGGCTGCTGTTCATCGTCCGGACCGCGGGGGATTCGTAGACTATACTGCAAACAACCCCACACAACGCGGCGTTACCGAGGTTAAAGACGACCTTGATCAGTCCCGGGCGGAACTTCGCAGACCACAGACACTGGGCCAACGTCGCCGTGCAACTGATGAGGAGCGTATCGACCCTGGGCAACTCCACGGCGCTAAGGAGAATGAAGACGAAGTTGACCGACAAAGTTCCCATGACGCCAGGGAGCCCGACCTTCATCCGCGATGACAGAGTCGCCAGAACCAGGTAGAGAATGAACTGGAGGGTCTGCCCGGATCGCCATTCGCCTTGAGCCAGGGTAACTGCCGCGGCCAGGAGGCCCGCAGTAGCCACCACCGTAATGAAGAACTTTGCGTTGCGGGACATCGTTTTTCCCTCACGTCATTCGGCTTATTGGCTCTTAATGAACAACCCCATAGCCCAATGGCCTGTACCGTGAGTAAGGATGGCCGCCGATAGGCATGGATCTTGGCATAAGACCTCCGCTAGGCTTATCGGCGCCAACCGGGGAGATTTCTACGATTTTGACTGCATCGCCCGCGCAGGGCGCGATGTCCATCGGCCAGCATGGGCGACCCTCTGTTATTGCGGCAGGCGTTCTCCTGGTGAAAGCCGGATAAGGAATAGAGCTGATGCGCCTGAGTACTTGTGGAAAAGATCCGCGGATTGCACTCGTCCACAGAGGACTCGTCGGACAATAACAGAGCTTGCGATGTCTAAATGTAACTCTGTTGACTTTTTCTACGGCCACAGATCATAGAAAACACTGGGGATGCAGCCGATGAGATCTACAGGAGGAACCCTCCCGGCGCACGCTGGGGTGTTTGGAAGACCCGAATGACTTCGGCGCCGGTTCGCTCTATTATTGCCGCGTTCAACGCTGCCGCAGTGCTGCACCGAAGTGCCGGCCAGACACTTCCCTTTGGCTCATCAGCCCGACAGATCCTTGCAGAGAAGCACGTAATTCGCATTCGCATCCAACGGCTGGAGGAGAGCGGGATCAGCCTTGCGGTGGAGGACAATGGCGATGATTTGAAGCGGATTTTCAGGCATCGACTTATCACTAAGGCGGACGGCCACAGTTTCGGGTTGCACTCGTGCGCGCTCGGCACCGTCCGCATGGGGCGGTCCCCTGCGAGCCGAAAGCGACGGGCCGGGATGCGACGCCACATTCTCGCTGGAACTGCAGATCAAAAGCGCCGAAGCAAGAAGAAAGAGAGTCTGGGATGAAATTGCCAGGTTGGCTGGAACCAAATCGTAGGATCCTAGTCATCGACGACAACGCGGCGATTCACGACGACCTGCGGAAGATCCTACTGGGCGAGGCCAAGACCCAGGAAAATATGCAGGACGACGAGGAACTGCTGTTCGGCGCGGAGCCGGCGACGATGACCAGGTTCGAAATCGACTCGGCCTATCAGGGCCAGGAGGGCTTTGCGAAACTGGAGCAGTCGCTGGCCGAGGGCCGTCCCTATGCGATGGCATTTGTAGATGTCCGAATGCCACCGGGATGGGATGGCGTGGAAACCATCGCTCACCTCTGGCGAATGTATCCGAACCTGCAGGTGGTGTTGTGTACCGCCTACTCCGACTACTCCTGGAACGACATGCAGCGTCGCCTGGGGCGATCGGAAAAGCTACTGATCCTTAAGAAGCCGTTCGACAACATTGAGGTGATGCAGTTAGCCCATGCGCTCACGCACAAATGGCTGTTGAGCCAACAGGCGGAAGCCAAGATGGCCGATCTGGACTTAATAGTAGCCGAGCGGACTGCCCAGTTGCGGAACGCGCACGAACGGATAGAACGCGAGTTTCAACAAAGAGCCAAAGCGCAGGAAGCGTTCCGGATCGTCTTCCAGGCAAGCAGCATCGGGATAGCACTGGTGGACAAGAACGACCGATACGTGGACGTCAATTACGCCTTTGAAAAGCAATTCGAACTCGCCCGTGATCAATTCGTTGGGAAAAGCCTCGCAGAAATGGGGGCTGAGAGCCAGCTCCGCCTGCTGCCACTGCTTGAGGCGATTGACGGAGCGCCAGCAGCGGAGGCCGAGGAAATTACATTCCAAAACCAGAACGGGCGGCGCACGGGTTTGTTATGGACGCGTGAAGTTGAAATTGATAATTCCCTCCACCGGCTCTGTCTGCTGCTGGATATCACGGACCGCAAGGAAATGGAAGAAGAGCTACGTCGGGCCCGCATCGCGGCTGAGGCTTCGACGAAAGCCAAATCCGCGTTCCTGGCCAACATGAGCCACGAGATCCGCACGCCCCTGAACGGGATTCTGGGATTCACGGGCCTTACGCTGCAGACGAAACTGGACGCCGAGCAGCGGGAAAATCTCGAAACCGTGGAGCACTCGGCACGGTCGTTGTTGCGGATCATCAGCGACATTCTGGATTTCTCCAAGATTGAAGCTGACAGGCTGGACTTGGAGTCCGCGCCTTTCTCTCTCCGCGAATGTTTGGAAAAAGCGGCGGNNGAACTCCGGATTTGTTGCTCGGTGACGAAATTCGCTTGCGGCAGATTCTCCTGAACACGATGGGAAACGCAGTCAAATTCACCTCGGAGGGGTCGGTGACAACGGAAGTCGGCGCCACGTCGTTCGATGGGCGCCGTGTCGAACTGCAGTTTGCCGTTCGGGACACCGGCATTGGCGTACCACCTGAGAAGCAGAGGTTCATCTTCGAGCCGTTCCGTCAGGCAGAAGGTTATATGACCCGCAAGTACGGGGGCACAGGTCTGGGTCTCGCCATCGTGAAGAGGTTGTTGGATCTGGTTGGCGGACGGATCTGGGTGGAGAGTAAAGAAGGTGTCGGCAGCACCTTCTACTTTACGGCCCCATTCCTGCTCTCGGACAAGCCACGCGCCTCTCGAGACGGCGCAGAAACGCTCGATGAAGTTCCCGTCCCTCCCCTTTCCATCCTAGTCGCCGAAGACAACGCCGTGAGCCGATTGCTGGTCGGGAGGTTACTAGCGAAACAAGGCCACACAGTGACGGAGGCCCGCACCGGACGTGACGCGTTTACGCTTTGCGAAGAGGGCACGTTCGACCTGATTCTGATGGACGTTCAAATGCCCGACATGGACGGATTTGAGGCAACTGCGGAGATTCGTGAGCGCGAGAGGCTGACCGGGGAACACATTTGGATCATTGCCCTGACCGCCCACGCGATCAAAGGAGATCGCGAGCGCTGTCTTAATGCCGGCATGGACGACTACTTGTCCAAGCCAATCCAGCCGGATGAATTGTGGGCGGCGATCCGTAGAGCCAGTGCCTTCAGCGCGCGGGCAGCGCGGGCCTAAGGACGATCCGGTGATAACCGCTCCTAACGTCGAGATCCGCCATCGATTGGCAGTCGAGGTCCCACCCCTCCGCCAGGCCGCTGTCCAACTGTTGCACCTTGCCGGAGACCCGGCGGCGTCGATAGCGCAGATTGTCAACCTGCTGCGCGCAGATCCCGTCTTAACCATGGGGTTATTGCAGGTGGCGAATTCGCCATTGTTTGCCGCCCGCCACGAGATCACAAATGTTCGGCAGGCGGTAACCTATCTTGGCTTGGACCTTGTTCGTTCTCTCGCGGTGACAGCCGCCGCGCGAGGCTTAATCGGCACCCGCCCGAACCCGCTGAGTTTGCCATTCTGGCGACACAGCCTGGCAACTGCTTTGACGTGTAGAAAGATGTGCGGGGTAACGAGCATCTCCCCTGAATATGCCCACACGGCGGGACTCCTTCACGATGTGGGCCAATTGGGATTGATACACCTGTTTCCGGATTACGGTCAGACCATTGGCGCCTCAGTGCAGCGCGGAGAAAGCCTGACTGACGCCGAATCGCGGGCATTTGGAATCGATCACTGCCAGGCGGGGCGATTGTTGCTCTCGCGGTGGCGGCTTCCGGTAGAGCTGCAAAGCGTAGCTGCAGGTCACGAATGCCCCTCGTCCAAGGCCACCGGCGATGGCTACCTCATAGCCCTGGTGCACGCGGGATCGCTTGCGGCAGAGTTCATGGGGTTCGCGGTAATACCACCTCCCCGGAACGTCGAGCCTAGGGATATCGCAGCTGCTTTTCCGGATGAGCGGCGTCAAGGTGTGGTGGAAAGTCTCCCAGAACTGGTCGCGTCGGTCCGGCAACATGTCAATAGTATTGAAATGAGCCTGTAGCGGCACACTGTCCTCAGCACGAATCACCAGTCTGGGACGAGTACCCATACCTGAGCGATGTCGCTGTCCGGTCTGGCTGTCGTCTACGACCACCACCCCGGTTGGTTGGACGGACCTAGACACGCGGCTTGTTCCGACCAGCCCATCCCCTGCCGACAATCGTCGCGCAGCGAGCGATATTACAAACGCAGTCGCACTCTCGGAGGCGGAGCCGGGCTGCAAGGGCCTACTGGTAACCCCGTTGCGAGTACACAGAATCAGAGGCTTACAGCAGGCAGTGAGTGCTGTTCCGGTGACCGGAGAGACTTTTTCAGTATCCGTTAGAGAGCATTCCACCTTCTTCTCCAGCAAATAGCGCGAAGTTCTCTTAAGGTACTGAAGCTCTATTTACTTTCGTTAATACTCAGCTAATATCCACGCGCCTTTTGGGAGTGAGACCAGTACCAGAAATTAGACCCATCAGTACGTATTTATTCTGCAAACAGCAAGTTTATGTTGATCCTCATGGAAAAGGAGTTTAGAACTAGTGCATGGCCGTACCCGTACTTGACGCGAAGGTAAGTACTAAAACAATGGCGAGAACTGAGCGCCGGTCGAACCACGAAAAAAGTCGAAGGGCAATGGCTAGCACCAGCCGAAAGACGAAGTCCCATATGAAAAAGACATTGGTTTTCTTTCTCTCTGTGTTTCTGACGAGCAGTTTGTTCGCAGGAAGCGGCAAGCTCGCGAAAGACCTGGAATCGGTCGATCCGGCCTCCAGTGTGGACGTAATTGTGCAGTACAAACAGGCGCCCACCGAAGCCCACCACCAAGCCGTCCTGCGCATGGGCGGCCAACTGAACCACGAGTTCGCCTCGATCAAGGCGCGGCATTACAGCATCCCGGCAACGGCTCTGGCCCAGTTGGCCGCCGACCCCGATGTAGCCTACGTCACACCCGACCGGACGGTGACCGCTCACCTCGACCAAGCTCAGGCCACCATCGGCGCAAGCGCAGCCCATACCTATGGCCTTACGGGCGCTGGCGTTGGGGTCGTGGTGATGGACAGCGGAGTGGGATATTCCAAGGATCTGGCCGGTAAGGTTGTATGGGAAAACGTATTCCTTCCCAACACCCCCGAGGGGGACAATTTTGGCCATGGCTCGCACGTGGCGGGTATCATAGCCGGTTCCGGCGCCCTCTCGACGACCAACCAATACACCACCTTCACCCGCACCTTCCACGGCGTGGCTGAAGGAGTCAGTCTGCTCGACTTCCAGGTGCTCAACTCATCTGGGGCCGGCACCGACAGCGCAGTGATTGCGGCCCTCGAACAAGCCGTCACGTTCAAAAAGGAGGGGAAGTACAACATCCGCGTGATCAACCTGTCGCTGGGCCGTCCGGTGTTTGAAAGCTACAAGCTCGATCCGCTCTGCCAAGCCGTGGAACAGGCGTGGAATGCCGGCATCGTGGTGGTGGTGGCGGCGGGGAACTACGGCCGCATGGGCCCCACCACAACCTACGGATACGGCACGATCACCGCGCCTGGGAACGATCCGCGCGTCATCACCGTGGGGGCGATGAACGACATGGGAACAGCGACCCCGACCGACGACGCGATCGCCAGCTACAGCTCCAAGGGCCCGACGCTCTACGACCTGGTCGCCAAGCCGGACCTCGTGGCGCCAGGCAACCTGATCGATTCGGTGCAATCACAATCCAACAATCTGTTCGGCCCGAATCCTCAGACCTGGATCGCCCAGAACCTCTTCGCCAAGACAGCCGACAATGCAGCCTCCAACGACTACATGCAGTTGAGCGGGACCAGCATGGCGACCCCGTATGTCAGCGCGGCGGCGGCGTTGCTTGTACAACAGTATCCATCGCTCACGCCGGATCAGGTGAAGGCGCGGCTTATGCTGACGGCGGTCAAGACGACTTTTCCGGCGACCAGCAGTTACACGGACCCAACAACCCGCATCACGTACAAGGCACAGTACGACATTTTCACCGTCGGCGCGGGGTATCTGAATATCGCCAACGCTCTGGCCAGCAACTCCGTCGCGCCCAGCGGGGACAGCGCCGCTTCGCCCGCTCTGGTATTCACCTCCGCCGGAACGCTGGAGTTCGTCGACGCGACGAACGTTGTGTGGGGGAGCAATTCGGTGTGGGGGACGAACGTGGTTTGGGGGTCGAATGTGGTATGGGGCAGCAACGTGGTCTGGGGATCGAACGTGGTTTGGGGCTCGAGCAACCTGTTTCTCGGCGCCGCAAATGTAGTTTGGGGATCGAACGTGGTATGGGGCAGCAACGTGGTCTGGGGATCGAACGTGGTTTGGGGCTCGACTTCTCTGTCTTCGCAATCTTCCGACACCGCCACCCTGATACTCGTGGACGGCGACAAATGACCAGGAGGCACACCATGCAACCGAAACTGACAACCACTTTTTCCCTCTGGTTCGACCGGGAGCCAAGCCTACGGCTGGCCATCCAATTTCCCGCAGGATCCGCAGCATCGCAGATACGCCAAAGTCGTGGCATGGCCAATACCGTGGAAGGCATATTGCTCGAGTCCCGCAACGGCCAAAGTTCATCGGCCTCGTCTTCAACTTCTCTTGACTGCTTGGGCAGTCACAACACATGCAAGGAAAACGAAATGACCATGAAAAACGCGTTGAAATACTTGACAGTCACCTGCGTGCTCGCCGTGGCAAGCACCGTCTGCTGGGCGGCAGAGGGCCCCTCAGATCGTGTCCACCCGCAGCTCAGGCAACTCCATTCGGGCGAAGCCACGAACGTTCTTGTGATTCATCGCGGCGGTGCGCCGCGGGGCGCTGGGCCGCGGATTGAGGCGCGCACCGGAATCAGGCTGCAAAAACACTTCGATCAGGTCAATCAGTCCTTCGCCCACTTGACTGAACTCGAGATCGACACGTTGGCCAACGATCCGGAAGTGGAATATATCGCTCCGGATTCGCCGATCCACGCATTTGCACTGGACAAGGGGGCGAACTCGGTGGGCGCCTATAACGCCTTGGCGGAGGGCTACTCGGGCAGCGGAATCGGGGTCGCAGTGATCGATTCCGGGATCAGCCTCTCGAACTGCGACTACGGTGTGGACTGTGGCCCCCAGACCCGCTATGCCGCTCAGATCAGCTTTGTGACAAATCTGAACGGGAGCACGACGGCGCCCAACGACGGCCAGGACTATTTCGGGCATGGCACCCATGTGGCGAGCATTCTGGCCGGCGAGGGAACTTTTTCATCCAGTTACGTCAACCAGTGGAACGTCTATCCGTGGTATTGGGTGGGTGGTGTGGCTACCGGAGTCAAGGTGATCTCCGAGCGCGTATTGAACAGCACGGGAGCGGGAACCGACTCTTCGGTGATCGCCGCCATCGACTGGGCTATTTCAAACAAGTCCCAGTACAACATCCGCGTCATCAACCTCTCGCTGGGCCGGCCGTTCACAACTTCTTACAAACTGGATCCTTTGTGCCAGGCCGCCGAAAAAGCGTGGCACGCGGGCATCGTCGTGGTTGTGGCAGCCGGCAACTATGGCCGCAGCAGCCCGGCAACCGAGGGTTACGGCACCATCACCGCGCCCGGAAACGATCCTCTGGTGATTACCGTGGGCGCAGTGAACACGCGGGGTACTACCGACCGGACGCAGCACGTGGTGGCCAGCTATAGCTCCAAGGGACCGACCGGAATCGATCACATCGTGAAGCCCGACCTGGTGGCTCCGGGCAACAACATCTACGCCACGCAATGCTACATGCCGCCTGCCACCGGAAGCAACGTGCCCTGCCCGCTGGTCACGAGCTATCCGGCGAACAAGGTCATGAACTCGGACTTCGCCACACTCGATACGACGAATGGCGATTCCTGGTATTTCCGTTTGAGTGGCACCAGCATGGCGACGCCGATGGTCTCGGGCGCCGCGGCGATCCTGCTGCAAAAGAATCCTTCCCTCACGCCAGACCAGGTGAAGGCCATCCTGATGGCAACCGCGACCAAAAGCAACTTCGTCCCTTCCTATTACGCGGTCGATGCCGTTACCGGAGCCACGTACCTGGTGACTCACGACCTGTTGACTATCGGCGCGGGCGAACTGAGCATTACGGCGGCACTCGCCAACTCTTCCGTGCCTGCGGCAGGTCTGTCCGCAGCGTCACCCGTGGCTACGTTTAACGCCTCGAACCATGAGGTGACGCTGGTCACCGGGACATCCGCGGTTTGGGGAAGCACCGCGGT
>PLRZ01000042.1:886-2551 GCA_003164075.1 Bryobacterales bacterium | reverse complement strand
GTTTGGTTCGTAGGCAGCTCATCCTTATTCCACGGAATCAGGAGTCCAGAGTCAGTCTCGACCCGGCAGGCAAGAGTGCCTGTGCCACGAGAACAGACTAGCCTAAGGCCCGAGAAATTCGTCGCGTGTCGAAAACGGCCGGCTCAAAGCCAGTCGCCAAGCAGATCGCATCCCGCCAAGGGAGGCGGCCTTTCAAGCCGCGCGATGGCGCCATGGAAATGAGGGCTCGCGACTTCGGGTACGCTGGCGCGATCAACAACTGACTGCGTCGGCGGTCATCGACTTCTGCCCGCCGCGCGAGCAAGCGTTATACAAGATCCGCCGGACTTCGGGCTCGTAAAACGGTTGGGCCAGCAGATCGTACGCCCCCAGGTTCAGCACTTCGGACCAGAAACGGGCATCGGCCTGCGGGTCGGTGACGATCACTTCCGGTTCCTGTGGGCACTGGCGGGCCAGATAAAGGGCATCCGGCCACGTTCCGTCGGGTAGTGCGGCTTCCGTCAGAATGACGCCGTAGTCGTCCTGCTGAAGCTTAGCGCGCGCCTGGTGCAGCGTTTCCACGTGCTCCATCGCAAGGGGCAGTGAATGCAGCATGCGCGAGAGGCGGCGGGCATCATCCGGATGCCCGGAAACGAACAAAATCCGGGATCTCATTTCTGCACGCTCCTAATTTCTGAAGCTTTTTTAATTTTACCGCCGGAATGANNTCTGAAGCTTTTTTAATTTTACCGCGGCCGGAAGAATATCGCGTGACGAAATCGCGAAAATACGAAAGATACTAGTGCTGGCCCACACCCTTGTCGGGCTTCATCACCGCGACAAACCCCAGGTTGCGATAGAGCTGGTTATGGTCCAGCCCAAATCCCACCACGAAACGGTCGGGGATCTCGAAGCAGCGATAGTTCACCGGCACTTGCACGATGCGGCGCGAGTTGCGGTCCAGAAACGTGCACACCGAAAGCGAGTTGGGCGCCCGTCCGGCCAGCGTTTGCAATAGGTAGCGGAGGGTGAAGCCGGTGTCCACGATATCCTCCACCAGCAACACGTCTTCGTCTTCGATGGATTCGTCCAGGTCTTTGGCGATGCGCACCACTCCGGGCGCCCCGCTCTTATTGGAAAAACTCGAAATGCTCAGAAAATCTACTTTGACCGGCACTTCAATGTGCCGCGCCAGGGCGGTGAGAAAGAAGATGGAGCCCTTCAGCACACCCACCAGCTTGAGGGTTTTCCCCTGATAGTCGCGGGAAATCTCGGCAGCCAGTTCGCGGATGCGCTGGCCGATCTGTTCCTCCGTAAAGAGGATTCTCTCCAGGCCGGGAAGCAGCGGCGCGCTCATGCTTCGACCGGCCGTTCCGCCAGCCCATACTTGAAGATCAGGTTCTCAAAATCCTTCAGGTAGTAGACCTGGATGTTCAGGTGCGGGTACAACTGGCGCAGCAGCCGCACCTTGCGATTCTTGCGCGTCACCAGAGACTGTTTCATGGTGGTGAGTTCCACGTAGAGGTCGACCTCCGGGAGATAGAAATCGGGCGTGAACGATTCCAGCACCGTGCCGTCGGCGGCGTATTGCACCGGAAAACTGCGCGGCTCGTATTCCCAGGCGATGCGGTAAAAATCCAACAGGTTGGCGAACATCTCCTCGCTCTGGTGGGCGAACATTTTCTG
>PLRZ01000042.1:0-880 GCA_003164075.1 Bryobacterales bacterium | reverse complement strand
GTGGTCTCAATCAGCTCGGCCATCTGTTCGGTACTGAGAGACTCGGCGTTGAACACCAGGTCGAACAGGTCCGCGGTGGCCTTGGCTTTGCCGAATTTGGCCTTGCGGTCGGTGCGCGCCTGGGCCTCCAGTTGCAACAGAAGCTCGCGGGCGGCGGGCCGCTCCATGCGGGAATCCAGCATCAGGTTGCCGATGCGGATATTNNCCGCCCATGGCGCAATAGACCACGTGGGCCTCCGTCGCCATGCGCGCCAGGATGGATGTAATCAGGCTGGGATAAGCCTTGTCGGGAATTTGCGCATCGGCGCCGAATTCCTGGTCGGTGAGCGCCCGCAGGCGGGATTGAGTCAACAGCTCAAAGCCCAGGCGTTGCGCGCTGATACGCGCGACTTCCTCGTAGCGGCACCCGGGATGACCCGAAACGGCGATCAGCGCCATGTCACATGCTCATCATAACGCGCCACGCCTGGCCGCGAAGCTGCGGTTCGCGAAACTCCGGATGGAGCATCTCCACCAGCGCCTCCAGCGTCTCCACCACCCGCGGACCGGGCCGGTTGAAATACTGATTGCCGTCCGCCAGGTAGACTCGTCCGCCGCGCACGGCGCGCAGGCCGCTCCAACCGGGGCGATCCGTTATCCAGTGCATCTCCTGGGCGGTGCGCGCCAGGTCGAAACCGCAGGGCGCAACGATCAGGACGTCGGGATCGGCGGCCACCAGTTGCTCCCATTCCAGCTCCCCACTCACCCCAGGCGAATGCCTGCCGCTCTCGCCGAAAAGATTCACGCCGCCCGCCATGGCGATCAGCTCGGGCGTCCAGTTTCCGGCCGCCATCAGCGGTTCCACCCACTCGATGCAGGCCACGCGCGGAAGCGGGCCGGC
>PLRZ01000453.1 GCA_003164075.1 Bryobacterales bacterium | reverse complement strand
AGGCAGCCATCCTGGTGAATCCGGATAGCACCGAGGAGTTGGCCGAGGCGCTGTGCACCTTGACGCAGTGGGAAGCGCGCAGAGAAGCGCTGTCGAGCCGCGGCGTAGAACGGGCTCGCCTCTTCACGTGGGAAAAAGCTGTGGCGGAAACCTGGAACGTCTACCGGGAAGTGTTGGGCTGAGGGACTGCGCGGGCGCTCAGCGGTTTTCGTCGTCCACCGCGATTTTCAAGGCGCGCAGGAAGCGATGATCCTGGGAGGTGAATTTGATTTTGCCGGTCGCTTCGAAATTGCGCTTCGGCTCCTCCGTCACCTCAAGCTCGTCTTCCTCGTTCTCACTGCCTTCTTCGCGACGGTTAAACCCGATGGTGGCTTCCAAGACCAAGAAGACGTCGTAGCCGGCCTTCTTGATTTCGCCGATCGCCTCCGCGATCCGGTCAGACTCGGAAAGGGAATCGTTAATCGCGTTTCCCAATTCCTGCATGAGGTGCTTCAATGGCTCTTCCACAGAGTGACTCCCTAAACACTGGATGCGCCGGATGCAACCGGCGTTCCAAAACCCACCCGTTCCGATTGTAGTGGACCGACACCCCGTTCACAAGCAGAACTACTCATTCTATCGGCGGTTTGCCGAATGTTCATGATAGATAGCCGAATCTGTAACCGTCTGTTCATTGCGATTCCGCCATGGCTGTGTCATTTTGGTGGAGGCATGCCTGCGAACCGCAAACTTCAGATAATTCTTTCTTTTCTTATCACATCCGCGCTCTGGGCCGCTCCCCCGGAACCGCCCCGCAAACCCCGCCTGGTGCTTGCTATCGTCGTCGACCAATTCCGCTACGATTACCTCCTGCGCTTCCGCGGCGAGTACCATTACGGCTTGGCGCGCCTGTTGGAAAAGGGTGCTGTATTCTCCGACGCGCACTATCTGCACGCCGCCACGGTGACGGCCGTCGGTCATTCCACTTTCCTGAGCGGCGCCCCGCCCTCAGTGAGCGGGATTATCGCCAACGAGTGGTACGACCGCGAAACCGGAGCGACGGTCACCAGCGTCTCCGACCCTACCACCAAGATGGTAGGCGGCAATCCCAACGCCCGCGGCTCCTCGCCGCGCCGCCTGCTGGTGAGCACCGTTCCGGACGAAGTGAAGATGCAGGGCGCCGAATCCAAGACCATCGGCGTCTCTATTAAAGACCGCAGCGCGATTCTACCCGCCGGACATATGGCCGATGCCGCCTATTGGTACGACTCTGAGAGCAGCAATTGGGTCACCAGCACCTACTATCGTCCGGACCTGCCGGAGTGGGTGAAAAAGCTCAACGCCGAGCACCCTTCGCGGCGCTTCATTAGCGCCCAATGGCTTCCTTTCGACGCCAAGGACGAGTCCGCGCCGCCTTTCTGCACTATGGTCCCCGGCACCAGCGTCCGCCCCTGCGGCAGGCTGGAGGCGACTCCCTGGGCCAACGAAATGATCGAGGATTTCGCCGAGCGGGCCGTCGCCGCCGAGAATCTGGGACACCACACCGGGGTGGATTTCCTCACCGTCAGCTTTTCCGCCAACGACTACGTGGGCCACGCCGTGGGCCCCGACGACCCCGCCGTCCGCGACATCTCCATCCGCACCGACCGGCTGCTGGGTAAGCTGATCGACTTCGTGGAGCAGCAGGCCGGCGCGGGAAATACGCTGGTGGTGCTGGCGGCCGACCACGGAGTGGCCCCGGTGCCCGAAGTCAACCAGAAGCGCCATATGCCCGGCGGCCGCCTGGACGGTCAAGCCGTGAAGAGCCAGATTGCCGATGCCCTCTCCAAGCGGTTCGGACCGGGCGCGTGGCTGATTCCCGCCAGTTCGGTTACCATGCCCTACCTCAATCTCAAGCTGGTGAGCAGCCTCAAGCTGAATCTGGCCGAAGTGGAGCGTGTGGCCGCCGATGCCGCGGCCGGCGCGGAGCACATCGCGCGCGTGTATACAGCCCAGGAACTGCGGAGCGGCGCCGTCCAGCAGGACGCTATCGGCCGCGCGTTCAGCCTGGGCTATTACGGTCCGCGCTCGGGCGACCTGTTCATCCTGCAGGAGCCCTACTATCTCTTCGATGCCACCGGCACCACGCATGGCACTCCCTACGTGTACGACACCCAGGTGCCGGTGTTGTTCTGGGGCCCGGGCATCAAACCGGGGACATACTCGGGCAGCATCGCGGTCAACGATATTGCGGCGACATTGGCGGCGCTCCTGGGCACCGCCCAACCGAGTGGGTCCATGGGAAGGGTGCTGAGCGAGATGTTCCCGTAAGCACTCTGTTACGATGAAGGGGTGTGGCAGCGTAAGGCGATCCGCCACGGCGGTTCGTTTCTCAAGCACATCGTCCCGGCCATCGTTAAACCACTTCATGCCCTGTGGAATGAGGTAGTCGGCTTTTTTTTCCTGTCGTTCGCGGCGATTTTCGGCTTCCGCACGTATGCGTACTACAAGAGTTTTACCGGGGCCCTTCCGGCCGCCGCTGCCGGTGAACTGATGCGCGTGGTGGTCTCCGGTTTCTTCGTGCTGGTTTTTGCGGGATTCGGCATTTCCTCCTTCTGGCGCGCCCGCAAGATCTCACGCTCGTGACTCGGATCACCCACTAATCTATTGTTATCTGCTCGCTCCCTCACGGTCCCTCACGGTTCCCTCACGGTCGCGGCTCGGAACGAGGTCACATACGGAGCCGCGACCGCGAGGGAGCGAGCAGGTTCAGAACTCCTGATGGCGTGGAATTTGGGATGAGCCCGTTTTCGTGGCGCAGGCACTCCTGCCTGCGGCGGATGCCGCTCGCGAAGAGGGTCGAGATGAGTCTCTGG
>PLRZ01000609.1 GCA_003164075.1 Bryobacterales bacterium | reverse complement strand
TGCTCGCCGTGGCGGCCGTGGTGTGGCTGCTAGGTACGCGGCGGAGCGACAGCCCGGCTTTCGATTGGAGACTGGCCGGCAGCACCTTCGCCCACGTCCACTGGCTTTGGGTGGCCATCTCGCTGATTCCGATCCTGGGCACCTACTGGGGCCGGGCCTTGCGCTGGGCCGTCTTTCTCAAACCACTGAAGGCCCACCCTTCCATGCGCAACCTGCTCTCCGCCACCGTGGTGGGCTTCACCGCGATCACCCTGTTCGGCCGCCCCGGCGAGTTCGTGCGCCCGTACCTGATCGCCCGCAAGGAAGAGGTTCCGCTGACCTCGCAGTTCGCCGCCTGGGTGCTGGAGCGCATCTTCGACCTGCTGATGGCGCTACTGCTTTTCGCCTTCGCCCTGACCCGGGTGAAGACGTCGGACATGCACGTAGGGGAGAAACTGACCTGGGTGCTGGCCGCCGGCGGCAAGGTGGGCGCGGTGCTCGGGGTGGCGATTCTGCTGGTGCTGCTCTCTCTGCGCCACTTCTCCGAACCGCTGCGGTTGCGCCTGATCGGCGCCCTCCACCACCTGCCGGAGAAGCGGGTGGCGGGGCTCGCGAAGATGATTAACGCGCTCTTCCAGGGGGTGGAATCGATGCGCAGCGATGCGTCGCTATTGCTGGTTCTCTTCTATTCGGCCCTGGAATGGGTGCTGATCTGCCTGTGCTACTGGTGCCTGGCGCAGTCCTTCGCCGGGATTGTCAATCTGGGTGTCGTGGATGTATTGATATTGTTGGGGTTTGTAGCGTTCGGGTCGGTGGTGCAGATTCCTGGTGTAGGGGGCGGCATGCAGGTGGTAACGGTGCTGGTGCTCACCGAACTGTTTGGCGTCCGCTTTGAGCTGGCCTCGGCGTTCGCCGTATTTTTGTGGTTTATTACATTTGTAGCAATTGTGCCGCTGGGCCTCGTTGTGGCCCTCAAAGAGGGATTGAACTGGCGTAGCCTGCAGCACATCGGCCGGGAGGTAAGCGAATGAAGTGTCCTTTCTGCAATCATTTGCACGATAAGGTGGTAGATTCGCGGGAGAGCAAGGAAGGCGATGCGATCCGGCGGCGGCGGGAGTGTCTGGAATGCACGCGACGGTACACCACCTACGAGCGAATCGACGAAGTCCCCTACATGGTGATCAAGAAGGATGGGCGGCGTGAGAAGTTCGACCGGCAAAAGGTGCTGGGAGGTCTGTTGAAGGCCTGCGAAAAGCGTCCGGTGAGCATGGCGAGGCTGTCGGAACTGGTCAACCGGGTGGAATCGAAGGTGAGCGACTCGCCGGACCGGGAGATATCTACTATAAACATAGGAGAATTCCTGATGGAAAACCTTCGGGAACTGGACAAAATCGCCTATGTACGATTCGCGTCGGTGTACCGCGATTTTCAGGACGAGCAGGCGTTCTTCAACGAGTTGAAGCACCTGATGCGGCACAAAATGACATAGCACGCATGGGGCCAGGCTGGCGCGGGGCAGGCTCCGATCCACTTGTTAAGATTGCCTGTAACCTAAACGATTCTAAGACATCTTTACAAATAGGCCTTTAACTTTGCGGACGAATGAGTTACCATCAGATGAAAGCCGAACGCCGAATGCGCCCTTTGTTCTCAACACTTCGGGCTATCACGGTAGCAAGCACGGCAAGAGCAAGCCGATTTTCTTTCAGCTAGAACCCCATTCCCTGTCATCCGATCTGTGTATGTCGTGTGCCTGTGGGGGAGGTGAGTCTTAAGTGGATCAATTCGAAGATCAGTTTTTAGCGGAGAATCCCGAGAGTCTGGGCCTTAATTTCGAAGAAGACCCCAAGTTCTTCGATCCGGAGGCTGCTCACGAAGCCGACTTTTTGCATCCGGCCCCGGTGGAAGAGTCTATTTACACGGACGATCCGGTGCGCGTGTACCTGCGCGAGATGGGTGCCGTTCCGCTCTTGACTCGCGAAGGTGAGGTGGATCTGGCGCGCCGCATGGAACGCGGCAAGTTGCGCATGCAGAAAGCGATCAGCCGCAGCGCCCTGGTACAACGGGTGGTGGTGGATGTGGCCGACCAACTGAAGAAGGCCATGATCGAGATCGAAAGCGTGGTGGATCTCGGGGACGTGGAGGAAGGCTCCCCGGCCGACCTCAAAGTGCGCACCGACGCGGCCAAGCATTTCGCCGATATCATCATCCTGCACAAGAAGTTACAGCAGTTGGAAGACAAGGTGGAGACGACCCCGGTGGCCAGCAAGAAACCCCGGAAGCGTCTCTGCGCCAAACTGAACCGCGCCAAGGTGGAAACCTCGCTGGCGATCCGGCGCGCTCCCTTCCGTCTCATCAAGTGGAAGGAATTTGCCCGCGAAATCGAACGCGCGGTGGATGAAATCAGCCACCTCGATGGCGAAATCAAGCGTCTCGAAGTGCGCGCCAACCCCACCCAGCAACTGCGCTTGCGGGAGTTGAAGCGCGAAATCAAGAAGCGCGAAGCCGCCGCCGGGGCCACCCTTCCCGAACTGAAGCACAGCCTGACGGTAATCCGTCATGGAGAAGCCGAAGCCGAGCGGGCCAAGAAAGACCTGGTGGAGGCCAACCTCCGCCTGGTGGTTTCCGTGGCCAAGAAGTACGTAAACCGCGGACTTCACCTGCTGGACCTGATCCAGGAAGGCAATATCGGGCTCATGCGCGCCGCCGACAAGTTCGAATACCGTCGCGGCTACAAGTTTTCCACCTACGCCACCTGGTGGATTCGCCAAGCCATCACGCGGGCCATCGCGGACCAGTCCCGCACCATCCGCATTCCTGTTCACATGAACGAAAGCATGAACAAGTTCCTGCGTGCGACGCGCGAGCTTGAGAAGGAGCTCGGACGGACTCCTACAAATGACGAAATTGGTCGCCGGATGGACATTCCAGTGGAGAAAGTCCAAAAGTTGAAAACCATTTCGCGCGATCCGGTTTCGCTCGAAACTCCGGTGGGCCGCGACGGGGAATCGGCCCTGGGCGATTTGATCGAAGACCGCTGGGTCGGCTCGCCGGTGGATGCCGTAATCGAGTCCAACGTGCGCGACGAAACGGCCGGAATTCTGAAAACGCTTTCTCCCAAGGAGGAGAAAGTGATCCGCATGCGGTTCGGGATCGGCTGCGAGCGGGAACACACCTTGGAAGAAATCGGGCAGGAATTCGACGTCACGCGCGAGCGGATTCGCCAGATCGAGGCCAAGGCGCTGCGNNGCCAGATCGAGGCCAAGGCTCTCCGGCAATTGCGCGCGCCCGAACGGGCCCGCCGCCTGCGTGCGTTGATGGCCGCGAGGTAAGGGTTTCCGGAGCTTGGTCCCGTTCCGAGTCCGGGCAAAGACATTATTGGNNATTGGCCACGGATAAACACGGATGAACGCAGATAAAAGGACAAAGCACAAGGGCTTTTCTTATCTGTGTTTGTCCGTGTTCCTCCGTGGTTAAATTAGTGTTTTGCGGAGCGGTGGCTCAGTCTGATTCCTCGGAAGTTGGGAAAGAATGTCTTCCCCGATCCGTACTCGCCAATCACAAACGGCGGCGATCTCAAGTTCAGAACTCCTGAAGTCGTGGAATTTGCAGTGAGCTTCGCAGGTGGGGCAGGCGGTGCTCGCCTGCCCTTGATCCTATTCGAGCAGCGGGCCTAATTCAGCGCGAACGGGCAGGCGAGCACCGCCTGCCCCACCTGCGAAGCTCTGGCCCATCGAAAGGGATGGCTCAGCCCAATCTCCCCAACTATCCGAAACCGCCGGTACCGTCGAGATCTTCCTAAATTTCCACTACCGCCGCCCCGGTGGTTTTTTTCGCCAATTCCACCAGATGCCGGTGGTGAGTGAAGAACACAATCTGCGTCTTTTGCGACAGTTCGTCCAGGACCGATAGCGCTGCAGCGGCGCGTGCGTCATCGAAACTGAGCAGTACGTCATCTACGATGAAAGGGACCGGCTCATGCGAGCCGAAGTAATGCTCCAGGCTGGCTATCCGCAGCGCCAGATAGAGCTGATCGCAAGTGCCATCGCTCATGCCGGAGACCTCGACTGTCCGCCCATCGGGACGGGTTCCGAGCAGGAGACTCTTCCCCTCTATACTCTCCACCCGCAGTCCCGCAAAGCTGCCGCGGGTCAAGGCAGAAAACAGCCGGCCGGCATGTTCCAGCACCGGCCCTTGATTGCGGACGCGATATTGTTCGATCGCCTTCCGCAGGACGACCGACGCGGTCTTTAGCCGGACGTACTCTTCGACATCCGCCGAAAGCGCTCCGGCAAGGCTGCTGATATGCTGCGCGGTGGCTGCACCATCCGCAGTTTCGAAGGAGAGCGCTTCGGCCTCCAGGCCGCGCCTGTGGATGTCGAGGCCCTCGCGCTCGGTGCGCAGTTCGCCGCAACGCCGTTCGACTGCGTCCAGGAGACCGGGGACGGAATCGGGGTCCACCGCCTCCGCTTCGGCGATGAAATCCTCGGTCGTCTTGGCGCCACAGACCATCGACAGACCTTCCTGATATCCGGCGAGGCTCTTCTCCAAGTCCCGCCGCCGGTTCGCGCGCTCCGAGACGGCACGCGCCAACTGTGGATCTGCGGCGCCAGCTTCCAGGCAGAGCCGCGCCAGTTCGGCGGCAGCCCGTTCCGCCTCTCCAGCCGCCTTCTTGTGCTTCTTCTCCCACTCCTTCTTCGTCGTCTCTTCCCGTTGCAGCAGCTTCTGGTTTGCCTTCGCGGACGCCAGCGCCTGATGCATCTGCACGATGGCCTGCTCCGGAGTGAACCGCTTCAACTCCGGGTCGAGGCTTTCAACCAGACCGCTCACCTCGCCTTCGAACGCCGCGGCATCAGCGTGCATCTTGCGGATGCGCGAGTCCAGTTCCCTGGCCCCCTGCAATCCGGTCTCGATCTCGAACACCGCGGACAGATACGCTTCCGCCGCTCGTGGCGAAGCGCCCGGGGCGATTCCCGCCTGCTGGAGCGCCGCGGCCCAGTTCCCACTCCATTCCGCCCGGCCCTTCGCGATCTCGGACAGTTCGCCCTCAATGCGGCCGATCTCGCGGGCCTGAGCTTGCCGGTCGGACTCCAGCGTGCGACGCCGGTTTGCGGCGGCTTCCGCTTTGCCAAGCATCTGTTCCGCCCGGTCAAGGATAACGGCGGCATCACCACCGTCCTCTGCGCCGCCGAACGCGGCCAGAAGCTCGCGCAACTCCGAGGCGGTTTTCGATTCCCGCGCTTCCCATTCGGCGAGTTGCGCCCGCAGTTCCCGCAGCTTCGCGACCAACTGGATAGCGGCGTCCCGTTTGCGCAGCCAGTGGAGCATGGCGGCCGGCGAGCCCGGAGTCAACCGGACGCCGGCCCACAATCCGATCCAATGCGTACGCACCGCTTCGCTGTCTGTCCGAACCTCATTCAGTCTGAGCGACGCTTCCTTACTCCGTTCTTCCCACGCCGCAATCTGCACGTCCAACATGGCGACGCGTTCCACCTTTTCCGCCGCCTCGCGCATACGGTCCGCCAATCCATCCGCTTGTTTCACGGCGTTGTCGAAGCCGGAGGTCAGATCGCCGGCGCCAGTGCGCTCCAGGAATTCCCGACCCTCCGGCGCATCGGCCAGAGCGTCGCGCCAGATTTTTTGTACCGCGATCCAGCCAAGTTCGCGGACGGATCGCGCCTGTCGCAGGTCATCGAGGGTTGGCACGCTGTGGGCCGCGATCACGGCGTCCCGTTCCGTCCGGGCCTCGTTCAGGCTCTTCTCCGCCTGCGCCAGACCCTCGCGTGCCGTTCGCTCGGCGTGCTCGCTTGTCTGAAAGGCCGCCCGCATTTCCTCGATGGCTTCCGGCCCCGGGACCTGAAGAGTTTCGAGCTGCTCACCCGAACCAGACCACAGCGGAAGAGAGGCCACTGCGGCGAGAAGTTTTCCCTCGTGCACGTCCGTATCGGTGCGCAACTGGCGGGCTTTCGCGAAATCCAGGTCGAGCCGGGCGCGATTGATGAGCCGGGCCAGCGGCGCCACATCGAGCGGCGCGGGAGTCTCCATCAGGGTGCGGTCGTAATCCGCCACCTTCGAGCGGGCGCTCGCCAGCGCGCCCTGCAGCGATTTCTGCTGCGCTTCCAGTTGCGTCGCCAATGCGGAGATCTCCTGGACGTGCTTCCGTACGACGACACCGGGCTCCAGGGCCGCCGCCTGCTCCAGCGATAGCCCCGGCTTCAACATCTCCACTTGCCGTCCAATGCTGCGTTGCGATTCGGCCAGGTTCGCCTCTTTCCGCACGCAGTCCTGATTGGCTTTTTCGATGACGCTCTTCTGCTCGTATAACCGGCGGATACTGTCGTCGGCCGCGAGCAGGTCGCCCGGAACGGCGAGCGCGGCGGCGGCTTCCACGCTTCGCGCGATCTCGGCTTGCGATTCCCGACCGGCCAGATTCGCCGCATCGAGGGCCCGTTCGGCACGCTCCAGGCGGGCGCCGTACTCGGCGTCAAGGGCTGGTACGCCAGCCAGTTCCCGCCATTCGGCCAGCGCCTGTCGGCGGCCGGCGATGGTGGGGAGCGCCTTTTGAATTCGCTTCAGTCGCTCGGCTTCCCGGCCAGCTTCTTCGAGTCCGGCATCGCAGGCAGTGAGTTGTCCGGCCACTTCGGCCAGCTCTCCCTGGTTCTTCTCGAAGACCGCGACACCGACTTGCTTCCGCCGAAGCTCAGCCGCCGCGTCCTTCACCTGCCGCAGCTTGACATGAATCGATTTCGTGCGGGCTTGCGGAGCGTAGAGGTCTCCGGCCTGCCGATCGAGACGGTCGAGCGTGGTCTGCAGACCGATCAGCCCGGCGGCCGCGGCGAACAGCGTCTGCCCGATTTCGCCTTTCCCGGCGGCGATCTCGCGGCCACCCTCCACCAGCCTTTCGTGGCTGATGCCGAACATGGTTTCGAAATCCGCGCGCGAGAGACCTTGCAGAAAGCGTTCCAACTCGCTCTCTTCGATGGTGGTGGTATCGTCCGCACCGCGCAGGGATTGGATGTTGGCCTTGCGCCGGACCAACTCAATTCGATGCGTGCTATCGGCCAGCGCCACGCCGATCCGCAAGTCGCGATAGGGATGAATGAAATCGTCCGGCGTCTGCATCGGGATTCCATAAAGGCCGTCGGCAATGGCGCGCAGCGCCGAAGTCTTCCCCGCTTCGTTCAACCCGTAGATAATGGTGAACGCGCCCGGAAACGCGAAATGTTGCCGGGTGAACGGACCGTAGGCGATCAGATCCAGGGATTCCAGCCTCATTTCTCCTCTCCTTTCAGGAGCAGGGGCTCGATGGAGCAGAGCGACTTCCGCAGCAGGTCGAGATCCTGCGGGTCGACGCACTCTTCGCCCACTCGCACGGCGCCTTCCAGGCGGGTTTTCAGCTCCCCGAATGTCTCCCGCAGCTCTTCCAGCAGCGCGGGATCTTCCAGAAACCGGTTCACCAACGCGCGCAACTCACCGGCGGGTCCCGCCTCGATGGCCGGGGCGGACGGCGCGGCTTGCTGTGGAATCAATTCCAACTTCTCCACATGGACGGGGACGGCGGCATCGCCCGCGAGCGCTCGCAGGCGGGCGCGCCAGCCACCGATGTCGGCCGCTACGCGGTTCCATGCCGGGCCCTGGCCGGCGAGTTCGAAGCGCAGCGCCAGGGTCCGGTCGCCCGCTTCCGCTACAGTCCGGGAGATCGCGCGTTGCGCCATTTCCTCCAGGTCATCCTCAGTTGTTTGCCCGGTCACGGAGATGCGCAGCACTTCCCAGCGCACCGTATCCAGAGGCTCGAAAGCCAGGCTTGCGGCGCCGCGGTCGTCCACGTCCACCAGGTAGCAGCCGCGCGGACCGCATTCGCGCACGTTGCGGCCCTGTATATTGCCCGAAAAGACCACCCATGGATCGCGCGCCAACTCAGACCGCGTGTGTATGTGCCCCAGCGCCCAATACTGGTATTGGTGGGAGAGCAGTCCTTCGATAGAGCAGGGCGCATATAAAGGATGCTGGGGCGAACCATTCACCGAAGTATGGAGCACGCCGATGTTGAATGTCCCGGCGCTCCCTTGGGGAAAAGCGCCAGTGAGATCTTCGGTGATATGGCGGTTGCGAAAACTCTGGCTGTAGAGCGTGGCCTCGCCCCCGGCGGCTTCGATTCGTTCCGGTTTGTGGTGATCGAAAAAGCGTACGTTGTCTCCCCACGGCAGCGCCTGCGTCATCCCTTTGTTCGCGGCGTCGTGATTGCCAAGCGAAACATAGACAGGGATGCCGGCCGCGCGCAGCCGCTTCATCTGCGATACGAAATAGAGGCCGGTGTTGCAGTTGTGCCATTCGCCATCGAACAGATCGCCCGCGATCACGACGAATCGAGCTTCGCTCTCAATCGCCAGATCCACCAGCTTGGCCAGCGCCCTGCGGGTCGCCAGGCGGATCTCCTCCAGTGGCGCTCCGGGGTACTCTTCGAGCGACAGCAACGGGCTGTCCAGATGAATGTCCGCTGCGTGAATGAATCGAAACGCCACAAGTCCTCCTATATCGCTTTGCCTGCCTGGGCAGGCTCCGGTTCCACTTCCCGCCACCCGTTCAGCAGAGGGAAATAAAGAGCCGCGCGCACCGGCCGGCGTTCCAGCGCCGCGAACATGCGGCGGTACGATTCCAATTGCCCCCGGTACCGCTCACGTTCGTTATCGAGGAACGCTTCGAGACCGCCGCCTTCGTGCGCGCTGGTTTTGTAATCGACGATCCAGCGGATTCCGTCGTCATCGACGAAAGTGCGGTCCACCCTGACGGTTACAATTTTGGCATCCACCGTTCCGCACAGCGAATATTCGCAGGCGGCCTCGGGGCGCTTCGCCAGGATCCACCGCCCGCGCTCATCTTCGAGGACACGGGTCACTGCCATCCCGACTTGCTCGACTGCCTGTGAGAGTTCCGCCGCTGGCA
>PLRZ01000134.1:19477-25141 GCA_003164075.1 Bryobacterales bacterium | reverse complement strand
GTGTCGTCAGGGACGCGTAGCCGGTACGTGTCCCTGCTCACGCAGCAAGCCAGATGATCGACATCCATTCGCATATTCTCCCTGGACTGGATGACGGCGCAAGCACGTTTGAAGTCGCTCTTTCCATGGTCCAACTGGCTGCTGCTGCGGGAACAACCGACATTGTCGCTTCACCCCACGCCAACAGCCAATTCGCTTTCGACCCCGGCGTCGTGGAGCGGAAAATCGCCGAACTGCAACAGGCGGTAGGGGATCTCATCCGGATTCACTGCGGCTGCGACTTTCATCTGACCCCTGAAAACATCGAAGACGCCATCGCCAACCCTGGCAAGTACTCCATCGATCACAAGGGCTATCTTCTGGTGGAGTTTTCCGACTTTTTCATTCCCCCTACCATGGATCGGATTTTCGACCGCATGATCTCCGCCGGTTTGCGGCCCATCGTCACNNGTGGGTCCAGCGTGGCTGCCTGATCCAGGTCACGGCCCAATCTTTCATCGGTAAATTTGGAAGTTCGGCAAAGTCGTTCAGCGACGAACTCATGCGGCGCGGGCTGATTCATCTACTGGCAAGCGACGGCCACGACTGTATTCATCGCCCACCTGTTTTGCAGGAGGCTTGGCGCTATACCGCCAAACGGCACGGAGAAGAATGGGCTCGGCTCTTGTTGGAGGACGGCCCGCGCGCGACGTTGACCGGCGCCGACGTCCCTTTTGGGGAGATCGAAACCAGAAAGAAGACCTGGTTTTCCTTTTTCCGCTCGTAAGACTTTCTGCGCAAGCCCGTAGAAATTCAGGAATCGTTACCTCGGACGCCGTCCCCCACGGGAGGAAGCGCGTCGACTGTTGCGGGACACACGCGCGAACTCGCTGCCGACGGGACGGAACAATTTCAGAACTCCTGATGTCGCCCCGCAATTTCTGCCTGGCGGGGAAAATGGGCTGAGCCATTTCTTTCGATGGCCAGAGCTTCGCCTGCCCGCCCGCACTGAATCAGACCCGCTGTTCGAATAGGCTCGAGCGAAGGCGAGCACCGCCTGCCCCACCTGCGGGCTCACTGCAAATTCCACGACATCAGGAGTTCTGAATTTAGGACGTTGGGACCGAGCTCGGTTTTTTCGCAAACCGCCAGGCGAAGAATCGAGCGTAGCAATTCTCGCAACGGTAGGGAATCACGAGAGCCGATATAAACAACTCCCGGGGCTGGCGGCGTGATCTGCGGACCTGTGTTACCGAGTCGCACACCGGGCAGCGCAATCGCGTGCCGAAAACGATCAACACGCCGCCGCCCTTGTCAACCGTTCCTGGCACGGCTCGATCATGTCACGCTCCACTTCCACCGCAACGGCACGATTCAGAAGCTCCACATTCACGACTACGCGGTACCCGCTTTTCTCGCGGGCCAGAATGCCTTCCATATCCTGTAGGGATCCTCCCCGGATCCGAACGCGTTGGCCAATGCGAACGAACGGCCAGGGGCAGAAGGGCAGGCCCGCGCCGACGATCGCTCTGACCGCCGCCAATTCCGTTTCGTCTAGTGGACAGGGTGTGCCGGCAAAGCTGACAATCGAGCGGACACTGGTCACTCGCAGGACTGTTAGCCTGTCGTCAAAACCGAATCGACAAAACACATAACGGGAGAAGAGAGGAAACTCAATGGTCTTCACACGATCCGACCAGCGCCGCTTAGAGCGGTACAACGGCAAGTAGGTTTCCAGGCCGTTGTTCAGGAGTTGTTCCGCCACAGCTTTCTCATGCTGCGGCTTCACCGAGAGCGCATACCAATTCATGAGTTGTTCTGGTCTATTATACGAATTTCGTGACTAAGAGCCGAATGTTTTCATCGAGCCGCAAAGAAACCATCCACACGCAGGAAGGATCACTCACTAAGCCCCCCCCCTAGGTTGTTGATTCTGCTGTCGGGTAGTGCACAGATTACTCCGGCGAGTTGTATCGTTTCCCGCAGCGCAATCTAACAAGATCCGATTAGATCCGATTAGATCCGGTTAGATCCGATGAGCCAAAATTCAGAGCATCGCTTAAGCCAGGCGTTCATCGTTCCTGGCGTCCCCTTTATCTTCCGGGAGGCCGAAGAGGTATAATTCCCTTTCCGGGATGGATTTCTACGAGGAACTTGGCATCGCGCGTAGCTCGTCCGATGAGGAGATCCACCGTGCCTATCGGAATTTAGTCCGCCTCCTCCATCCGGATCGGCAGTCCGACGAAGCGGTCCGAAGGCTGGCCGGCATCCAGATGCTGCGCCTCAATCAGATTCTTGAGACACTTACCGACCCCGGACTCAGATCACAATATGATGACAGCCTTCGTTTCCGGTCCGGTCATCCCGCTGCGCTCCCTCGAAGAGGCCGCTTACTCTTCGAGATGGCGCCACCCCGTTTTGGTTTCGATTTTGCCTCCGGAAACTGGTGGAAGGTGATGGCCTGGGTGGGCGCGGGAACGTTGGGAATCCTGGCGATGGTGCTGCTACTTGCTCAAGATCGATCGGTGGAACCAGCGCCGGGCAGCGGCGATACCAGCGCTCTTACAGTTCCTCGGACGGCCGCCGTTTCCGGAGCCACGCCAAGCCCTGCCGTTGAACGCTATGGCGCTCGGGGCCAGATGGAGGCCCCGGAGCCAGGTATGGAGTTTCGCAACGCGCCGAAGAAAGACTCCGCCATAAGTGGGACTCCGGCGGCTGACTCCCCTGCAACAACTCGCTACGATTTCCCCCCGGCTTCACGCTCTCATTCGGCCGGGTTGGCCGGAGAGTGGTTTTATCCTCAACCGCCGCGCGCTGCCGAAATAGAGGGCCTGTGCCAGCCCATGTATATCGACTTGCAGATTTCGGAGTCCCAAGGGACGGTAAGCGGCCGGTACTCGGCTAAGTACCAGGTCGGGAGCCGGCCGATCTCTCCGTTTGTATTCTTCGAATTCAGAGGCGAGCCTGGTACTGCTAAGTCCGACTGGTCTTGGAGCGGTCCCGGCGGCTCCGCGGGGCGAGTTCGTCTCAATCTCATCTCGGCACTCTCCCTGCAAGTGGATTGGACCACCAACAAAATGGGAACCGAATTGGGCTTCTCATCCGGAACGGCAACGCTGTCGCGCCGTCAATTGCCATAGCCCGTCGCGACAGGACTACAATGGGTGCTGGCCGATATGTCCCGTTTGCCAGCGCCCAATTCAGAATTCCAAGCCTTTTCGGGAACCTGCCTGGCCGTCACCATGGCCCTCGCGGTCCTGGTAATGTTCTTCACGGGTCGATGGATTAACCCGACTCTTTTCCAGGCTTGTTTGTTTCTATTAGGCGCGGCCTGGGCCGCGGCATTCGTATTCCGGCCGTTCAGACTTCATGCCAGTCTTGTCCTGATCCCACTCGGCGCCGCCGTCGCGTGGGGACTCTTCCAACTGGCGACTGGACGCACCGTGAACCGATGGGATACCTGGATGGCCGTGCTGGTTTGGTCGGGTAACCTGGTGGCGTATTTTCTGTCACTCCAGGTGAATGCCTCCACCCGGATTCGGAGCCGCTTCCTCGACACCCTGCTCTATTTCGCCTTCGTCTTGAGCGTCGTCTCGGTAGTGCAGTACTTTGGCTGGAACGGCAAGATCTTCTGGCTCTATCCGACATATGACACTGCCGTCCTCGGTCCCTTTGTAAACCGCGATCAATATGCGGCATTCGTGGAGATGGTGCTGCCTCTGGCGCTCGTGCAGGCGCTAGCCGGCGGACCGAAGGCGTTGCGTTTCGCGGTGATTGCAGCCGCTATGTACGCCACCGTCATCGCCGGTGCGTCCCGGGCGGGCGCACTCCTGGTGACGGCTGAAGTGATCGTCATCCCGCTTGTCGCATGGGTGAAAGGCTCGGCGGAGAATCTCAGGGCCAGTACCGCGCGAATGTGGTTGTTCCTTTTTCTCTTTGTTTCCGTTGTAGGATGGGCGGTACTGTGGGACCGGTTTCAGGATCCCGAACCTCTCAAAGGACGCAAGGAGATGCTCCACGATACGCTCGCGATGGTACGGGCCCGGCCCTATTTCGGCGTGGGACTCGGTAACTTCCAAACGGCCTACCCCGCTCACGCCACGGTCGACTTCGGTTCCGTCGTCAACCACACCCATAACGACTGGGTGGAATGGGCCGCCGATGGAGGGATCCCGTTCAGCCTCTTGATGGTGGCCATTGCGGTGTGGACTATCCCAAAGGCGTTCCGGACACTCTGGGGGATCGGTTTGGTGGCTGTGCTGGTGCATTGCATGGTGGACTTTCCGCTGCAAAGGCCAGTCCTGGAACTCTGGTTTTTTGCCCTCCTGGGCGCCATGACGGCGGAAATCGCCCGACGGCGGAAACCCAAAGCGGCAAGTGCTTAACCGATCCCACCCCGCAATTTCTGCCTGGAGGGGAAAATGGGCTAGAGCAAATTCCACGACCTCAGGAGTTCTGTAACTAATTGCAAAACACGCGGGCACTCGTTACCGAGCCGTGACCGTTAGGGAGCGTCTTCCGCGCCTGTGCCACGAAATCCCCAGATGGGTTAAGCACTCCAAAGCGGCTGCCCCGCCGCGGGATGAAGAATCCCATATCCGAACACTTCCCCTCCCTGAGGGTGTATCCTAACCACTTGAGCCACAGCGAAATAGCGTCTGGCACGGCAACTGCCCTAAGTTGTCGTTTGGGTTCTTCATAAACTCCGATGAAATCATCCGATTACCGCACGCCGTGCATCCTCATCGCGGACGATCAGCCCGATGTCCTTGAAGCGCTCCGCTTCCTCGTCAAGGGCGAGGGCTATCAGGCCGAGTCGGTGAACTCGCCGGCGGCGGCCATCGACGCCATCGAATCGCGCGACTTCGACGTGGTGCTGATGGATCTGAACTACACCCGCGACACCACCTCCGGGCAGGAGGGGCTCGATCTGCTCAACCGCATCCAAAGCCTGGATTCCACCCTGCCGGTGATCGTGATGACGGCCTGGGGCTCGGTGGAACTGGCGGTGGAGGCCATGCGGCGCGGGGCGCGCGACTTCATTCAGAAACCGTGGGACAACACCCGCCTCTCCGCCATCCTCAGTACGCAGATCGAACTGGGCCGCGCGCTTCGCAAAGGCCAACGCCTGGAAGCCGAGAATCGCGTCCTGCGCGCCGAACGCTTCCCCCAATTGATCGCCCATTCGGCAGCCATGCGGCCGGTGCTCGACGTCATCTCGCGCGTGGGCCCTTCGGACGCCAACGTGCTGATCACCGGCGAAAACGGCACGGGCAAGGGCCTGGTGGCGCAGACCCTGCATTCGGTTTCGCTGCGCGCCAGCCGCCCGCTGGTGACCGTCAACACCGGCGGACTGGCGGAGGGCGTCTTCGAAAGCGAGCTATTCGGCCACGTGAAAGGCGCCTTCACCGACGCCAAAGTGGATCGCGTGGGCCGCTTCGAAATGGCCGACGGCGGCACCCTGTTTCTGGACGAAATCGCCAATATTTCGCAAGGTCTGCAGTCCAAGCTGCTGCGCACGCTGGAGACCGGCGAATTCGAGCGCGTAGGGTCGTCCAAGACGCGGCGCGTGGACGTCCGCGTGTTCTCGGCCACCAACGCCGACCTGGCGTCGCAGGTGGCCGAGGGCCGGTTCCGCCAGGATCTGCTGTTCCGCCTGAACACCATCGAACTGCGCCTGCCGCC
>PLRZ01000134.1:12245-19446 GCA_003164075.1 Bryobacterales bacterium | reverse complement strand
GACACCATACGGGCCGCCGACCTGGGACTTCGCGCCGGCCGCGAAGGTCCGCCGCGCCTGGAAGAAATGAGCCTGGAAGACGTGGAGGCGCTGCTCATCAAGAAAGCCCTGGCGCGGTTCAACGGCAACGTGAGCCACGCCGCCAACGCCCTGGGATTGAGCCGCAGCGCTCTCTACCGGCGGCTGCAACGATACGGTCTCTGAGACGACGGTGCCCCCCACCAACAAACCCGCACGCATCAGCCACGAAGGCCGCGTGGTGTTGCTGGCGTTCCTGGCGGGCCTGCCCGGATCGGCCACGGCCATCTATCTGCTGTGGAGCAGCGGATCTTCGCTGCGCTACGAGCTGACGTTCACTACCATTATTGTATGCGCCTGGTTGGGCTTCGCCATGGCGGTGCGGGAACGCGTGGTCTTCCCGCTGCAAACCCTCAGTAACCTGCTGGGTGCCCTGCGGGAAGGCGATTACTCGGTGCGCGGCCGTTCGCCCAAACCCGACGACGCCCTGGGCGAAGTGATGCGCGAGGTGAATACTCTGGGCAGCACCCTGCGCGAACAGCGCCTGGGCGCCATGGAGGCCACCACTCTGCTGCGCACGGTGATGCGCGAAATCGACGTGGCCATTTTCGCTTTCGACGAGCACCAGCGGCTCCGCCTGGTGAATCGCGCGGCGGAACGGCTACTGGCCGCGCAACCCGAGAAGTTGCTGGGGCAGACGGCGCAGGAGATCGGCTTGGAAGCCTGTCTCGACGGTCCCGAGCAGAGCACCTTGCAGGCCTCGTTCCCCGGCGGGGCGGGCCGCTTCGGAGTGCGCCGCACGAGAATTCGCGAGCGCGGTTTGCCTCTCCATCTGGTGGTGATTTCCGATCTCACGCGGGCCCTCAGCGAGCAGGAATTGCAAGCCTGGCAGAGGCTGGTGCGCGTGCTGGGCCATGAGCTCAATAATTCGCTGACGCCCATCAAGTCCATCGCCGGAAGCCTGGCCAGCATCGTGGCGCGCGAGAATCTCCCCGACGATTGGCGCGACGACATGCGCCGCGGTCTTTCGGTCATCACCAGCCGGTCGGAGAGTCTGAGCCGTTTCATCGGTGCGTACGCACGCCTGGCGCGCTTGCCGCGCCCGCAGTTGCAGCCGCTCGAAGTGGCGGCCACGGTAGGGCGGGCGGTGAGTTTCGAAACGCGCCTGGCGGTGAAAATCGAGGCTGGCCCGCCACTGACGGTGCAGGGCGATCCCGATCAACTGGAGCAGGTGTTGATCAACCTGCTGCGCAATGCGGCCGACGCCTCATTGACTACCGGCGGCGCGGTGGAGATCGGCTGGCGGCGCGATGGCGCCATGCTGGAGATTTGGGTGAAGGACGAAGGCGTGGGCCTCTCCAGCACCGCCAACCTGTTCGTGCCGTTCTTCACCACCAAGCCGGGAGGTTCGGGCATCGGGCTGGTGCTGAGCCGGCAGATCGCGGAAGGCCACGGCGGCGCGCTTACTTTGGAGAATCGCACCGACGGTCCCGGATGCATAGCGCGCATGCGGCTGCCGGGGTAGGGCGGGCAGCGTAGCGTTCGCTTTGTGCGAACAAGTCTGGAGAGTTGTGGCAGACTTCACAGGTACTTGCAAAATTCGAAGAAACCGCTTGCTTGCGCGCGCGGCTCGGAAAAACCACGTTGAAAGGCAAGCACTTACCGAGCCGCGACCGTGAGGGAGCGGGTTCAATACCGAATTTTGCAAGTGCCTCTTCACTGAGCACGTAACCGGCTAATCCTGGGAGCGGAAGCATCCTTGGACCGCACGTGGAGCACGCCGATGAGAAGCGCCCGCTAGCGGTGCGTCCACTCCACCGAATAGATGTCCGCGGTGAGAAAGTGGAACGATGCGATGGGCGCGTCCTCCGATGCGATACCCCAGTAACCCACCGTGGCGCCAGGCTGCAGATCTCGAAAGTCGGCTATTTCTTCCACCCGGCCGCCTCCCACCGGCATGCGGCGGATCGGACTTCCCTCGTCGTACGATTGGTAGTAAATGTACTTGCCGTCTTTGGACCAGACGGGGTTGTTGAAGGTCCCATTGGCCATCTCGGTCCACTTCTTCGACGCGATATCGAAGAGCATCAGCTTGCGTTGATCCAGAGGCATGGCGATGAGGTAGCGGCCGTCGGGCGACCACCGCGGGCTAAAGAGCCCCTCGGACCCCGGCACTGTCGACACCAGCCTGGTTGTCAAATCCACCATCTGAATGGACTTAGGGGTTGAATCTTCAGCCATGTACTCCGACGACCGTCCATAGACGATGGTCTTACCGTCGGGCGACCAGTCCGGGTCCGCCTGGTTGCGGGCGTCCTCCGAAACAATCTGCGGTTTGCCTCCCTCGGTAGCGATGGAATAAATCTTCCACGTCTTGCCCGGCTCCTTGCCCATGAACGCGATGGAGCGCGCATCCGGGGACCAACGCATCATGAATACCCGCATGGGGCCGGATGTCAATTGCAGCCGCTGCGACCCATCCAACCGGCTCTGCCACAAACCTCCGTCACTGGTGCTGACCCACGCAACACGGGTCCCGTCTCTCGAAAACTCCGTCCGGCCCGCCATGCCGATTTCCCGCAAATAGGGAATGAACTGGCGAGTGGCGGCGTCATAGCGGCGGAGTTGACTCCGCTTGTGCGCTCCGGTAAAAAAGACCTGATCTCCGTGGCGGGCCGGCACCGGGCCGATAAAGTTCAGCGGACCCGCAGTGAGTTGCGATGGCGAGGGCGTCGGGCCGCCGATCCAACTCTTCTCCGGCAGAATCCAAATGTTGCTTCCCTCTACCCGGTTCGACTGGAATACGAAGTACTTCCCGTCGGGCGTCCAGTTTCCGCAGCATTCCGATGTGGGATTGGACCACCCCGGCAGCAAAGGACGAAGTTTCTTATCCGCGAATGTAAACTCCCACAGCGAAGTAGCACGCGTGGCGGAATCGACCACCGTGAAGCGCACTCGGGAGCCGTCGGGGGCGCAACGAAGCCAGAAGGCCCGCCCGGGAACAGATGTCAAAACGCGAGCTTCCTGGCCGTCATTGCGGGTGATCAGAATGTTGCGTCCGGAAGCATACAGCACCGTACTTCCGTCCGGCATCCACGTGCCATCATGACCGAGGCCGCTCATGATCTTGCGTGCCGCGCCACCCGCCGACGGAACAATCCACATGGTTCGCTCCAGTTCGGTGAGTACCTCGCCAAAAACCAGCAGCTTCGAACCGTCCGGCGAGATATCCGCCAACCTTGGCTCTCCAATTTCGGGTGGTGTCACCAGGGGATGCGCGTCGCCGCCGGAAATCGCCGAGTAGGCCAGGGCGATACGGCCGCTCTCGATCTTGGAGAAGTAAAGCCGCGATCCGTCGGTGAGAAGAGCCGGGAATCGTTCGATTCCCACGTCACCGGGAAAGATGGAGTCCGACGAGGTGATTTGGGTGAACGGCAGCAGCCTGGGCGTTGCCACTTCCGCACTCTCCCAAAGGCGAAGGCCAAGGAGAATGACGACGATTACACCGGCGGCTGCAGCCACGATTTGCCAGCGGACCGTTTCCAGCCTGGATGGAACTCGTTTCGCGGCGGGCGCTTCAACTTGAACCGCGGAGGCCACCAGTACCGTTCGGGAGATCGCGTGTGGCTCCGGGAAATCGAGCGGTTCTATCGGCGCGATGAACCGGTATCCACGCTTGGCCAGGGTTTCGATGTAGTGAGGATGCTCCGCTGAGTCGCCCAGGGCCTCGCGGACCTTATTTACCGCCGTTCCCAGACTGTGGTCGAAATTAACTACCGTTTCCGTGCCCCAGATCTGCTGCTGAAGTTCCTCCCTGGTCACGATTTCTCCGGCGTGGCTAAGGAGGATGGCCAGCAGCTTGAACGGTTGGCTTTGCAGCTTGATGCGGATTCCGCACTTCCGCAACTCACCGGCTCGAAGGTCGGTTTCAAAAACGCCAAACCGTATTCTGCCCCAGTGGGTTGGGATCTGATCGAGCATGGAACGTCAACAAGGGTAACACATGGAAGAACTTGAGGCGGTTCTTCGCACGGCTCTTCTAAAAATACCCGAGGAACCGCACGGTCTGCAATTCTGCTGTTGACTGTCGTGCGCAACTCCCGCGAAATCAATTGTTTATAAGATGAACATAATTTGCCGGACAATTCAAGAGTTGTGCATTGCCAAATCCGCTTTCCGCGATCACCCTCGGTATCGAACGGCGATCGCAAATATGCGCAAACATCTGCTTATACAGTTCCTTCTCATATCGGGAGTCCTGCCACTTCGGGCGGACTGGACGTCCGTGGGCGCGATGCCCGCGGCTCAGCGGCTGGACAATGGCGTCGAATACCGGAACGATCTCGGTGCCGTCCGGCTGACCGTGATCCAGGCCGGCGCCATCCGGGTTCGCTTCGCCCAGGGACGGCAATTCGGGCCCGACGATTCCTACGCGGTGCTTCCCGCGATGCGTGGCGCCAAAGCACCGTTCGAGTTCTCGAGCGCGGGCAGCGTAGACCGGTTGCGCACCTCCGAATTGCAGGTGGAAATAGGGCGGAACCCGTTCCGGCTCCGATTCCTGGATGCCCAGGGGAATGTTCTGGAAAAGGATACCGACGCCGTGGGAATGGCCCGCGATTCCGAGGGACGGGTCCGGGTATGGAAAGACTTGAGCGCCGACGCTCACTTCTTCGGATTCGGCGAGAAAAGCGGTCTGCTCGACAAGCGGGGCGCCAGGTCCAACGGCAGTACGCTGGTGATGTGGAATTCGGACACCAACGGTTATGACAACACCACCGACCCGCTCTACGACACGATTCCGTTCTTCATCACGCTGCAGGGTGGACGCGCGCATGGCACCTTCTTCGACAACACCTGGAGGAGCAGCTTCGATATCGGCCGGCTGAGCCCCAAATCGATGAGTTTCGGAGCCGAGGGCGGCGAGATGGACTACTACATTCTGGCAGGGCCGCTGCCTTCCGACGTGTTGCGCCGGTACGCCGAACTGACCGGGCCGATGCCGCTGCCTCCGATGTGGGCGCTGGGCTATCAACAGTGCCGCTACTCGTATTACCCGGACAGCCGCGTGATGGAAGTGGCCAAGGGATTCCGCGAACGCCACATTCCCGCGGATGCTATCTGGCTCGATATCCACTACATGGACGGATATCGGATCTTTACGTGGGATCCGAAGCGCTTTCCGCAGCCGAAGCAGATGCTCCAGGATCTGGGCGAAATCGGCTTCAAGACCGTGGCCATCATCGATCCGGGCGTCAAACTCGACCCCGGCTATGCGGTATACGACAGCGGGGTGAAAGCCGATATCTTCGCCAGGAATCCGGACGGGAAGCTCTTCTCCGGCCGTGTCTGGCCGGGCGCCTCGGTCTTCCCCGATTTCACCGACAGTCCTGCCCGAAAGTGGTGGGCGCAGCAGATCTCGGATTTCGTTTCGAGCGGCCTGGCGGGTATCTGGGTGGATATGAACGAGCCTGCGGTGATGGGGGCTCCGGGCGGGACGATGCCCGACGAAGTCGTGTTTCAGCACGATGGAGCGGCCGTCAGCCAGGCGCAGATCCACAACGTATTCGGTCAACAGATGTCTCTGGCCACGCAGGAGGGATTGCTGCAGCAGCGTCCGGACCTGCGGCCATTCGTGTTGACCAGGGCAACCTATGCCGGCGGCCAACGTTTCGCCGCGGTGTGGACGGGCGACAACGTGGCCGACTGGCTCCGCCTGAAGGATGGTCTGGGTACCCTGCTGGGCATGGGAATCTCGGGATTCCCGTTCGTCGGCAACGATATCGGGGGCTTCAACGACTCCGGGGCGGGCGATGCCGATCTCTATACCCGGTGGATGGAAGCGGGAGCCTTTTTCCCCTTTATGCGCGCCCATACCGTCCCGCAGGCGCCCAACAAAGAACCGTGGGCCTTCGGACCGGAATATGAGGCGTACAACAGGCAGGCCATCGAACGGCGGTATCAGTTCCTGCCGTACATTTACAACGCTTTCTACCAGGCCTCGCAAACCGGTATGCCCATGATGCGGGCCCTGATGCTGCAGTATCCCGACGACCCGGCAACGTATAACGCCGGGGACGAATTCCTGATGGGACCGGACCTGCTGGTGGCCCCGATTGTCGCGCCCCAAACCAAAACACGTCAACTCTACCTGCCGCGCGGCACATGGTACGACCTGCGGACCGATAAGGTCCTGACCGGTGGCCGGCGGACCACCGTCGAGGCAAACGAGGACGAACTGCCCCTCTTCGCCGCTGAAGGTGCGATTCTTTTCCGCGCGCCAACCGTGCAGTCGACCGCCGATCTGGCATCCGCCGAACTAATCTTTGACGTGTTCGCCCACGGCGCCACGGACCGGGAGTATTACGAGGACGACGGCAGCACGTTCGCCTACCGGCAAGAGGGCTACTTCAAGCGCACCGTGTCGGTCCGGCCGGAAACCGCGGGCGTCACCGTCACCCTGGGCGCCGCCCAAGGGACATTCACCCCCCGGCATTCCGGAAACACGATTGCCCTGCACTTCGCCCAGGCGCCGCGCACGGTCTTGCTGAACGACCGGGACCTGCCGGCCACGGCGATCCAGTTTGACCAGGCCCGTTCGATTCTGACTCTGCGGATTCCGCAGTCCAGCCAGCAGCAAAAGGTGGCCGTCCGCTGGTAGCGTGGGCCGCGGCGAACGCCCGAAATACTCCTTGTCACGCCGTTGTCATGGGACATCAACACTTTCTTTTTGAGTAAGTTGGCTGGTGAACAAGATTTGAACAACAAACGACTTGCGGTGGATTGTAAATCCCTGGGGAGCGAGTATGCTTGCCACATCCGGTTCTCGCGATTGGTCTCGCTCGCCGGGTCTTTTTCATTTCTTGCGGATTGCGTTTTACGGAATATCAGGTAACTTATATGGAGAACCTTGTCCGTTCTTTAGGCCGGCTGTGGCTGCGTCTCTGCCTGGTGGAAGCGGCGCTCGCGGTTGCTTCGTACGCGGCGCCGTCCGTCGCGAAAGTCGAGCCCCCTAATTGGTGGGTGCGCCACACCCGGAATCCTATCCAGGTGCTGCTGACAGGCAGCGAGCTAAAGGATGCATCGGTAACCGGCCCCAAAGGCTTCCGCATCGAGGTCCGGCGGACCTCGGACAATGGCCACTATCTCTTCGCATATTTCACCATCAATCCCTCCACTAAGGCAG
>PLRZ01000134.1:0-12119 GCA_003164075.1 Bryobacterales bacterium | reverse complement strand
TATTCCGCCGTCGATTTCTACGCCGTCGAGCCGCGATTCGGCACCATGCAGGACTTCCGCGACTTGGTAGATGCGGCCCATCGCATGGGACTGAAAGTGGTCCAGGATCAAGTGGCCAACCACAGCGGTCCACGCCATCCTTTCGCGGCCGATCCGCCCACACCGACATGGTGGCACGGTCTGGCGCGCACTCCGAAACTCCGCAACAACTTCGATATCGCGGCGCTCTCCGACCCTTACGCGCGGCCCAAGCGGCGGGAGATTCCCCTGGACGGATGGTTCGCCGGCAGCCTTCCGGATTTCAATCAGTCCGATCCCCTGGTGAGCGATTACCTGATCCAAAACGCGCTGTGGTGGATTGGAATGAGCGGAATCGACGCCGTCCGCCAGGACACATATCCTTATGTGGACCGGCCGTTCTGGGAGAAGTGGCAGAGCGCCATCGACCTGCAATATCCCGATTTCGTGGTGACCGGCGAGATCACCGCGCAGACGCCCGCGGTGCTGTCGTTCTTCCAGGGTGGCGTGCGGAGATATGGGGCCGACACCAAGCTGAAATCCATCCTGGACTTTCCCCTGGAGTCCGCTCTCAAGAACGTCTTCGGGCAAGGCGCGCCCATGACGGCGCTGACCGCCATCCTGGCGCAGGATTCGCTCTATCAACGGCCGGAGGAGTTGGTGGTCTTCGCCGGCAATCATGACCAGCCGCGATTTCTGACCGTGGCTGGAGGCGACATATCGAAACTCCTGATGGCCGAAACATTTGTGCTGACTACCCGGCGCGTTCCCCATTTGTATTACGGCGACGAGATCGCCATGGGCGCCGGGACCGACCGGACGGATCGCACCATTCGGGCGGACTTCCCCGGCGGTTTCCCCGGAGACCCGGTGAATGCGTTCCTTCCGGAAGGGCGGACCGGTGACGCTGCCACCGTGTTCAACCGAATGCGCGACTTACTGCATTTCCGGCTCGATCATCCGGCCCTCCGCCGCGGGAACCTGGTCGAGTTGAACGTCGGCAAAGACCAGTACATCTATCTAAGAAGCTCGCCCGAGGAGCAAGTGCTCGTGATCCTCAATCGCGCCGGGGCTGCCAAGCCGATTGAGATTGAAGTGGATGATTTGCACCTGGCCGAGGGTCTCCGATTCCAGTCATTTTTCCAGGGACAGCCGGATCTCGCCGTGACCCAGGGGAAGTTAGTCATCGAGGACCCGAAGGACATCGGCATTTACTGGGCGCGGCCGCCCCATGAACGCTAACGGTAGGAAATGTGTATGAAACTCTTGGCACTCATCGCAACAGCCGCCACGCTGGCAGCCCAGCAGGCAGGGACGCCGCCTAAGCCCGCCGAAGCCGGCGACGGCGTACACGGGTACACCGACACTCCGCGACTGCCGGGACAGAAATGGCGGGTCCACGACCCCGACCGGCCGCACCCCAGGAAGGTGACGCCAGGACCCGTGGTAAGCGCGCCGGCGCCGTCCGACGCCATCGTCCTGTTCGACGGCAAAGACCTGTCGCAGTGGGTCACCGCCGGACGCGGCGGCCAGATCCAGGAGCCCAAATGGAAGGTTGAAAACGGTTACATGGAAACCGTGCCCCGGTCCGGGCGCCTGGTCACCAAGGAGAAATTCGGCGACTGTCAACTGCACATCGAATGGATGATTCCGGCCGGCTCGCCGGGAGTGGGTCAGGACCGGGGAAATAGCGGCGTGGAACTCATGATGCGCTATGAGATTCAGGTGCTCGAATCGTTCGAGAATCCGACTTACGCGGACGGGCAGGCTGCCGCGATCTACGGACAGTGGCCTCCGCTGGTAAACGCTTCCCGGCCCGAGGGCCAGTGGAACGTGTACGACATCCTGTTCGAGGCTCCCCGCTTCGACAAGGAGAAGCTGGTCAAGCCGGGCTATGTGACGGTGGTTCACAACGGCATTTTGGTCCACAATCACCAGGAAATCCTGGGCGCAACGGTGTGGAGGAAAGTGGCTGTGTACTCTCACCATGGCGAGGAGGAACCGCTCAGCCTGCAGGATCACAACAGCCCTGTCCGTTTTAGAAATATCTGGATTCGGAAGCTCGGTCATTACGACCAGGACTAAAAGAGACTTGATTCTTAGGGATTCACTTACTTCAACGATAAGGAGAACAAGATGAATATTGGAAGGCTTCAAGCAGTAACGTGGAGCGGCAGCATGAGACGCGTGCTCCGCATATTGCCCTTGATTGCGGCAACGTGTATTCTCTTTGCGCAGACCGGCCGCGGCAACATTTCAGGGACCGTCAGGGACCCGAATGGAGCCAACGTTCCGGCCGCTAAAGTTCAGGTAATCAATATCGAGACAAACAGTAAACTCGATTTCACCACCAACGACTTAGGATACTACCTGGCACCCAATTTGCCGGTGGGCTCTTACCGGGTGACTGTTCAGAAGGATGGCTTCCGCACTACCGTTCGGGAGCCAATTCTCATTTCGGCGGAGAGCGACCTGGCCGTGGACGTCGCGCTGCAACTAGGTGCGGTTACCGATACCGTTACCGTCACGGGGGAGGCGCCGCTCCTGGATATCTCGGCCACCTCCAACCCAAGCAGTCTTCCGGCCAAGTTCATCGACGATCTGCCGCTGCTGAACTTCGCCGAGAAGGGCAACATCACGGACAATCTGCGATTCCTGCCAGGCAATACTTCGAGTAATGGGGCCTTGGGCAGCGGGGAGCCGGCTGAGTCCTGGTCGGGCCGCGTCAACTCGGCGATTCAAGGGTCCACGGAGGTCTTCGTCGACGGCGCGCCATCGAGCGAGTTCGGGGCACGGCGCGGCGCCATTCTGGAGAATGGCCCGACAGTGGAAGCCGTGGCCGAGTATACCGTGGTAGCCAACGGCTTCAACGCCGAGTACGGCGGTTTTGGAAGTTGGTTCACTACCGTTACCATGAAATCCGGCACGAATCAGGTCCATGGGCAGGTGAACGACTATTTCGGCAATGACGACCTGAACGCCCGCAATTTCTTCCAAGGCCCCGTGCAAACCAAGCTACGGTTCAACGAAGGCGGCTTCCAGTTTGGCCTTCCGATATATATCCCCAAGGTCTACGATGGCCGCAACAGGACTTTCCTGTTCTTTAGCCAAGGCATCTTCGAATCTCGCACCGGTGGTACGGGAGGCCTTCAGACCATTCCGGCGGCGGCTTTCAGGACGGGCAATTTCAGCACTCTCTTGAGTGCATCGGGCGTGCAGATTCCGATCTTCGACCCCGGCACTACGCAACCGGACGGCAATGGCAGTTTTGTTCGTACCCCGTTTCCCGGCAACATCATCCCCACCTCGCAGATCAGCCCGGTTTCGGCCAAGATCGCGGCGTTGCTGCCGACCCCGAACCTGCCGAGCGAAACCAACAATTGGTACAACCACACCGGGGCCTTTCCTTACTTCAACAGTTTCACTTCTTTGGCCAAACTCGACCACAGCATCTCCACCAAGCAAAAGTTATCCCTCACCTACCAAAACGAGTGGCGCCCGCGGCTGATTAACAATAGCGGTTGGGGCGACACCGCCAACACGGTGCAAGGCCTTCCCAATGAGCCTGACGTACTGGAAGGCTTTCAACTCCAGACTGTTACCAGTCAAACCTGGCGCCTGAACCATGACTACACTGCCAGCGCTACCCTGCTCAACCACCTCACCTTGGGCGTTGACCGGTACGTCAATCCGTACAGCAACACCAGCGTCGGTAAGGGTTGGGACAAGGCCCTCGGAATCACCGGAATGCCCAATGACCTGGGAGCATTTCCGCAGCTCAGTTTTTCCGGCGGCACCGGCTCGTCCATCAGCATGGGCCTCACCAGCAACGGTGTGGGAGCGGAGACGCGCTACTCCATCAGCGACAGTCTGACGTGGATTCGCGGACACCACACTCTTAAATTCGGGGGCTCCCACTGGCGGTTCGATAACAACAGCATTAACGAGTCCTCCACGGCCGGCTCCTTTTCATTCAGTAACCAGATGACCAGCCAGCCGGACTCTCCAAGCCTGACAAGCTGGGGCAGTTCCTTCGCGAGTTTCCTGCTGGGAGATTTGTCGAACGCTAACACGACGCTGCCGAACGCCACGGGCTACCGGTTCGGCCACTATTCCTTGTTCGCGCAGGATGACTTCCGAGTGACTTCCAAGCTCACTCTGTCTTACGGCCTCCGTTGGGATGTCGGGACCGCACCCTACGAGGTCAACGGCCAGGTAAGTTCCTTTAGTCCTACCGTCATGAATCCGGTCGGCGTCCTGGGTGCGCTGGTTTTTGGCGGCAGCGGGACGGGCCGCACCGGGAACCAATTCGAAAAGACATGGATGAAAGGTTTCGGTCCGCGCATGGGCTTGGCCTACGCGCTGTCGCCTAAGACCATCATCCGGGCTTCGGGAGGGATCTATTACTCCGACTCGCCGGACAGCGGCGGGTATACCGCGGGCTTCAGTTCATCTCCCAGCTTCAGTTCGCCGGACGGTTACACGCCTGTCTACAACTGGGGAACTGCAAGCTTCCCGTCTAACTACGCCCTGCCCCCACAAATATCGCCGAGTTTCCAGAACGGCCAAAGCATCACGTGGCTGCTTTCGGAAGGTACCCGCCTGCCTCAGATTTTGAGTTGGACGGTCGCCGTGCAACGTGAATTGATGAACAACATGTCGCTCGACGTTTCTTACATCGGGAGTCATTCGACACACCTGGCGGCGGGCACCAATTTCAATTTCGTGAATGACAGCTACCTTTCACTCGGAAGTCTGCTGTTGCAACCGGCCGGGTCAGCCGCGGCTGCCGCCGCCAATGTCCCGGTTCCATTTGCTACCTTCCCCAGCCAGAGTGTGCACACCGTGGCTCAGGCGCTCATGCCTTACCCGCAGTACACCTCGGTCGGCACGGGATCGGAGAACGATCCGGTAGGCAGCGCGCGTTACAACTCCTTGCAGGTCAAGTTGAATAAACGCTATTCAAACGGCCTCACGCTGCTCACCTTCGTTACCTGGATGAAGAACATGAGCACCCTCGAAACCGACCAGTACACGCCTGTCCGTCCCATCGTCTACAGTGGCGATTCTCCGCCCTTCACCCTTGTGGTCAACGCCAGCTACGAGTTGCCATTTGGACCGAACAAGAAATTTCTCAGGTCTAACAACCCGCTCTTGAAGTTTGTGGCTAGCGGCTGGAACCTCGCCGGTTACGCGCGCTACAGTTCCGGCGACGCCATGAGCTTTACCGTATCGAACAATCTTTCGGTGCTGGGATACGGCGGCAAATTCGCCGATTACGTGCCTGGCGTGCCCATATTCGGCGTGACCGATCCACGCGACTTCAACCCGGCTGTCAACCGGTATTTCGCTCCGGCAGGCGCTTTTGTGGTTCCCCCCACTTACCAGTTCGGCAATATAGCTCCCGTTCTGGACTGGGTGCGCGGGTTCTGGCAGAAAGCCGAGTCGGTTTCCCTGGGCAAGTCGTTCCCCATCAAAGAGAGGCTCCACGCACAGTTCCGAATGGATGTGAACAATCCGTTCAACTTCGTGCGTTGGGGCGATCCCAATACCAGCATCACCAGCGCCAACTACGGCGCGGTGACGTCGGCGGCGGACGGGAGGAAGATACAACTCTACCTCGCCGTTCAATTCTAATAGCGGAACGATGGAGGCGCGATCCTTTTTCGAGGATCGCGCCTCCTCACTATCGTGAGGAATAAACATCATGCACAAAATAACGCGATCTTGTATCCTGGTATTGGTCTTGAGTTTTGTGTCGCTGGGTCAAAACGCGCCGGTGACCGCGCAGCATGCGCGCACCGCTCCGGACTTCTTGAGCCGTTCCATCATCTATCAGATCTGGCTGCGCTCCTTCACGCCGGAAGGGACTCTGTATGCGACGACGGCCCATTTGCCTTATATTGCCGATCTGGGCGCCACCATCGTCTATGTGAGCCCGCCCAATGTCCACGGCTACCCTTCCGTGTTCGGGCCTTCCACTCCTTATGAAATCAAGGACTACGACAGAATCGACCCCGAGTATGGCTCCGAGGCCGACCTCAAGGCGCTGGTATCCGAGGCCCACAGGTTAGGGCTGAAAGTAATTATGGATATCGTCTTCGCACATAGCGCCAACGACAACGTCCTGCTAAACAAACCAGGATTTTACCAGCGTACGCCGGACGGCGCCCTCATCATGTCGCGGTGGCGGACTCCCCAGCCGGACTTCAAGAATCCCCAGGTGCACGAGTACTTCCGCAATAACATGCTGCACTGGATCAAGGATGTCGGCCTGGACGGATTCCGCGCCGACGTGGCAGGCGGCGTCCCTACCGACTTCTGGGACGAAGCACGCGAGGCCATGGATAAAGTCAATCCCAACGTGATCATGCTGGCCGAGGCGGACGTGCCGGAGCAGCAACTCAAGGCCTTCGACATCAGCTACAACTTCCCCTACTATGCGGCGCTGACTGCGGTAGTGGTGAATGGCGAATCGGCGGAACGAATCCGGCAACAATGGGAGAAGGCCAAGGCTACCTTTCCGCAAGGCGCGCGCTTTCTGCATTTGAACGACAATCACGACCGGAATCGGGCGGACGTGGTGTTCGGAGAAAAGGCGGCGCTGGCCACGTCCGTGCTGGATTTCACGCTGGACGGAATTCCGTTCCTGTACAACGGGGAAGAGGTCGGCGACACGACCGCTCCTCAGCAACAGTCCCATGTGGCCATCCGCTGGGACATCTGGAAGCCCGAGACGCAGCGGCGCACCAGTATCGCCGGGCAGCAGAATGCCAAACTCCGCATCTATAAGCAGCTTATTCAGATGCGCAAGGACGAGGCCGCGCTCACCGCGGGCGATCTGACGTGGGTCAACAACAGCAACCTGGATGGCGTGGTCAGCTTCATCCGCAAGAAGGGCAACGACGAGATTCTGGTGTTGATCAATCTTACCAACCGCATTACCAAGGTTCAGGTGGACGTGCCGGCCGCAAGTTACGCGCAAGCCCACGATCTGCTGAAGAATCGAACGGTGCCGGCTTCACTCACTCCCGACAAGTTCAGTTGTCAGTTGGGGGCCTTCGATTACCTGGTGGCTGCACGGGGAAGACAATAATGCGGTCCATAACGAGTGTTCTCGTCTTCGGGCTATTCCTGTGGCCGGCGGGCAATGGCGTGGCGCAGCCGGCCGCCCAGTTCAACGTCAAGAGCTTTGGCGCGGTTGGTGACGGCCAGCGAACCGATAGCGACGCTATCAACAAAGCCATTCAGGCGGCCAGCGACGCCGGAGGCGGCACCGTTCTGGTCCCCGCGGGGACTTACGTGTCGGGCACCATCCGGCTGCAGAATAACGTGACTCTATGGATCGACGCGGGGGCCACGATCCTGGGCACTAAGAACCTGGCCGACTATCGCTGGCCCGAAGGCGGACGTGAGTGGGACGGCTCGATCATTTTGGCCAACGGCGTTCATAACGCCGCCCTCATGGGCCGCGGGACGATCAGCGGACAGAACCTCAACAATCCCCAGGGCGAAGAGCATATCCGCGGCCCCCACGCCGTCCTCTTCAACAACAGCAAAGACATCGTCGTCCGCGACATCACCATCAGAGACTCCGGCAATTACTCGCTCATCTTTCGTTCCTGCGAGCGGGTGACCATCGATAACTTCACGGCGTACAACGGATACGACGGCATCAACATGCACGACGTGCGGCAGGCAACCATTTCGAACTCGAAACTCTACACCGGCGACGACAGCCTGGCAGGGGCGTACTGGGAGAACGTGACCGTCACCAACTGCATCCTGAACAGCTCTTGTAATGCCATCCGCGTCGGTGGCCGCAACGTGCTGATCAACAACTGTCTGATCTACGGTCCCGGAGAGTACGCCCACCGGCTGGGATTCCGCACGAATACGGAATCGGGCTTTCAGATTCTGCCCCAGAGCGGCGGCCGCGGGGGTTCCAGTTCACGGCTGGTCACGCCCGGTCCGGTGGATAACATGGTCCTGTCCAATATCACCATGATCAACGTCCGCTCGCCGGTGTATGTAGCATTCGGCGCCGACGCTCCATACAGCGGCAACAATCTGGGCGTGGGCCGTATCGTGATCGAGAATCTGACTGCCATTAATTGCGGCAGAACGCCGTTTTATGTGGCTGGACCGAAAGAGAAGCCGGCGAAGTCGATCATCCTGAGGAATGCACGGATGACGTTCGCCGGCGGCGTGAAGGATGAGGAGTCGAACGGTCAGGGTTTCAGTCCCTACTCGATGATCCAGGCCTACGGAGTGTACTGCCGCAATGTCGAGAACCTGGAACTGCATGACGTCCGCGTGGACTATGTCGACAAGGACCGCCGCCCGGCCCTCTTCGGCGAGAATATCGGCACGCTGGACTTGGACCGTTTCGTGGCGCAGCGCGAGCCGGATGGCGCTCCTTCACTGCTCTTCGACGGCATTCGCAAGCTTATCCTGAACGGCGCCGAGGCCACGTCCGCCAAAGTGCTTCTGAAGGCCCTCGATCCGCTATTCGGAGTACTGGTTTCCGGCGATCGGTTCTTCGCGTCCGCGACCGTTCAAAACACCGGTCATGAAGGCCTCGCCGACGTCGAATTGCGAGTAGGCAATGAGTCGATCAAGCGGACCGCGTGGCTGGGCGCGAATGAAACGGCGCGCGTGGGCTTCGCCAATCTGCAATCCAAAGAAAGCGGCGAAATACCGCTACGGCTCGGAGACGTGACGAAGAACGTCACGGTGCAGCCGAAGCCCGCCGGTCACCCGGTGGCTGCGCCCTATCTGGCATTTCAGAATCTCGATGGGCAAGTGCAGCAGTTGGACGGCGGATTCTACATTCGCGAAAACGGCGACTACGCCGTGCTGGACCACGGCGACCAATACGGGTCGGCCTATCTGCCACACGCGCTGGGAGGCTCCGATTCGGCGATTGTGAAACTTGAGAATCCGGACGGAAGAACCAATTGGGTTGGCCGTGCGGGAATCATGGTGCGCAAGGATATCTCGAAGCCGGGGCAATCGCCCGGATACCTGGTGCTGGGGGCTTCACCGGCTAACGGTTTTGCATTAGAGTGGGATTCCAACGGCGACGGACGCATCGACAAACGGACGGTCCTGGATGGCTATACCAATTGGCCATGCTGGCTCAAGCTACAGCGCCAGGGTTCTAAGTTCATCGGGTATTCCAGCAAAGACGGCGTCAATTGGAGTAAGATCGGCGAAGCGGACGTAGCAGGGGCGGAAGGTCCTCTCGATGTCGGGGTCTTCGCCCATCGGAGCAGTGCCCGGTTTATGGATTTCAAGGTAGTGAAAGTGCCGTGATACGGATCTTCGGAGCCGCGCTCGCCATACTGGGGTGCGTGCCGGGGATGGTGGCGGCCCAGGATCCTCGGGACAGTTTGCTGGCGCAGGCCAACGCCGCTTACGGCTCGGGCCGCGCCAGCGAAGCTGTCGGTCTCTATCGTCAATACCTGGCTCAGTACCCCGACCGCGCCGATGTCCGCGTGTTTCTGGGCGGCGCGCTCTTGAACCTGGACCAGTTGCAGGCCGCATCCGGCGAAGCCGACCGCGCCATCGCGCTCGACGGCCGCTACGCGAGAGGGTACATACTGGCAGGCAGGGTCTGCGCCGCGCGGCAACAATGGGACCGCGCGCAAGGCTTCTTCGAGACGGCCCAACGCCTGGACAAACGGGACATTGAAGCCTGGTACTTCTCCGGGCGCGCTGCTTACGACGCCAACCGCTTCGAGCAAGCCATCGCGGCCTTCGAGCAGGCCCTGCGGGTGGGCGCGGAGCAATCCCGCGTCTATGAGAACCTCGGTTTGGCCCAGGATGCCCTGGGGCAGTTCGACGCCGCGGAGAAGTCCTTCCGCAAGGCGGTAGATCTGGCCGGCTCGGCCTGGAGGCCCTATCTCGCGTATGGCGCGTTTCTGTTTCGACAGGGCCGCCCGACCGAGAGCCTGCGCGCGTTGCGGCAGGCCCTGGCACTGGCGCCGGCTGCCATCGACGTCCGCTTCGAGCTGGCGCGCGCGCTCTATCACGAAAACAGCCTGGAGGAAGCCGCACAAGTACTCCAGCCCGCGCGGCCGTCGGGCGAGTGCCGCGTTCACAATCTGCTGGCCCGTATCTACTCCGCCAGCGGCAAGGGCGGGGCGGCCGACGCCGAGATCAAGGCACTCGAAAACTGCAAAGCGGCGCCGGAAGGTCTATGAAGGCCGCCATCCTGGGCGCCGTCGCCATGCTGACCGGCGCCGCCCTGCTGGCCCCCTCCGCCGCGCCCGCTCCCACTTACTTCGAGGACCGCAGCGCGCATTCCGGCATCGCCTTCGTACTGAACAACGCCGCTTCGCCCGAGAGGCACCAGATCGAAACCATGGCCGGCGGCGTGGCAGTGTTCGACTACGATAATGACGGCTATCCCGACATCTATTTCACCAATGGGGCGGAACAGCCATCGCTCGAAAAGACCGGTCCGCAGTACCGCAACCGGCTCTATCGCAACAAGCACGACTGGACTTTCGAAGACGTGACGGACAAGGCCGGCGTGGGCGGCGCCGGCTACAACATCGGCGTCGCCGCGGGAGACTACGACAACGATGGAAACGCCGACCTGTTCGTCACCGGCGTCAAGGGCAATACCCTGTTCCACAATCGCGGCGATGGCACCTTCGAGGACGTGACAAGAGCTGCCGGGCTGGAGAGCCACGATTGGGCGGTGGCGGCGGCCTGGGTGGACTACGACAACGACGGCCGCCTGGATCTGTTCGTAGTCAACTACGTGAAGTGGGATCCGGCCACCGAGCTGTTCTGCGGCGACGCCGGGCGCGGCATTCGCACCTATTGCCATCCGCGCTATTACCAGGCCTTGCCCAACCGCCTGTACCACAACAACGGCGACGGCACATTTACCGATGTCTCCGCCGTTTCCGGAATCGCCGCGCATCCCGGCAAAGGTATGGGCATCGCCATCGCCGATTACGACCACGACGGCTGGATGGACGTATTCGTCGCCAACGACACCGTCCCGAACTTCCTGTTCCATAACGAGCGCAACGGCACGTTCCGCGAGGTTGCGCTCCAGGCAGGCGTGGGCTACAACGACGACGGCAAGGCGCTTTCCTCCATGGGCGTGGATTTCCGCGATCTGGATAACGACGGCTGGGAAGATCTGGTTGTCACGGCGCTCAGCAATCAAACCTTCCCGGTGTTCCGCAATCTGGGCCACGGTCTGTTCAGCGACGTAACTTATCAGAGCCATGCGGGCAGCATCAGCATGCCGCTGAGCGGCTGGAGCATGGGGATTTTCGATTTCGACAACGACGGCTGGAAGGACGTCTTCGTGGCGGCCGGCGATGTGCAGGACAACACCGAGATGCTCTCCAGCGGCAAGTCCCGGCAGCAGAATCTGCTGATGCTCAACGACGCCCACGGAGCATTTCGCGCCGCGCTCGCCGGTCCCGCCGCCCTGAACCGCGGAGTTGCATTCGGGGATTTCGATCGCGATGGGCGCGTGGACGCCGTGGTCACCCGCCTCAACGAGCCGCCGGTGCTGCTCCGGAACATCATGGGTGAGGGCAATCATTGGCTGGCGCTCCGGTTGGCCGGCGCCAGGAGCAATCGCGACGGCATTGGAGCGCGCGTGATCGTGCGGAGCGGAGGCACAACCCAGGTGAATCACGTCACTACATCGACCGGCTATGCCTGCTCGAGCGAACTGGCCGTGCATTTCGGACTGGGCCGGAGTACGCGCGCGGACAGCATTGAAATCGAGTGGCCCTCCGGTGCGCGACAGACGCTTACGAACGTTCCCGCCGACTCTTTCCTGACAGTGCGCGAACGCCCGGCGCCGTAGACGGTTTGGCCAGGACCGCTTGCCGTCATTTCGCGCGCTTGGCCACGATCTCTTCGGTGACCATGTCGGCGACGTTGCGCGTGAATTTGATCTCGTCACCGGAAATCTTGCCTTTGTACTCGATCTTCAATGCATTCACCTCGTAGTTCAAGATTTCCACGAAGGAGATTTCATCGCCCTTCACGGTACCTTCCGTAATTTCCGTTTTGCCTAACTGCGACTCCGCGGAACCGGTGAGTTAGGCGCCATCCAC
>PLRZ01000600.1 GCA_003164075.1 Bryobacterales bacterium | reverse complement strand
GGAGTTCGGAGACTCGTCCCGGCACGGCGGGAGATTCAGTAGAGTTGCGTGGGCATCGGCCCCATCCAGGCATCGGCCAATCCGGTAACAATCCGCAGTTCTTCCGGCGAGAACCTCGCCTGGAACTGCGGACGGCGTAAAGTGTTCTCGCGCTCCTGGTCGGACACCTGCTGCAGACGGTAGAGGGCCTGCCGCACCTGCGCCTGCCGCGGAGGCGGCAATTGACTCGCCGCCTTCACTAATTGCTTCACTTCGGCCTTCTTCTCGGGGCTGAATTGGTCGAAACGTTCGATGCGGCGAATCTGAATTGCCTGCTGCTCTTTGGGGAGCTGGTCAAACCACTCCAACACCTTGCGGAAACTCTCCTGCTGTTGGGACGGCAACTTTTCGAGGGCGCGCTCCCGCTGCTCCGGAGTCATACGGAACAGGCGGGTCGCTACGTTGCCGGGATTCACGATGCGCGCCGCGCCTTTGGGAATCGGCTCCTGTTTGGGCGTCCCAACCTTAGGCGGCGGGGGAGGAGCGTCTTTGGCCGTCTGCCGGCCAGTGCCAAAGCTCGCCCCTACCACCAGCAGCAGGATGCTGCCCATTTGGAGAGTGCGGTTCATGGCGGCTTACATCCTGGGTGCGGCGTTCCCGGGCACCAGATGGTTGAGCTCGCGCAGCATCTCCATGTCGTCCAGAGCGTGCTCCACCTGTTCCGGCTGCAAGACTTCCACTTGCGCCGAGTGCTCCGGCGCTGCCGGGACGGCCGCCGGACGGTTCAACAGCAATCCGGCCGTGATGACCACACCGGCAGCCGCCACCACCGGCACGGCGTGGCGGAAGAGCGGATTCAGCGGCCTCGCCAAGCGCGTCCACCAGGAAACGTGCCGCTCGATGCGGGCGTACAAACGGCGGTCAAAATCCATCGAAACCGCGGCCGGTTCCCACGCATCCAGGGCTTGCCAGACGGCTCGCTGGCCACCGGCAAACTCGCGGCAGACCGGGCAGGCCGCGACATGCTCTTGCATCTGCGCGCGCGCACCCGGCTTCAGCCTACCGGCGGCGTAGTCCAGCAGATGTTCTGAATTTCCCCCTGATTCCATTGGGCAGTTCATCGCGTTCTCTTTCTTCCCTATGCCATATGGGCCAAGCGGGCTCGCAAGGTCTCGTAAGCCCGAAATAGTAAGGACTTTATCGCAGATTCCGAGCAGTTCAGCACTTTGGCGATCTGCGAATATTCCATTTCTTCGTACTTATGCATCAGAACGGCAGCCCGCTGCTTCTCCGGCAGCATCGCTACCGCCCGGCGGACTTCATCCAGCCGGGCCTGATACACCATATTCTGTTCCGCTGTAGGCCGCTGGTCCGACACTTGTCGAACCGGCGTATCCGAGGAATCGTCGTCCAGCCGATCCTCGAGCCGGCGGTTCTTGCCATCCCGCAGCGAATTCAGCGCCAGGTGGGTGGCAATCCGAAACAGCCAGGTAGTGAACTTGGCAGTCGGTACATAACTCTCCCGCGAACGATACACGCGCAGGAAAACTTCCTGCGCCAATTCCTCGGCAACTGCTTGATTCTGCACCATCCGGTACAGGAAATGGATCACCGGTAAGCGATGCTTCTCCAGCAGAATCGCGAAGCTCGCTCCGTCGCCCTGCTTGACGCGGAGCATCAGTTCCGCGTCGAAATCCAGGGTCGCCGCCAAACCCCCCATATCGGTCTTAACCCGTTCGTCCATCCGAGGTTGCGCTTCCCCGGGGAATTATTCCCCTTTAAGCGAACGTTCCATCAAACGCTGGATCGCGTCACGCGGCGATACCCCGAAGTTTATCACTTGGAACATCTGCTCGGAGATGGGCATTTCCACGGCGTACCTTTTGGCCAGGTCGACGGCGGCGTTGGTCGTTTTGATGCCTTCCGCCACCATTTTCATGGAGCCGACAATCTCCTCCAGCTTCCGGCCGCGGGCCAGTTCCACACCCACCGTGCGGTTGCGGCTCAATTCGCCGTTGCAGGTCAAGACCAGATCGCCCAAACCGGCCAAACCGGCCAAAGTCAGAGGCTGCCCGCCCATCGCCACTGCCAGGCGAGTCATTTCCGCCAGCCCGCGGGTAATCAGCGCGGCCATCGGATTGTGCCCCAACCCCATTCCATGCAATACGCCGGCGCCGATTGCCACGACGTTCTTGATCGACCCGCCAATTTCTACACCGATAGTATCCTGGCTCGTATAGAGCCGGAATGCGGGCCCCGAAAAGGCCGCCTGGACGCGGTCGGCGACGCCTGGGTTCGACGATGCTACTACAAGTGCCGTAGGTTCGAACCGTGCAACCTCGCGGGCAAAGGTCGGGCCGGAGATCACGGCTACCTGTGGACGCAGTTTGGTGGATAGAACCTGGCGAATTACCTCCGACGTTCGTAGAAGACTGCCGTTTTCCAACCCCTTCGTCGCGCTCACGAAGAGCATGGACTCATGCAGGTACGGCAGCATCTCCTGGTAGAGCCGCCGTACCAGGTGCGAGGGCATCACGCTCAATACCACGTCGGCATCTTCCAGCGCAGTCGGAAAGTCGTTGACAACCTCAACGTGGTCAGCTACTTGGAAGCCGGGAAGGTAAACGTCGTTCTCCCGCGAGGCGCCCATTCGAGCCGCCAGCTCCGGTTCATACACCCACAGACGGATCCGCGCGAATCGCGGGGCCAGCACCATGGCGAGCGCCGTCCCCCAGCTTCCGGCCCCTATGATCGCCAGATTCTTCAAGGCTTCCGGGCTCCGAACGTGAACACGTTCTCGGTTCCCGCATGCAACCGCTGAATGTTACTACTATGTTTGTAGATTATGAACGCGCCGGCGATCAGGCCCGCCGCCAGCATGGTCAAATCCTTCTGCATCAGCCAGACCGCCAGCGGAAATGTTGCCGCACCTACCACGGATCCCATGGAGATAAAGCGCGTCCAGG
>PLRZ01000155.1:197-11561 GCA_003164075.1 Bryobacterales bacterium | reverse complement strand
AGATCGGTAAAGCACTTCGGGGACAGGGGTGCTTACACGGTTTCTGGAACCCCCCGCTTGCTTACGCGCGCGGCTCGGTAACTCTTGCGAACGCGCGGGCACTCGTTACAGAGCCGGGCCCAGAGGGCACCCCGTTAGGGAGCGTATTCCGCGCCTGTGCCACGAAATCCCCAGATCGGTTAAGCGCCTGGCCACGGTATAGCCTTGACTGCTATCCGCCAGTGGCGGATAATTGGAACGCTTGGAGCTGGTCGAAACTTCCACCTTTACGAGACAGATCGCGGAGTTGCTCGGCGATGAAGACTACGGGGAGTTTCAGGCCCGGCTGGCAGCGAATCCATGTGTTGGCGCTCTCATCAAGGGTGGTGGCGGAATACGAAAGATTCGCGTGCCGGTTGGTGCGCGCGGTAAGCGTGGGGGTGCCCGCGTCATTTACTTCTGGGCGGTCCGAAAAGACGTGATTCTGCTTCTCTATGCATATGCCAAGAACGTGTTGGCTGATCTGACCCCGAAGCAGGTGGCGCAACTTGCCAAGGTAGTCAAAGAGGAGTTTCGCGATGAAAAGTAAGATGTTCGAAGAACTACTGGACAGCGTACGCGAAGGCGGAGCGATTCTGCGTGGTCAGAGGAAACCCTCGCGCCGGTTTGAACTCCAGTCTTCCGGGATACGGGCTATTCGGGAACGCACCAGCCTCTCACAGTCGGAGTTCGCACACCTAATGGGCGTCAGCGTGAAAACCCTTCAAAACTGGGAGCAGGATCGGCGCCATCCAAGCGGACCGGCCGCCGCCCTATTGAGGATCATCGCGCACGAGCCACAACTGGCGGTGAAGGCAATTCACCGGGCTTAGGGGAGCCCCCCTCAATCAAGGGTGCCCGCAACGCAGTACCAAACGGCCGGGGATAGCATATGGCTGTTGGCTTTTGGCTCCCGGCACTCACCATTCCCTGAGCGTGCGCAGCCGCTTTTAGCCAACAGCCAACAGCTTCTTACACCACTACCGCTTGCGGCGCGTCCTGCTTGTGCTTGCATTCCGCGTTGGGACATTGCCACACGGGGCCGGCTTTCAGCCATTTCTCCACCATGTAGGGGCTGCCGCACTCGGGACACTTCTCCGCTACCGGCTTGCCCCAGGCCACGAACTTACAGTCGGGGTACCGATTGCAGCCGTAGAACGTCTTGCCCTTCTTCGAACGGCGTTCGATAATCTCGCCTTCGGAGCATTCCGGACACTTCACCCCGATGGTCTTCTGCTTGACGTACTTACACGTGGGATAGTTGCTGCACGCCGTGAATTCGCCGAAACGGCCGGTCTTCAGCACCAGATGGTTGCCGCAGTTGGGGCACTTTTCCTCCAGCGCCACATCGGCCTTCTTCTGCGTGCCGCCAATCTGCTTGGTGGTCTTGCAATCGGGGTAACCCGAGCAGGCGAAAAAGGTCCCGAAACGGCCCTTCTTCAGGACCATCGGACGGCCGCAGTTTTCGCAATACTCCTCTTCGCCCTGCTCCGCCAGGTCCACCTTGTCGTTATCCGGCTCGCGCGTAAAGGTGCACTCCGGGTATCCCGTACAGGCGATAAACTTCCCGTGCTTGCCCCACTTCAGCACCAGGGGCTTGCCGCATTTCTCGCACATCAGGCCGGTGGGTTCTTCCATCCGCTTGATGTCGGTCATGTGCTCTTCGGCGTGCTTCAGATCGTGCTCGAAGCGCTCGTAGAAGTCCGCCATCGCCTTGCGCCAGTCGAGCTTGCCCTCTTCGATCTCGTCGAGCTCCTCTTCCATGCGGGCCGTATAACTCACATCGAAGATATCGTCGAAACTTTCGAGCAACAGGTCGGTCACCACTTCGCCCAACTCGGTGGGCTGGAAGCGTCCGCCTTCTTTCTTGACGTACTCGCGCTCCTGAATGGTGGAGAGAATGGAAGCGTAAGTGGAAGGACGGCCGACGCCATCGCTCTCCAGCCGCTTCACCAGGGTGGCTTCGTTGTATCGCGGAGGCGGCTCGGTGAAATGCTGTTCCGGCTTGATCGCCTTGAATTTCAGGACCTCGCCTGCCGTCACCAGAGGCAGGCGGTGCTTCACCTCTTCGTCGTCTTCGTCGGTCTGGTCCTTCCCTTCCTGGTAGACCTTGAGGTAGCCATCGAACTTGAGAACCGACCCGGTGGCGCGGAACACGTACTCCACGCCGTTCTTCTTACCCGCCGCGGACACGTCTATGGTGGTCTGATCGTACAGCGCGGGCATCATCTGGCAAGCCACGAAACGGTTCCAGATCAGCCGGTACAGCTTCATTTCGTCTTCCGCCAGGTACTTCTCCACCACTTCCGGAGAGAAGGCCATGGACGTGGGCCGCACGGCTTCGTGGGCGTCCTGCGCGTCTTTCTTGGACTTGTAAACGTTGGCCGCTTCCGGCAGAAATTGCGTGCCGTACCGCTCGGCAATATACTGCCGCACGTCACTGATGGCGTCGGCCGAGACGCGCGTGGAATCGGTGCGCATGTAAGTGATCAGACCGACGGCGCCTTCCTTGCCGATCTCGATACCTTCATACAGGCGCTGCGCCAGCATCATGGTGCGCTTCACGCTGAAGCGCAGCTTGCGCGAAGACTCCTGCTGCAACGTCGACGTGATGAACGGAGCCACCGGATTGCGCTTCTTCTCGCGCGTGCCCACCGACTTCACCACGTAATCGGCGGCTTCGAGCTGCGCCACAATGTCGTCGGCGATGGCCTGCGCGCCCACCACGGGCGTCTCTTCGTTGGCTTTGATCAGGCGCGCCGTCAGGACCGGCGGTTTCCTGGCCGCCAGATCGACGTCGATGGTCCAGTACTCGTCCTTCTTGAAGGCGCGAATTTCGCGCTCGCGTTCCACCACCACCCGCAGGGCGACGGTTTGGACACGGCCGGCGGACAGACCGCGGCGCACCTTGTCCCACAGCAGCGGAGAGATCTTGTACCCTACCAGGCGGTCGAGCACACGCCGCGCCTGCTGCGCCTCTACCAGCGCGATGTTCACCTGTCCGGGCTTTTCAAAGGCCTTATCGACGGCCTTCTTGGTGATTTCGTTGAACATCACACGGAAGAATTTCGGGCCGTTCTTGCGTTCGCCGAGTTCCTCCTGCAGGTGATAGCAGATGGCTTCCCCCTCGCGATCGGGGTCAGCCGCGAGGTACACTTCTTCCACCTTCCGGGCGGTCGCCTTCAGTTCGGCAATGAGTTTCTTCTTGCCTTCGATAATTTCGTAGTGCGGCTCAAAGCCGTGTTCGACATCCACCGCGAGATCGCGCTTGGGCAGATCTTTAATATGACCGAGGGAAGCTTTGACGACAAACTGCTTGCCCAGGTATTTGTTGATGGTCTTCGCCTTTGCAGGCGACTCCACGATTACCAGAGCTTTTGGCATATTGAACTTTCGGAATGCGGCGCGCTTCGCCGCGTCTACGTAAATGATTGCCGATTACCCAGAGACGTTACCACACTTTAACAAAGTTCTTGCCTGGGAGCTGCTTCACCAGTCCCAGCATTTCCAGCTCAAAAAGCGCGGCAATCAGCTCCGATGGGGACGTATCTTCAATTTTTTCAAGGAGATCGTCCAGGTGTACGGCAACGTCCACTTGCAGCGACTCCAGCAGCCGGCGGGCGACATTGCCGAGTTCCGAGACCGGATCTCCCAATAAGGATGCCGCTTCGCTACCGGCGGATGCACCCTCCCCGGCCAGGATCTTCTGCCGGCCCTTATCTATTAGATGCCGGCGGGATTCAGCGGGCAGTTCGGAGACCACGTCGTTCCAGTCCTGTACCAGCTTGGCGCCCTGTTTTATCAGCAGGTTAGGCCCCCACGCGAGCTTGTTGGTGATGTTCCCCGGAACGGCGAAAACCTCGCGGCCCTGGTCCATCGCCAACTTGGCCGTGATAGCCGACCCGCTATACTGAGCGCCCTCCACCACCAGCACTCCCAGGCTGATTCCACTGATAATCCGGTTGCGAATGGGGAAATTCTGCGGAAATGCGATGGCGCCCATGGGGAATTCGGATATAATTAGCCCTTTCACCGCTAACTCCGCCGCCAGTCTGCGGTTTTCCGAGGGATACACCACGTCGACGCCGCAGCCCAGTACGGCAATGGTATCGCCGCCCGCGGCCAGCGTTCCCTTATGAGCCGCGCTATCCACACCGCGGGCCATCCCGCTCGAGATCGTCAGGCCGGCGTGCGCCAAATCGCCGGCAAGCCGTTCCGCTACCGCCAAGCCATATGGCGTAGGACGGCGAGTGCCCACTACCGCGACGGCCAGCGACTGCAGCAGTTCCACACGGCCACGGGCGAACAGCAGAACCGGCGGATCGAAGATCTCCCGCAGCAGTTGCGGATAGCGTGGGTCGCCCATGGTGATGACGACAGCTTCAGCTTCCGCCATCTTGTCGTGCTGGGCGGCGGCATCTTCAAAAGTGATACCGCTGGCAATGGACTGGGCCACCGCACCGTTGACGCCGGCCGCTTCCAGTTCCGTTCGCGAGGCGCGAAAAATGGCCTGCGGTGTCCGAAAACGGTCGAGCAGTTTACCGGACGTTCGCGTTCCCAGACCTGGAACTAATTTGAGAGCCAGCCAGTAGAGTTCCTCTTCCCGGCTCAGGACGAATGAAGGCATGAAGATTCTTGCTGAACTCTACGCTAACAGCAGGCGGTAGCCGGACGCAAGCCAGGGACCGTTCGCGGAGTGGCAACCGCTCCTTTCGGACCCGGATTGGCGGAATCACCGCAGCCAGCGACGGAGGCGCGCGGGCCTGGTCAGCAGCACAAGCTCGAGGGCAAATACGATCGACAGCCAGCCGGCGGACCGCGTCACGCGACTTAAGCAGGTCGCATCACGCCCCAGGGATCAGCGCCCGGAAGCGAGTCTGGTGCGTCGGAAATCCTGAAGAGTATCGTCAAAACTTAGGGGACAGGTAATCCTGTCTGCAAGCCAGAGGGCAACCCACCGCAGGCTAGATAGGCCGCCCCACGGTGCGGACAAGATCGGGAAGTTTTGACATACACTTCAGCGCCGACACCCTTCCGCGGGTCGCGCCGTCAGGTTGAGATGTCTCCGGGATCGAAATTAGGCGGTGCCTTCTTTGAGCCGGTGATATTCGGCCCAGCGTTTCTTCTGAGCCGCGGCAATTCGCTTTCTCGCAGCCGCGCTCATTGAGCGCTTCTTACCGGGGGCCGCGACTGCCTTCGGAGCCGCTGCTGCCGCGGGTGCCTTTCCGCTGATTTCCAGGCGAATCTCTGCGATTTTTTCCGCTATCTGGTCCGCTTGGTGCTGATATCCAATCAGTGCAGCTTCCAAGAGGGCTTGGTCGTTTGTCTTCATCGGCGTAAGTGTATCATATATAGCGCTACAAGTGAGCCAAAATTCTAATAGAGGCTATTCTCTAGCCGTCCTGGACGGTGTGGCCTCCAAAATAGCCAAGGTGAGCCAAAAATGCATTTTCGCCCGCTGCCACGCTCAGTACTTACCCCTTGTCAGCCTCTAAAAAGCTGTAAAGAAAGCCCCTACGGATTGCGATCCGGCTGTGAATGGCGTTCCGGCAGGCATTCGATAGGCAAGGAAGGACTCGGTACTAAGTAGCGTGACCGAGGTGGGCAGCCGACCGTACTGGCGGTTGTTATGAAAGTTAAGAACGCCGGGATCGCCGCCAGGCGCCGGGTACCGTCGGCACAATCAGGCCGCCGGCCCAAACGCCGCCCACAACCAACAGACGAGCGTACCGCAGCCACCAGCAGCAATCGTAGAGGCACGTACCGATCGACGTCCGGCCGATTAACCGGCGCCGGCTCCGCAGAGAGCGCAGGAGCCCGGGGGCGACCGAAGCTTCGGAAAGCGCCGCGGAGCGAACATAGTTGGGTAGCCCGCCTGCCTCGATCAGTCGGCTGGCTACCTGCACAACGATCTCCGGCCTAACTTCACGGGCGGAGGTGTCTTTGAGACTTGCCGTCTCTAACATTTTGGCAGCCTCCGCCAGCCGGCCCTCGGCACGAAACTGGCGGCGCCGGTCAACTGGCTTAGCACACCGTTTCAGAAGTTCGCTAACGTCAGAATTCCTGAGGTCGTGGAATTTGCAGTGAGCCCGCAGGTGAGGCAGGCGGTGCTCGCCTTCGCTCGNNAGGAATGGCTCAGCCCATTTCCCCCCCCAGGCAGAAATTGCCTGTGTGGGCGAAATACGAGACTGTATTGAGGCTTGCCAGTTGCGGAGGCGCGGCCACCGAGTCGCCAGCCATCCCGGCTGGCGACACTTCCATCACTCGATTGTATCGGCGCTCGCCTTGTGGGACAGCCTTTCCGGCTGTGGCGCCCCGCTTTCCGTGCCTCACTTCAGAGACTGCGGACTAGTACCCTATCGAAAAGAAATCCGCCCCTTCACCAGATCCTTGTAAACCAACCCTGTGTTACGCTCGTCACAAAAGGTGATGCGCTAATAGTTCCTCGGGGGGACGGCGCCAACCTCACAGGAGCGGTATGCACAGATATTCACGCCTCGGTGTCTTTTCGATTCCCGCGCTTTTACTGGCGCTGGCTTTTCCACTGGCTATCCAACCCCAGAGCCCGCGTTCGCGGGTACTGGTCACTGCCCGGGTGAACGACAATGTGCTGCACCGCCTGGCGGGCAACACGCGATCTCAGGCCAACGCCGGGAACGATGCCGGCCGGGTGGAAGACGGTCTGGCGATGGAACATATGCTTCTCCAGTTGCAGCGCCCCGCCGAACAGGAATTGGCAGTCCGGCAACTGATCGAATCGCAGCAGGATCCGCAGTCGCCCAATTACCATCGCTGGCTCACTGCCGAGGAGTTCGGCGCCAGCTTTGGACCGGCGCGGGAAGATATCGACGCGGTAACCGGGTGGCTCAAATCCCAGGGCTTCCAGGTCAATTCGGTATATCCCAGCGGCATGGTCGTCGATTTCTCGGGTACCGCGGGACAAGTCCGGACGGCATTTCACACCGAGATCCATCAGCTCCATGTGAACGGCGAATCGCACATCGCCAACATGAGCGACCCGATGATTCCGGAGGCGCTGGCGCCCGTGGTGGCCGGCGTAGTCTCCATGCACGACTTCGTGCCGCATACCTTAAATAAACCGCGTGCCGGCTACACCTTCACTTCCGGCGGCGCCACCTACCAGGCAGTCACGCCCGCCGACCTGGCGACCATCTACAACTTGAATCCGCTATTCACGGCCGGCGTCACCGGAAAAGGGCAGACCATCGCCGTAGTGGAGGATAGCGACCTATACAGCACCGCCGATTGGACCACTTTCCGCACTACGTTCGGGCTTACGGCCAGCTACCCCGCCGGTTCGCTCACTACCGTGCATCCCGCACCGGCCAGCGGTGCCAATAATTGCTCCGACCCCGGGTACAACAGCGACGGCATAGAGACAACCCTGGACGCGGAGTGGGCCAGCGCCGCGGCTCCCTCGGCGGCCATCCAGGTGGCCACATGCGCCGATACCAGGACCACCTTTGGCGGCCTGATCGCGATTCAAAACATGGTGAACGCCAAAGCCGGACCGCCAACCATCATGAGCATGAGCTATGGCGAGTGCGAAGCCGAAAACGGTGCTTCGGCGAATGCCGCGTACAATTCCGTATTCGCGCAGGCAGCGGCGGAAGGCGTGTCGGTCTTCGTCTCCGCCGGCGACGAGGGCGCGGCATCCTGCGATGCCGGCACTACCGGCGCAACCCATGGAATCGGAGTCAGCGCTTATGCATCCACACCGTACAATGTGGCAGTAGGCGGCACCGATTTCGGCGATACCGTGAACGGCAGCACCAGCACTTACTGGAATACTACCAATACCGCGACCTATGGCTCGGCCAAGTCTTACATTCCGGAGATCCCCTGGAACGATTCCTGCGCCGGATCGCTGCTGGTCAGGTTCTCCGGATATGCTTCTGCCGGCGCCACCGGCGCCAACGGTTTCTGCAGCAGCAGCACCGCTACGCAGGAGGGATTGCAGCAGGTGGTAGCCGGCAGCGGCGGTCCCAGCGGGTGCGCCACCGGTTCCCCGACGACCTCCGGAGTGGTGGGAGGAAGCTGCAAAGGGTACGGTAAACCCTCGTGGCAAAGCAACTCCACGGGCGACGGAGTCCGCGATATTCCGGACGTTTCGCTGTTCGCCGCCGACGGCATCTGGGGTCATTACTATGTGATGTGCTTTTCCGACACGCGTAACGGAGGGGCCCGCTGCACCGGCGCGCCGAGCACCTGGGCGGGCGCCGGCGGGACGTCGTTCGCGTCTCCCGTGATGGCCGGCATTCAAGCCCTGGTGAATCAGAACCACGGCAAACAAGGCAATCCTGCCCCCGAATATTACACCCTGGCCAAGGAGTACGGAGGGACCATTTTCAACAGCGTGACCCAGGGCGACAACATGGTCAACTGCTCCGGCACGGTGAACTGCTACGGCGCTACCACGTCCACCTCGAGCCGCGGACACCGGTCTACTGCCTCGGCTAATGGCGAGCTCTCCACCTCGAGCACGGCGGCGGCGCCGGCATACAACGCCGGCACGGGTTGGAATTTCGCCACCGGACTCGGCAGCGTGAATGCGTACAATCTGGTGAATAAGTGGGGCCAGTAGAAGGCTCGCCTGACGCGCCTGCGGCGCTATAGAACCACGAGAGCGCAGGGCCGATCAAAGGCGGGGCATTGACTTTGTACGAACAACTCCGGAGAATTGTGGGGCAGACTTCAGAGGCACTTGCAGAATTCGGTGGCGAACCCGCTCCCTGGCGGTCGCGGCTCGGTAACAAGTTCCGTGGAATCATCGCTGCGTTTTCCGAGCCGCGCGCGCAAGCAAGCGGTTTCTTCGAATTCTGCAAGTGCCTCTTCAGGCTGCGGCAGGCGGACTGAAGTCCGGGGTCCCCTCTGGGGAAGGCTGAAGCCTGCCCTACTGAAGCTCACCGGGCTACCCGCTACGTGAACAGTTTGTTTTGTCGTCCCGGCGGGGCCGCGCTCATCGCCGCGGGTCCGCCTTCACCACTAACCCCTGCGTGTAACTCTGGCCATCGACTGTCAGCTTGACCGTGTACTTCCCGGCTGGCATCCACGGACCCTCATTCACTGGCGTATCCATATAGACCGCCGATATAGGCGGTTCACCGCCGCGCCCTCCCCTGCCCCCGGCCGCCGCGGCGCCGTGCAGATCCCAGATGAAACGATGCATCCCCGCGCCCGTCGCCAGCGGCTGGAAAGGACGCAGCCAGTAAGTGGGCACATCCAGTTGCGGATTCGGCGGCGGCGCCTTGTCCGCGCTGGAGAAATGGGCCACTACCTTGGACTCGCCGTCCAGCACGTCGAGCGTCATCGCGCCGGCCACGGCCGACTTCAGATAGTAATAAAGGATGGCGCCATCCGGCGGATTCTTCCCCGCGGTCTCCTCCGGCGGCAGCGGAGTGTCGCTATTGGTGTCGCGCGGAAATCGCCACGTGGGGCGCGGCGCGAACAGGTGCGCATCGGCCGAACCGATGGCCGCCGACATCTCCCGGAGCGGTGAAATATCGTCCAGAATCCAGAAGCCGCGCCCGTGCGTGCCCACCACCAGATCCTCCTCGTGGATCACCAGGTCGCGGATCGACGTGGCCGGCATGTTCAGCCGCAGCGGCTGCCAATCGTCGCCATCGTTGAAAGAGACGAATACCGCCAGTTCGCTGCCGGCGAACAACAGGCCCTTGCGGATCGGGTCCGCGCGCACTACGTTGATGGGACCATCCGGCAGGCCGCGCACCGTCTCCTTCCAGGTTGCGCCGTTATCGTGCGTGCGGAAAATGTGCGGCTTCAGGTCGTCCAGGCGCAGGCTGTTGATAGCGGCGTAGACGCTGCGGTCGTCGAAATGCGACGCGTCGAGTTGCGACACTTTGCTCCACGGCTTCATGGCCGGCGGCGTCACGTCCTTCCAGTTCTTGCCGCCATCGCGAGTGACGTGGATGAGGCCGTCATCGGTGCCGGCCCAGAGCACGTTGACGTCCAGGGGCGATGGTCCCAGGGAATAGACCACGCCCCGGCGGGTCGCCTGAGTCTTGGCGGCGTCGCCATAAGAGGCTACACTCGTGGGCAAATCGTACGACTCGCGAGAAAGATCCGGGCTGATGGTCTCCCACGTCTTGCCGCCATCGGCAGTCTTCACCACGGACTGAAATCCCACGTAGAGAATGTGTGGATCCTTGGGCGAGAATAGCACCGGGAACGTGCGCACGTGGCGGAAAGTGCCCTGCGGCCCGAAGTGTTCCACCTCGCCGGTGACGCGGTCCCAGCGGCTGACGGTATTGCCGCCCATTCCGCCGCCGTAAACCCAGCGCGGGTTCAGCGGATCGGGCGCCACATAGGCATATTCGGCGGCGCCCACCGGATGCCATTCGCGAAAGGTGATTGCGCCATCGTTACCGCGGCTGGCCACGCCGGCCGATCCGCTCTCCTGCTGCCCGCCGTAGACCCAGTAGGGTGCCTGATTGTCGGTACTCACGTGGTAGAACTGCGCGGTCGGCTGGTTGTACCAGGAACTCCACGTGCGGCCGTGATTCACGCTGATGGTGGCGCCCTGGTCGAGCGCCAGCAGGATGATATCGGGATTCCTGGGATTGATCCAGACGGTGTGGTAGTCGTCGCCGCCGGGCGCGCCCTTGATGGCGGTGAAACTCACGCCGGCATCGTCGGAGCGATAAGTGGACGTGTTAGCGACATAGATCGCGTCCTTATTCTTGGGGTCGACGCGCACGCAGGCGAAGTCGGAGCCGCGCCCGTAGATGCGATTCTCGCCGTTGACGTGGCTCCAGTTGGCGCCGGCATCGTCGGAGCGATATAGTCCACCGCCCGATCCGTTGGCCGCCGCCCTACCGCGCCCCGAGCCACCCGCCTCCACCAGAGCGTACATCCGATTGCGATCGCTGGGCGCGATGGCGATGCCGATGCGGCCGAGCCCTTGCTGGAACGTGGGCAATCCACCAATAACTTGAGTCCAGTTATCGCCGCCGTCGGTGGACTTAAAAAGTCCGCTGTGAGGACCGGTGAACGCGCCGTTTTCCCAGGGACCTTGCTGCGCCTGCCACAGTACCGCAAAGACAGTCCGCGGATTGGTGGGGTCGAAGGCCAGATCGATGGCGCCGGTGCGGTCGTCCTTATATAAGACTTGCTGAAAACTCTGGCCGCCGTCGGTGGAACGGTACACACCGCGCTCGGTGTTGGGTCCGTAGGGGTGGCCGAGCACGGCCACGAAGAGGCGGTCGGAATTGTCCGGATCCACCAGGACGGCGGGAATCTGCTGGCCGTCGCGCAGTCCGAGATGGCGCCAGCTCTTACCTCCGTCGCTCGATTTGTACATGCCGT
>PLRZ01000155.1:0-136 GCA_003164075.1 Bryobacterales bacterium | reverse complement strand
CTCCGCGGTAGGGGCCGATGCTGCGCCACTCCAGGGCGGAGTAAAGCTTGGGGTCGAAATTCTGCGCGGACACGATGAGTGACAGGCCCGCCAGCAAGAGGAGCAAACGTCGCATAGATTTCCAAAGCATAGCACC
>PLRZ01000468.1 GCA_003164075.1 Bryobacterales bacterium | reverse complement strand
GCTCAGTAACAAGTCCCGTGGAATCGTCGCTGCGTTACCGAGCCGCGACCGCCAGGGAGCGGTTTCTTGAGTTTCGCGACAGAAACTAGCCTGCGGCGCTTCGCCGGGAAAGTTCCCGCAACGCATCCGCCGCGATCCAGCCGGCGGAGCGCGAATCCTGCCTTTGGATCTCCCCGGCCGCGGCCATCGCCATCTGGTGCAATCGCGGATTGCGCTTTCCGATCTGCCGCAATGCCCAGTTCACCGCCTTCCTGACCATGTTGCGATCGTCGCTGGCCGCCTCGGCAATCAGCGGCAGGAAGGCGGCGAATTGTTCGTCGGCGGCATCCCTGGCTTTCACCGCCAGGCCCGCCATCAGCGAAAAGCCGGCGCGCCGGACGAATTCCGGCTTGGCGCGGGCCCACTGCGCGGCTTTCGCAAATGCCAGGGGCGTGTAGCGGAACAGATTCTGGCAGGCCTGGTCGCACACGTCCCAGGAATCCAGATCGCGCACCCAGCGATCCATCTGGCGGGCGGTCACACGCGCCGGATCGTCGACCAGCGTCGCCAGAATGCGCGCTTCATGGATGCCCGAATTCCAGAGCGACTCCGCCAGTGCATGGTCCCGCCCGGCCTCCTTGGCCATGCGGCGCAATACGTGCACCGGGACTCCCAGCGTCCCGGCGGTACTGATGCCGTAACGCGCCATGCCCGCCACGTTGTCCGGGTTGGCGTGGGCGCGCAGGGCTGCCAACAGCCGCTCAGTCATACTCTACGCTTACCAGAAACAGGCCCCTGGCGGGCACGGTGGGGCCGCATTCGCGGGGCAGCAGGCGGCAATCGGCGATGTTGCCCTTGCCGGCTTCGAGGAGCGTACCCACCACGTTGCGCACCATGTGCTTGAGGAAGCCGCTGCCGCGGATGCGGTAGGTCAGACGGCCGGAGCTGCGCTCGAGAATCGACGAGTAGACCCGGCGGACCTTGGAGCGCCCCTCGGCATCGCGGTCGTCGGTGGCGGCAAAGACGGTGAAATCGTGCTCTCCCTCGAAGGCGCGCGCCAGTTGGACCATGCGGTCCTCATCGAGCGGGTAAGGATGGTGCAGTACATAGGGCCACTCGAATGGACTGCAGACTTCCTCCCGCAGGATGCGATATTCGTAGGTCTTCGCCCGGGCATCGAAGCGCGGGTGGAAATCGGCGTCAACTTCGTCGGCGGCCAGCACGCGGATGGCGTGCGGCAGCAGGCGGTTCATGGCGCGGCGCAGATTGGGAAGCGGGATGGGGTTGGCGAGACTGAAGGCCGCCACCTGGTCCAGAGCATGGACGCCGGCATCGGTGCGTCCGGAGCCCGCCACGGCCACGGGTGCGCTCTCCATCCCGGAGAGAATCTCCTCCAGGATGCCTTGGATGGTCGGCAGATTGGGCTGGACCTGCCATCCGTGAAAGGCGCCGCCGTCGTATGCCAGATGGATTCGAATGCGGCGCATCACACGGGGCGCGAGCCCGGTTTCACGACGGGGATACCCTTTTGACACAGGGGGCACGCCTCGGGGTAGTGAGCGGCGACATGCATGGTGACCAGCGCCACGCGCGGGACACCCACGTCGGCTTGCCCGCCGCTGCGGTCGATGATGGAACCGGCGGCTACCACGTTGGCGCCGGCTTCGCGCAGTATGTCGATGACGTCGTGGGTGGTGCCGCCGGTGGTGATCACGTCTTCAATCACCACGGTGATTTCGCCGGGCGCCACGGAGAATCCCCGGCGCAGTTGCATTTCGGTACTGCCGGGCGGCCGTTCCAGAAAGAGAAAACGGGTGCCCAGCGCGCGCGCCACTTCGTGCCCGACGATCAGGCCGCCCAGGGCGGGCGACACCACCAGCCCGATCCGTGCGGATGTGAGTTTCAGGATGGCCTCGGCCATCAGACGGCCGAGCTTTTCCGCCGCCGCGGGGTGTTGCAGAACCAGCGCGGATTGCAGATATTCCGAGCTGTGGAGGCCGCTGGTGAGGCGGAAATGGCCTTGGAGATAGGCGCCGGTGGAACGGAACAACTCCAGGATGGACTCGGCTTGTGGCGTCACAAAGGCCTACTATACCATTGCCGGTACGGGGAACGTCGTTCAGCAAGCGGGGCCGGCTGGTTCCGGGCACCGGATGCACACAAAAGGTACAGTGCCGTTCCGGCTTGGTACACAGAGTTGACACTCCGTGACAATTTTTCGTACACAAACTTCCGATTGGCAGCCTGGACGCTTGGTTTTTCGGCCTTTCCGGTTTGGCGCGGGAATTGCTCAACAAACGGCGTGACTAAGACATTACAGGCTTCCCGGAGAGACGATTGTTCCTCGATTTGCCATCCTGCCAAACGAGTCACCTCGCATATAGTCTTCTAGTCGACCCCCACACGCCCTCCCAATCGTCTCTTCGCGGGCCTGCCCTAAAAAGCAGGCTGCGGCAATGTCGTTTACGATAGATTCATGGCAAGAGGAATGTTCGAGGTAGAGTGCCCGTGCTGTCAGGCAGTGTTAAAGATAGATCCCGAGACGCGCGCGGTGATCGCGCATACGGTTCCGGTGAAGCCACTGCCGATTGAAGATCTGGCCGCGGAGGTTGAAAAGCTGAAGGGGGCGGGCGCCCGGCGGGAAGAGCTTTTTCAGAAGAGTGCGGCAGCCGAGAAGTCCCACGGCAAAGTGCTGGAGAAGAAGTTCGATGAATTGTTCAAGCGCGCCAAGGAGGATCCCGACAAGAGGGCTCCGCAGCGGGATATCGATCTGGATTAATGGTTCACCGTGGCGTTCACACTCTCAGAACTCCTGATGTCGGCCGGGGATTTCGGATAGTTGGGGAAATTGACCTGAGCCAAGACGTGGCGCAGACACTCGTGTCTGCGGCGCCGAGACTCTTCTCGGCGCTCCGGGACGGCGGATGCCGCTCGCGAAGCGGGTCG
>PLRZ01000750.1 GCA_003164075.1 Bryobacterales bacterium | reverse complement strand
CATCCCGAGATTCCCGACCACACCACGCTCAATGGCCTCCTGCTGCCCATCCGGCGTGCGTTCGACCAGTATGCCAATGTGCGGCCAGCCTATCTCTACCCCGGTGTGAAGTCGCCCTTGGCGCGGCCGAAGGGCGGCGACATCGACTTGGTAGTGGTGCGCGAGAATACCGAGGGCGAGTACGCGCCGGTGGGCGGCTTCGTGTATCGGCACCAGCCCGAAGAGATCGCCATCCAGACCTCGGTCTTCACACGCCGCGGTTGCGAACGCATCATGCGCTTTGCCTTCGAGATGGCCCGGCAGCGCAATCGCAAGCGGCGCGTCGCCTCCATCACCAAGTCCAATGCGCAGGGATACAGCATGGTCCTATGGGACCATACTTTTAAGGATGTGGCGGCCGATTATCCCGATATCGAGACCGAGTCGCTGCTGGTGGATGCCGCGGCCATGAACTTCATCCGCCGGCCGGAAAGCTTCGACGTGGTGGTCGGCTCAAATCTTTTCAGCGACATCCTCAGCGACCTCTCAGCCATCATCGTGGGCAGCATGGGCCTCGCTGCCAGCGCCAATCTCGATCCCAGCCGCCGCTTCCCCTCCATGTTCGAGCCGGTGCACGGCTCCGCTCCGGATATCGCCGGCAAGGGAATCGTGAACCCCCTGGCGACCATTATCAGCGCCGGCATGATGCTCGATCACCTCGGCATGGCGGAGGCCGGCCGCGAAGTGGAAGCCGCGGTCGCTGCGGTGCTGGCCGAGGGTGAGGTGCGGACGCCAGACCTGGGAGGCAAGAGCAGCACGGAGGAAGTGGGCACCGCCGTGCTGGAGAAGCTCGCTTAGTGGGCGAGACGAAACAGCGCGAAAACACCGGCGGGCATGCCGTTCTGGTGTCCACCGGAATCCTGCTCACCCGCTTGATCGGCTTCGCCCGTCAGCGAATCTTCTCCCGATATTTCGGGCTCTCGGACACAGCCGACGCCTTCAATGCAGCCTTCCGCATCCCCAATCTGCTGCAAAACCTCTTTGGCGAAGGAGTCCTGTCGGCCTCGTTCATTCCCATATATTCACGCCTGCTGGCGGAGGACGACGAGCAGGAAGCGGGCCGCGTGGCCGGGGCTGTTGCCGCCATTCTGGCGCTCACGACGGCCGTGCTGGTGCTGCTCGGCGAGCTGGCTGCGCCTGCCGTTACCGATGTGGTCGCGGGAGGTTTTCACGGGGCCAAGCGCGAACTGACCATCCATCTGGTGCGCATTCTCTTTCCGGGGGCCGGACTTCTGGTCTTCTCGGCGTGGTGCCTGGGAATCCTGAATAGTCATCGCAGATTTTTCCTCTCCTACACCGCGCCGGTATTGTGGAACCTGGCGATGATCGCGACTCTGCTGGCCTACCGGCGGATGGAGCAGGGTTCGCTGATTATCGTGCTGGCGTGGGGTTCGGTGGTGGGCAGCGCGCTGCAATTCGCCGTTCAGTTGCCGGTAGTGCTGCGTCTGGCACGACACATTCGTGTGCGGTTGGAGACGCGTGACGTCGAAGTCCGCGAGGTGGTCCGCAACTTCGTGCCGGTCTTCATCAGTCGCGGGGTGGTGCAGATCAGTGCCTACGTAGATGCGTTCCTGGCGAGCTGGCTGGGCCAGGGTGCGGTGGCGGGGCTGACCAACGCCCAGACTCTCTACACCTTGCCCGTCAGTTTGTTCGGCATGGCGGTCTCGGCGGCGGAACTGCCTGCGATGTCGAGCGCGCTGGGCGACGCGAGCCAGGTGGCCGGCTACTTGAATCGACGCCTGAACGCCGGGCTGCGGCAGATTGCATTCTTCGTGGTGCCCTCGGCAATGGCGTTTTTGGCTCTCGGCGGGGTAATCTCGGCCGCGCTGTTCGAGAATGGCAAATTCCGGCACGCCGATTCGATGTACGTCTGGGGAATTGTGGCCGGGTCGTCGGTGGGACTGCTGGCGTCGACGCTCGGACGTCTCTATTCCTCCACTTACTATGCCCTGCGGGACACGCGGACGCCCCTGCGATTCGCGGTGATCCGCGTGGCCCTTACTACTGGTCTGGGATACCTGTGCGCGCTGCCGCTACCGCGCTGGATCGGCCTTGACCCACGATGGGGCGCGGCGGGTTTGACGGCGTCGGCGGGCGTCGCCGGATGGGTGGAGTTCACCCTGTTGCGTCGCACGTTGAATTGGCGCATTGGGCAGACCGGATTGCCGGCCGTGCTGGTTGCCAAGCTGTGGACGTCGGCCGCGGTGGCCGCGGCCGCGGGGTGGGGCGTCAAACTGGCGGTCGGAGACGGGCACAAAATCGTGTTCGGCGCTGCCATCCTCGGCACGTACGGCGCAGTCTACTTCGCGGCGGCGTACCTGCTCGGCGTGGAAGAGTGCTCCGGGGCGCTGCGGCGCTTCACGCGAAAGCGCTAGGCTAGCGATATGGTCAGCCATCCCCTCGCCAGGGGGGACATCCGGGCTTCCCGCAACGCACCGCCTCTGTAAGCGGTGGATTGAGCGGCCGGTCAAACTCACGAGTTTGTCCGGAACATCTCACCGAGCTGCCTGGCGAGACTCCGGACTGTGCGCGCCTGCGCGCTGAATTCATTGGCCCGGCTGGCCCCTTCCTGGGCGTTGGCCGCCGCGGATTGTATCCGCGGTTCATCTGCTTCGCTGCCGCGTTGATCTCGCCGATACCCTTGCGCTGCTGTTCGGAAGCAAGGGCAACGGATTGCGCCAGTTTGTCGAGCTTCTGTGTGTTCGCCGTGATAACTTCGAGCTTATTCGTCACTTCGCTTGTGACGACGGCGCCCCGCCGGCCGGCGTTCATTGATTTTTCAATCTTCTCGGAAGTTTCCCGGGCTGCTTCGGTGCAACGGTGGGCGAGGCCCCGGACTTCGTCGGCCACAACCGCGAATCCCAGGCCGACAGCTCCGGCGCGCGCCGCTTCGACTGCGGCGTTTAGCGCCAGGATGTTAGTCTGGAAGGCGATTTCGTCGATGATCTTGTTGATCTTGACCACGTCGCCGCCAGCCGACTGGATCTGGCTCATGGTTTCCTTCATCGCAAGAATTTGAAGGGCGCCCCCTTCCGCCGCGCCGCGAGCCTCGGTAGCGAGCTGCTTCAGTGCGAGGGAATGGTCCAGATTGTGCTGCGCCACGCTGCCCATCTGGTTCAGCGAGGAAGTAACCTTGTCGTTCGAAGCCGCCTGTTGGTTGGCATCCTCGGCCAGCCTCTGACTGGTGGCGGCAACCTGCGCGGCAGCCGATGACATCTCGCTCGAAGCTTCGTTCAACTCCCGGATGATTCTGCCGGTTCGGCGCGTCCATCCATTGGCCAGAAAATACCAGATCGCACAACTGACCGCGAGTGTGGCAAGGCATATCACCCACAAGATGGTCTCGCCGCGACTGGAGATCCGGTCGATGGCCGCCGAGGTCTCATACATCTCCTCCTCGGGAATGCTCGCTCCGATCACCCAGTCCCAAGGAGCGAAATACTTGATGCGGCTTACCCTCATCTGAGATCCTGGCTCGTCAGGGTTCTTCCAGGGATATCGCTGCGAGGCCCTCCCGGTTGGGCTGAGAGCGGTGGCTCTGCGGCACATTTCCTGTATGAAGAGATTGCCGTTGCTGTCCTTTGAATTCCAAATGTCCTCGCCGTCGCGCTTCCCTCCCCGGGAGACCACGTAGTGTCCCCGCGTGGCCCCGGTCGCGTTCAAAACGATGACGTAGCCGGTTGTGCCGACCTTTGTGTCGATGAGGGTCCGGCGGAGCACTTCGGTGGCCGACGCTTCCGGCACCCCTACGTACAGCATTCCCATCACACTCTTGTCACTGTTGAGTAATGGCTCGTAGGCGGCCATGTACCAGCCATTGAGCACGAACGCGCGTCCGACAAACGTCTCGCCGCGCAGCACCGTGGAGACCATCGCATTCGGCTGCCCATCCGCCCCCACAGCCGGAACATAAGTCCCAACACCGCGCTTCCCGTCGTCGCCGATCACGTTGGTGGCCACACGAAGCATGTCGCCCGCGGAGTTCATGCGCTGGAAGATCGTGCTGGTGGCGTTGGTGACCTGGCGAACGCTGTCGACCACCGGAACGAACGTTTGTAGGTCGATGACTTGACCCAGCCACTCGCCGCCTACCTGCATCTGCGG
>PLRZ01000507.1:3545-3693 GCA_003164075.1 Bryobacterales bacterium | reverse complement strand
CAAGTTCCTTGATCCTCTGGTCGATTAATGCGGAAGCAGATTCCGCCGGAACGGGCTTCTTCATGTTCAACTCCAACTCGTACCTATTTTAGTTGCGCTTCGCGTCACCTGCATCCCCCCCGCGTGCTTACACGGTATCGGGAGGCAC
>PLRZ01000507.1:868-3421 GCA_003164075.1 Bryobacterales bacterium | reverse complement strand
CCGTGGCTCAACAGGTCGTCGATGCGGTCTTTCGCGTGGATACCAGTCCCGGTCCGGGATTGCTGGAGTCGGTCTACAAGGCGGCCTTGGCCTACGAAGCGGAAAAACGCGGGCTGCGCATCGCTCGGCAGCAGGCCATCCCGGTAGTTTACCAGGCGGTCCGCATCCACGCAGGGTCTTACGCAGACTTGGTGGTGGAGGACCAGGGATCGTGGAAATCAAGGCTTTGGAGAACGTCGCGCCGGCACACAAGAAGCAACTTCTCACCTATCTGAAACTGGCGGACAAGCGGCTCGAACTGCTCCTCAACTTCAATGTCGTTCCGATCAAGAACGGCATCACCCGCATCGTCAACGGTCTGAAAGAATGATCTCTCGCGAAGCCGCCAAGGTCGCCAAGNNCTGGTTTCTGCCGCAAAACTCAAGACCGCTCCCTTGCGGGGTGCCCTCTGGGCCCGGCTCGGTACCTTTTTGTGAGATTCTTGCCCCGTCTGTGCAACTGATGGAAAGGGGCGAATGAACATCCGGTCGAAAACCTTGCCATTCGCTATGCTGGCAGTCCTGGCCACCTGGTTCACGGCCTCCGCGCAGGGGACCACGGACGCATTCGTCGTGAAGATTCCGGGGGCGGCTATCGCCTCGTCGGTGACGCTAGCCACCGCCGGCGGCAGCGCATCGGGCCAGACAGTCGAGATCCCCTTCAATCTTGCGACCGCCGGGACCGTCGCGCCGTCCTCATTCCAAATCGACCTCACCTTCGACCCGCGGATGCTGACGTTCACTTCCGCGCGCGCGGGAGCGCAACTGACCGCCGCCGGCAAAGGGATTTCGTCGAGCGCGGTGTCCAGTAGCGACGTGCGCCTTGCGACAACCGGCAGCAACCAGGACACCATCCCCAACGGCGTGGTGGCGTACGCTTCGTTCACCCTGTCCTCACAGTTCGCCGGCAGCGCCACGGTGACGCTGGTGAACTGCATATCCGCCGGCGCGCTGGGAAATCCCTTGTCCACGGCCTGCACCGCCGGAAACATTACCGCGTTCACCTGCGGCGCCAATGGGGGTGTCACCGCTACAGTCGCCGACGTGCAGTCGCTGCTCAACCAGGCGCTGGGCGTGACGCCGGCGGTCAACGATTTGAATCGCGACGGCACGGTCAATGTGGCCGACATCCAGAAGACCATCAATGCGGCGCTCGGGTTGGGCTGCCCGAATTAGCGCGCCGCCCGGCATTCGGCGCACTGGCAAATCTCGCGGAAATGCTCGTAGGAGTAAATCCCGGAGCTGTGGCCGTCGCTCCAGTTGATGCGGATGGCGTAATTGCCCACCGGTTCCACGGCCAGCATCTTCAGCGCCGGCTGGAACATCGGAAACGGGTTGCCGGCTGGCGGCGGGGCGCTCTCCGGGCGGGGAGGCGTGCCGTGCGCGCCGGTGCACGCCGCACAGGGGCACTTGTCGCGCAGATACACCAGGCCATATTCGCTATGGTGGCCGTCTTTCCAATCGATCTTGATTCCCTTGGACTTGGAAATGGCGATGTGTTCGGGGTCGGTTCGAAGAGACATTTTCAATTAAACTGCCGTTCGACGTCGCGCACGCCGGAGATGCGCCGCATGGCCGCCACCAGCTTTTCGAGCTGCTTCTTGTCGCGGACATCCACGGTCATTTCGACGATGCCGCCGTCGTGGTCGATTTCAGTCTTGGCTTCCAGGCTGCGGATATTGGAATTCTCGTCGGAGAGCACGGAGGTGAGCTGCATGAGCATGCCGGGACGGTCGTCGGTGTGGACCACGATGCGCACGGGGAAGGCGTCATCCGCGGCCCGCGCCCATTCCACTTCGATCTTGCGCTCCACGTCGTACATCAGGTTCTGCACGTTGGGGCACATGCGGGAATGCACCGCCACGCCCTTACCGCGCGTGACGTAGCCCACGATGGCTTCTCCGCGGATGGGGTTGCAACACTTGGCGCGATACACCAGCAGATCGTCCATGCCGCGGACTTTGATGACGCCTTCGCCATCGCGCGGCTGGCCCGGCATGGGGGGCATTGCGGGCGCTCCGACGTAAGCCGGTTCCGGAGGGGCCTTCTCTTCGGGTTCCTCCTTCACCACTCCGGGCGCCACTTTGCTGAGGATCTGCCGCGCCGAAAATCGCCCGTAGCCGAGCGCCGCGTACAGGTCTTCCATCTTGCTGTACCCGTACTCGGAAGCGACGTTTTCCAGCTCCGCGCGCGCCACCCGGTTGAGCTGCACGCCCAGCCGCCGCGATTCCTTTTCCAGATATTTCTGGCCGATCTCGATGGCCTTCAACCGCTCGCTGGCGTTGATGACGTGCTTGATCTTGTTGCGCGCGCGCGAGGTTTTGACGAAAGCCAGCCAATCCTTGCTGGGCTCATGGCCGGCCTGCGTCATGATCTCCACGATGTCGCCATTGCGCAGCGTGGAGCGCAGGGGGACGATGCGCCCGTTTACCTTGGCGCCCATGCAGGTGTGGCCTACGTCGGAGTGGATGGCGTAGGCGAAGTCGATGGGGGTGGCGTCGCGCGGCAGAACCAG
>PLRZ01000507.1:0-843 GCA_003164075.1 Bryobacterales bacterium | reverse complement strand
GCCGCGATGCCTTCTTCGGCGATGCGGTGCATCTCTTCGGTGCGGATCTGCACTTCAAACGTCTGCCCATGCGGACCCACTACCGAAGTGTGCAGCGATTGATACAGATTGGGCCGCGGGATGGCGATGAAATCCTTGATGCGCCCGGGGATGGGCCGCCACTTATTATGGATCACGCCCAGCGCGGCGTAGCAGTTCTTCACCGAATCGGTGACGATGCGCAGGGCCATCAGGTCGTACACCTGGTCGACGGTGATTTTCTGGCGGCGCAACTTCACGAAGACCGAGTAGGGCCGCTTGAGGCGTCCATCGATGCGCGCGGGGATGGCCTCACGGCGCAGTTCGGTTTCCACTTCCTGGCGGATTTCGACCAGGAATTCCTCGTTGGAGTGGCGGCGCGACTCGATGGAGCGCACAATCTCCCCGTAGGCGTCGGGCTCCAGATGCTGCAGCGCCAGGTCTTCCAACTCGCCGCGGATTTTGCCCATTCCCAGGCGATGGGCGATGGGCGCATAGATCTCGATGGTCTCACGGGCAATCCGCTCGCGCCGCTCGGGGTTGAGGTATCCCAGGGTTCGCATGTTGTGCATGCGGTCGGCCAACTTCACCAGGATGACGCGAATGTCCTCCACCATGGCGAGCAGCATTTTGCGGAAGCTTTCGGCCTGCCGGTCTTCGGCGGAGTAGAAATCCAGCTTGCTCAACTTGGTGACGCCGTCCACGCAGCGCGCCACTTCTTCGCCGAACTCTTTGCGCACCTGGTAGACGGTGACGCTGGTATCTTCCACCACGTCGTGGAGCAGCCCGGTGACCATGGCGACGATATCCATGCGCATGTCCGCC
>PLRZ01000095.1:4733-16474 GCA_003164075.1 Bryobacterales bacterium | reverse complement strand
GTTCTTAGGCAAAATCCCCAAAACGCTTAAGCACCCGGCCCCAAAACAGACTCTGTACTCTTAGATGCTCAGGAAGCCGGCAGGTTTCGTCAGGGTTCTGTTACTTCCGGCCAACTACCCCTTCAATAGATCCGCCAACGCCCCCGCCAGGACCGGGAACCTGAAGGTAAACCCCGCCGCTTCAGCGGCTTTCGGCGCCACCCGCTGGCTGGCCAGCAGCATGCCGCCCATTTCTCCGAATAGCAGGTGTAGCGCGAATCCCGGCACCGGGAAGATGGCCGGCCGGTGAACCGCGGCCGCCAGAGCCCGCGTGAAATCGGCATTGGTGACCGGGTTCGGCGCTACTCCATTGACCGCGCCACTTACCGGCTTGGCGAGCGCGAGATGAAATATGCCCGCCAGGTCCTCCAGGTGAATCCACGACATCCAATGTTTGCCGCTGCCCAGTTTCCCGCCCACGCCCATGCGGAAGGGCGGCAGCATGCGCTGCAGAGCACCGCCGCGCGAGTCCAGCACGATGCCGATCCGTACCCGTACCACGCGTATTCCGAGCGCCTCCGCGGCTTGCGCTTCCTTCTCCCACGCGACACAAACTTCGGAAAGATAGTCGTTGCCCGGCGCGGCCGATTCCGCCAGCACTTCGTCGCCCCGTGAACCGTAATAGCCGATGGCCGAGGCGCAAATCAGCGTTTGCGGTTTGCGCGGCAGCTTGGACAGACCTTGCACCAGATTGCGAGTGCCCGCCACGCGGCTCTCGCGGATGGCCTGCTTCACCTGCGCGTTCCAGCGTTGAGCCACGGGCGTGCCGGCGAGGTGAATGACCGCGTCGGCGTCGCGAAACCCGTCGGCCGGCGCTTCGCCTTTGGCCGGATCCCACACCGAGAGGCGCACGCCCGGCGGAAGATTGGTGCCGGCATGGCGGCTGAGCGCGGTCAGCGAGTGGCCATCTTTGGCCAGAACCTTTAAGAGCCGGCGTCCCACGAGTCCCGAGGCGCCCGCGATGGTGATGTTCAATCGGTCAGCTCCTTAATCTCGTATATACGCCGCCGGATCGGAATTTGGTTCCATTCCCTGCATAAATCATCGCACGGCGGAGGATGATCTTGCGCCAGCTACAATAAGAGGGAATGAGGGCCTGGAATCGCGCCAAATTATTGTGGGCCTACCTTGCGCGCAGGTCCCGCGTGGCGGCGTTGCCGGTGGAATACATCGTGGAGACCACCGCCAAATGCAACCTGTATTGTCCCATGTGCCCCCGCGAAACCCATAAACAGCCCAAAGCCGACATGCCGGGCGAGGTCTTCGAACGGCTGGTAGCGCAAGCCGGCAGCACCGCCGAACACATGATGCTGATCGGCCTCGGCGAGCCCTTGATGGACCCGCATATTTTCGAGCGCATCGAGTTCTGCCATCGCCATAGCATCTCGGCGCTGCTTTCGACCAACGGCACGCTCCTCGACGAGCGCAACGCCGCGCGCATTCTCGATTCGCCGCTCGACCAGATGACTCTGAGCTTCGACGGGGCGAAGAAAGAGACCTTCGAGTTCTATCGCAAAGGCGCCAATTTCGAAAAAGTGCGCGACAATTTCGTGCGCTTCGCACGCCTGAAGCACGAGCGGCGGTCGAAGCTTCAGGTGGTGGTGCAGATGGTTTCGATGGCCGGAAATGCCGGTGAAGTGGGGGAGTTCATGGCCTTCTGGAACGCCATTCCCGGCATCGACCAGGTGCGCATCAAGCAGGACGAGACCAACGTGATCGGCCCGGCCAGCCACGCGGCGGAAGACTGGAAGCACCCCTGCCACTACCTATGGCGCGGACCGCTCTACGTCAAACAGAACGGCGACGTGTACCCCTGCTGCCAGAGCTACATGCTGGACGGCGCGCCGCTGGCCAACGTCCTCGAGACACCCCTGATGGAGATTTGGAACGCCGCGCCTATCCAGGATATGCGCCGTCTGCACGCCGCCGGACGAGGCGGCGAAGTGGATATTTGCTCGCGCTGCTGCACCACCATTCCGCACCCGGCGCTGGTGGCCGGAAGCCTGGTGTTTCATGGCAAGACGGTGCGTCGCCTGATCCCGCTGGTGGAGCGGNNCGATTTGTGGCCATGCTCCGCGAACTCGCTGACGGCAGGAGCGTGGATTGGTCCGACACATGGACTGAGGAAGACTTCGCGGACGCCCAGCGCGCGTCCTTGTCCGGCTTTGAAGATCGGGAGCGCTAAGAGGTTTGAGCCCAGGCGAGATCGTCATCGGAACGAGCAGGAACGTCTCCAGCGCTTTCGCTTCCCCGGTTGCCTCGTTGCCGGTTTTCGCGTACCTTGAAGGGCATGGAAGTACATTTCTCTCCCGATGTTGAAACGCGACTCCAGCAACTGGCCTTTGCCAACGGCAAGGATGCCGAGCAACTGGTGAAAGACACAGTTACCCGGATGCTCGAAAATCAGGCCCGCTTCATCGCAGGAGTGCAAAGAGGCATCGAGCAAGCCGACCGTGGCGAGTTTGTGGAGCATCAAGAGGTGCGGAACCGTATCGACAGGCTGTTTCACTCGTGAGGCTGATTAGGTGGACGACAGAAGCGACCAGCTTGAAGCCGCTGTTACACACATCCAGCAAGACAATCCAGCCGCTGCGCGGACTGTCGCGCAAACAGTTATCGACCGCATCGAAGAGCTGGCGGCCTTCCCCGGCCTTGGCCGACCCGGAGAGGTGAAGGGAACCTGCGAACTCGTCAGCTCGCCTTACGTCGTTGTGTACCGGTACACCGAAGAAATTGTCGAAATCCTGCACATCTGGCACGGCGCGCAAGACTGGCGCTGAAAATTGGCGACGTTTTCTTGCGAAATCCATCCAGCCGTTCCCCCCTCAATGGAAACGGCGCGAGTCTTACCCGGAAGCCCGAAAATGTCCACGCACCCGAGAATTACTGCACGGTGAGGAACACATTGTTGTATTTCGAGGTTATGTAGCCTGTCCCCGAAATAGCATTACTGCTGCACGGTGATGAGCACGTTGCTTTGCGTGGAACTGCCGTTGTATGTCGCCAAAAGGGGAAGGTCGCCGTTCGGCGCGCTGGTGGGCACGATCACGTTGAATTGGTAAAGGCCGGCCGCGGACAATCCCGCATACGATACCGTGGCGGGGAGATTGCCGATGGTCACCGCCGGCAGCGTCGGGAGCGGCCCCGTGCCTGTCAACTGATTGCCGATCGGCGGGTTAGTCTGTCCGAAACCGACGCAGTACAGCAGTACCGTCTCACCGGGCTTCGCGGGAGTGTAGACGTAGCCCGGCTGGCTAAGCGATGCCGGCCCCAACAGACTGTAATCCAAGTGGCGCGCAGCCACGTGGTCCGCGGGAGGATCGAGCACCAGGAAGGCCGGCGAGCTCTGTACCTCAGTGACTGCAAAGTTCGCGGTCGGGCCATACGGCGTGTTCAACTGCACCTGCACCGTGCCGGTAGCTGTGTCGATGGGCGCCAGTATGTTCACTTGCCCGGGACTGATGAAATAGACAGCGGCGGGCTTATTGTTTACGGTCGCGCTAACCCCACCCAGTGTGGTGGGCAGGCCATTGGTGAAGTCCGAGTTAGACCAAGTCAAATAACTGACCTGCGACAGGTTCGTGCCGTAAACTGCGAGCCAGGTATTCTGGGCGATCTGAGTGGATGAGCTGGAGGCGACGGCCACCGCGGTAATGGCCGGAACCGGGCCCGTACCCGATGCCTGGAAGGTGAAAACGCTGGACTCGCTGCCATCGGTATTGTCCACCAGGGCGGCCCAGGTTCCAGTCGTCGTCCCGACCGTGATTTGAGCGGTGAACTGGGTCGATGAGATAAACGTAATATTGGAGCCCGATACGGTGCTCTGTTGCGCGCCCGGCGAGTCCAGTTTCAATACCAGGCCACTCTCAAATCCGCTGCCATTCACCGTGACGATCTGCGGACTGGCTGACAAAGGCACCGGGCTTGGGCTAATCGAAGTGATGGTGACGGGCAAAGCCGCTACGATCACGTTCACCGACTGGCTGGCCACGCCGCCAACGGTAACGACTACCGGGAAACTGGCCTGCATTGCACCCGCGGGAACGGTGAGCGAGGACGGTACGGTGAAGACCACCTCGTCATAACCGACCACCGCGCCGGAGAGGTTTCCCGGCTCGAGCCCGGCAGAGGTCACAGGCACGGATTGGTTGTTGATGGTCATGGTGATGGAAGCCACTGCGGCAGCCGCCGTATTCGGTCCAAGAACGCCTGCCGCTACCGCGGGACTGGTGGCCCCGAAGCCGGTTCCGAACAGCACCACAACGGAGCCCGGCTGGACGGGTTGGGAGATTGAGGAAACCAGGCCGCCCTCGGAGGAATAGTAACCGAGACCGGTACCCGCGCCATTAGTCGTGTAGAGCCCGGGGGCAGTGGGGGCCACCGGCACGGTGACCATGCTGGACGGGATCGTATGGCCGCTCAGAGTCGACGTCAGCTGAATAGTCGCGGTGCTGCCGCCGATATTAAATGGCGCCTGGAAGGTCACCTGGCTGGCGGAATTATAGAGAACCGGCGCAGGCGTGCCGTTCACCAGCACGGAGATGCCGGAGCAGGTAGTGGGGATGGGAGTGCTGCTGGCGCAGTTCCGGAAAAACGAAGGATCCCCGAGGTTCGAGCCGGTGATGTTCACCAACATGCCAGGAGCGATTGGACCGGCGACCATCGAAGCAGCATTCGCAACCGAGGCTGCCGTGAAGGTCGGCGTCTGCGCCGCGGCGGAAAAGGCCCAAAAAGAGAATGAAACCGTGATACCGATTAGTGACGTGCGCAACGGTTACTCCATTTCAGACGACATTGTGTCGAAATATAGTTTCAGTGTAGCGAACCTTATGAGCGTTTCAAGAGCACGATTGCTTCCAGATGGTAAGTTTGCGGAAACAGATCCACCATAACCATCCGTTCCAGCCGGTATCCGGCCGCCACCAGTCCGCCCAGATCGCGTGCCAGAGTCGCCGGATCGCAGGCCACCAGGGCCACCTGCCGCGGCTGCAATTCAGCCAGCCGCCGGACCACCGCCTTGCCCAGGCCCGCGCGAGGCGGGTCCAGCAGGACGAAATCCGCCGGCCGCTCCTGCTCTTGCAAGAACTCTTCCACCATGCGCGCTTCCGCCCGCACGTTGGCCAGACCGGCGCGTTCCGCATTGAATTGCAGGTCCCGCACGGCTCCCGTGCCCGATTCCACCGCTGTCACGTGGCGGAATTTGCGGGCCAATGCCGGGGCAAAAAGTCCCACCCCTGCGTACAAATCGAACGCCGAGTCCCCCTCGGCGCCGTCGATCGCCGCTTCCACCAGTTGGTTCAGGAGAAACCGGTTCACCTGGAAAAAAGAGCCGCGGCTCACACGAAACTGTCCGTTGTAATCCAGCGTACCTTCCACCAGACCGGGAATATTTTCGCCGCACCACTCGAAAAACCGCTTCGCCACTGGACGGCCGGTTTCAATCAGGTTCAGTTGCACGTTGGTTTCGTCGGTGAAAAGTTCCAGCGACTTGACCATCCGCGGCCACTTCGGGTCATGCAGCATGCGGTTCAAGGTTTCTATCGTCTGGTTGATTTTCGGCGATGCAATGGGACATTGGACGATATCGCACATCTTGTGCGAGCGCATTTCCAGATAGCCGAGCCGGCCTTTTTCCACCTGTAACTGGACGCGATTGCGGTATCCCCACGGTTCGCCCGCGATCACGGCAATCTCGGCGGGCGGCTCGATCTTGCCGAGGCGCCGCAGCTCTTCCTCCAGGATGGAGCGCTTGGCGGCAAGTTGGTGCGCGTACCCGGCGTGCTGATAGTGGCAACCGCCGCAGCGCCCGAATACCGGGCATGGCGCCGCGACGCGGTCGGCCGAAGGCTCCAGTATTTTCAGGGTCCGGGCGTGTATCAGGCCCGGCTTTTCCCGTTCGGTCTTCACGCGAATCAGCTCGCCCGGCAGCACGAAAGGCGCGAAGAGCACCCGGCCATCCAGGCGGGCCAGACCGTCTCCGCCATAGACCAGCTTCTCCACAGTCACTTCAAAATTGCTTACGATAAAAGTTACCTCCGTTCCCTACCATGAAAACACGAGTCTTCTCCGGCATGCAGCCGACCGGAAATTTGCACATCGGTAATTACCTGGGCGCGCTCAAGAATTGGGTGCACATTCAGCACGACTACGAATGCATTTTCTGCATCGTGGACCTGCACGCCATTACGGCTTTTCAGGAACCGGCGCCGTTGCGCGCCAAGATCGCGGAGATCGCCGCCGTCTACCTGGCGGCCGGCATCGACCCCAAGGAGTGCGCCATCATGGTGCAATCGGCGGTGCCCGCGCACGCGGAACTGGCGTGGATGTTGACCTGCGTCACGCCAGTGGGATGGCTCGAGCGCATGACGCAATACAAGGTGAAGGCCGCCAAACAGGAATCCGTCAGCGACGGACTGCTGCAGTACCCCGTGCTGATGGCCGCCGATATTCTGTTGTACCAGGCGGGCATTGTGCCGGTGGGAGAAGACCAGGCGCAACACCTGGAACTGACGCGCGACATCGCCCAGCGATTTAATTCGCTCTACGGCGACACATTTGTGGTTCCGGGCACCAGTTTGCCGGCGGTGGGCGCGCGGGTGATGGGGCTGGACGACCCGTCGGTGAAGATGAGCAAGTCCGAAACGGCCGCCAACCATGCCGTGGCGCTGCTCGACCCTCCCGACAAGATTCGCAAGATCGTGATGCGCGCTACTACCGATTCCAATCCCGCGGTGGATGTGGAAACCGCCGGCCCCGGAGTGCTCAATCTTCTCTCCATCTACCAGGCCTTCGCCGGCGTCAGCGACGACGACATCAAGAACGAGTTCACCGGCATGCGGTATGGCGACTTGAAGAAGCGCGTGGCCGATATGGCGATCGCGCATCTGGAGCCGTTTCAAGAGCGGTATCGCAAGATTGTTTCGGAGCCGGGCTACCTGAACGGCATTCTGCGCGAGGGGGCTGAGCGGGTGGCGCCAATCGCCAACGACACGGTCCGCCTGGTGAAGCAGCGGATGGGGTTGGGGGCAGCGTAGATATTTTCTGTCGCGAAACTCACTTCAAATGGCAAGGACCGCTTGCTGGCGCGCGCGGCTCGGTAGCAAGTTCCGTGGAATCGGTCGCGACTGTTACCGAGCCGGGCCCAGAGGGCACCCCGCAAGGGAGCGGTTTCTTGACATGCCGCGAGAGATCCGATCCGAGGTGGGGCAGGCGGTGCTCGCCTGCCGGCCGGCCCGCGCTGAACCAGGCCGGCTGCCCAAACAGAATAGCGGGCAGGCGAGCACCGCCTGCCCCACCTCGCACCAAGAGTCAAGAACTTACGAGCAGTTTCCAGAGAGCTCGCCTCACTCGGGGGCGCGTCAGCAGTGAAAGCGAATAGCCAACAGCTAAAAGCCAAAAGCGGTCTTCACCTCCGCCGCTTGCGCCACCAGCGTCAGATGAACGGCGCGATCTTCGCGGGTCAGTCGAATGCGCCGCAGCAGACCGGAGAGCGCCGGTTGGCGCGCGCTGCCCGCGGCTCCCAGAGTAATNNTCCCACTACCTCGATCGCAATCTGGCCGGTCAGCCGGATGCTCAGGGTGGTGTATTCGGTGGAGTGCAGCAGGCGGTTCAGATTCTCGCCATTGCCGGTCAGAGGCAGAGTGGCATTACCCGCGGCCACCATCCAGATATCGCCCGCTGCGGCGAGAGGTTCGGCGCGGTCCAGCAGAGCGTTGACTCCGGCGTTTTCCTGGCGTTGCGGAGACGCGGCGGCGCGCACCCAGTCGGGAGATCCAGCCGCGGCCAATCCTGGCCCAAGCAAGGTCGCGCCCGATCGCGCCTGGCGAAAGGAGCCGCGAGTGAGCACCAGATACCGGGCGCCATCGGATGCGGCTAGTACGGAGTCGGCTGCGCTCAGCGATTCGAGAAACCCAAGGGCGGCGGGCGGAAGTTGCTGAGGAAGCGGAGAGGCGCGCACGCCTGTCAGGTTGACGCCCGCCAGAATCACGGCATCGCGGGGCACACGCGCGGCCAGCGAGGGATGGATGGCGGTAGGCGGTCCGCTATGGCAGGAAACGCCGAGTGCGGCCAGCGCGACGAGGACGGTAGTTCGGGCCGAGGGCACTACAGGACATGATCGCAGACATCAGGACTCATCGGATTCGGCGGGATAACAGATGCCCAGGCGATGCAGAAAGTTGGCGTCGCCCCGTTGCCGCTCCGGATCGCAGGCGGGCGCCGTAGCGATGCCGTCCTCCTCCGGTTTGGGACACTCTTCCCAACATTCGGCAAGATCCTTAACCACGTACATGGCTTTGCGGCAACCCATGCACCACCAGTGAATCACCAGTTGATGTTCGGTGGACAGCCCCACCTGCCGGATGCGGGTGGGGATCAACCCGCACTCGCAGCACAAAGCGAATTGGCGGAATTTCATGTTCGCGAGTTCCCTCCGTAGTTATCGCACGATTCGGGCGGACGGGGTAGTCCCGAAAACCGGGCCGGAGTACCGTGCGGCTCTAGTACAAAAGGGTCCGAAGACCGGAATAGCGCAGTATATCCAATGTTATGAGAGTCCCCCCCAGGCTGGTTTGGCCGGTCACGGTACGCCCAAAGTACAGAGGGCACTGGTAGTTGCGCGGCGGAAGTTGCATTCTGGTGCTGGAGGCGGTGAACCGGATGACTCTCATATACGCAGACGGCAGCAGGACGGAAGCTTTTCTTCTGGCACGGACGGAGAACAGGATTCGCGTGGCGATCCCGGGCAGCGACGACCCGCTCGAGTTCACCGACATGCATGGCACGTGGGTCTCGGAGGACTGCGAACCGGTACGTGTGGAGTTCGCCTGGCAGGGTAAGACGCGCGAGGAGGTTCTCACGGAAGCCGACTGTATCTGTTCGCACGAATTGGCGGCGCGCCTGATCCACCTGTTGTGGAGCGGGAACGATGAGGATCGATTGAGGGCCGAGCCGGAAGCGGTAATCTCGAAGGTTGCGAGCTTTCTTCCGATGTCCGTTCAAAACTGACCGGGAGCGGCCCGGATTGCGCGGACTCTTGCGCTGAGCGTCTCCCCTTCAACGTTCCCTTCCTGTCCGCGCCCGGCCTTTTCCAGGACCTCGCGGTGTTCGGTTGAAGCCGCTGGTCGGGGACGTAGCGCCGGCACTCATGCCTGCCGCGCCGAGACTCCGAACTCCTGATGTCGTGGAATGAGNNATTATTGGCCACCGATAAACACCGATGAACACAGATAGAAAGACCAAAAAAGAAGGGTTTTTCTTCACGTGTTCATCCGTGGCTAAATTTGTTTTTTGCGAAGCGGCGGCTCAGTCCGATTCCTCGGCAGTTCCAGAATACCGGGTGACATCAGGATGTCGGGGTCTCACCTCCGCGCCCTCTGCCCTCTCTGCGCTCTCCGGCGTTTTCTTTGTTCTGCCTCCGTGTCGCAGCGTCTCTGCGGTTCATTTTGCCGTTCCAAATTCAGAACTCCTGGTGTCGTGGAATTTGCAGTGAGCCCGCAGGCGAGACCTTCCGTCCTTGCAAGGAAGGGCTCAACCCATTTTCCCTGGCAGCCCGAAATTGCGGGTATGGCGCCGGAATTGGAACTCTGTCGCCGGGCCTCTCCGGCCGGGGTGAACGCAAACTCGTCCGTCTACAGGTTAGAATAGAGCCAACGCAGGTAATAATCATGACTCGCTCTACGGTGGCCGTTTTGCTTTGCGGGCTTCTCCTTTCGATCCCCGCGGTTCCTCAACAGACTCAACAGAAGAGTCAACAGCCGCCGCCACAACCGGCGCAACCGGCGCTCCAGCCGCCGCGGCTGTTCAAGGGCGGAACCCAGGAAGTCATTCTGCCGGTGACCGTCACCGACGATAAGGGCCGCTTCGTGTCCAACCTGCAGGAGAAGGATTTTCGCATTCAGGACGAGGGACGGACGCAGAAGATTACGTACTTCTTCCACGATACGCCAGGCACCCGGCAACATACCGTGATTGGATTCCTGGTGGACATGAGCAGCGGCAATTTGAGCCACTGGGACAAGTTCAAGGACGCCACCAAGGAAATGATCTGGGGGTTGTTGCCCAACGACCCCAATTACACCGGATACCTGATTTCTTACAGCACCAAAGAGCAACTCGAAGTGAACACGACCTTCGATCCGGACAAGCTTACGGACCGGGTAGACCGCATGAAGCCAGGCGGCGGCGCAGCCCTCTATAATGCCATCCGCATGGCGTGCACCGATCGGACACTGGTGCCCGGAGAGCCCTACCAGCCACGGCGGGTGATCATCATCGTCGGGGATGGGCACGACACCGCGAGCGATTACACGCTGGACCAGGCGATCGAGTTGGCGCAGCGCAACCTGGTAACGGTCTACGGCGTAAGCACGGTGGCGTTCGGAGCTTCGACGGACGATTCCGACAACCTGGAGCGGTTGGCGAAAGAGACTGGCGGGCACGTGGAATATCCGCTGAGCAATCCCTACACCGACGTATCGGGCTACCTGTCGACGCCTTCGGATGAAGGCAACTACGCGCTGCACGTGGGCACCGGCGGATACACCTCGGCGATTGCTCAGGCGGTCAACAAATCGGTAATGGCGCTACAAGGCGAGATTACCACGCAGTACATTCTGCGCTACGTGCCGGATATCGACCCGGCGACCGCATACCGCGACAAGAGGCGAATCAAAGTGGAGATTCCCACCTTGCCGGCGAATTCGGTGCGCGTGCAAGCCCGGCAGTACTACTTCGCCAACGCCGCGCCTCAGTAAACCCGCGGCGTTTCAGCCCGCGTGGTTGAGCGGTTGGGTCCCTGGTTCCGCCTGTTCATGTGCGTTTTTCACAAGATATACCAGCGTCTGGCGAGCCATCTCAGATATGAGGGGATCGGGGTGTCGCAGGAGGAACAGCAACATGCGGACCCAGCGTAGTTCTCCGGGATCGATTCCGATCATCGAAACCGATTTGGACATTTGCTCCCTCCAAGATACTCTTCGGCCGGTTCCTGGATTTCCTGCCCCGGGATAGCTGGTTTCTGTCGCGAAACTCCGACTCGTAACGGCAAGACCGCTCCCTGGCGGGGGTGCCCTCTGGGCCCGGCTCAGTAACAAGTCCCGTGGAATCATCGCGCGTTTTCCGAGCCGCGCGCGCAAGCAAGCGGTCTTTGCCATTTGAAGTGAGTTTCNNGGGGATTTCATGACTCTGACTATCAATCTTCCGGACGAAAAGACCGCGGTTCTCGCTGCCAAGGCGCGCGCCAGGGGTCTTTCAACAGAAGAATATGCCCTCCAGGTGATCGAGCACGACCTCGTGCCTGAGTGGCTTCGGCAGTCATGGGCGAGTTCCCAGCAAGCTGGACTGGATCGGCTTTCCATCGAAGAGATTGACGCGGAGATTGCCGCGGCCCGGAAAGCCCGGCGTGAAGACCGTTCGCTAACGGGCTCATGATCCGGGTCGTTCTCGATACGAACATCGTTGTCTCGGCATTGCTCCAGCCTCTCGGACCTCCGGCGCAGGTCCTCGTGCTGGCCCTTAGCGGCTCATTTCAACTATGCGTCAGCGGGCCCGTTTACGCGGAGTACGAAGAAGTCATTAGCCGCCCGAAGTTTCGGCGAAGTGCGGCGATCATATCAGGTACGCTCCGTGCTATCCGCCAGAACAGCCTTTGGGTTCGTCCCACGGAAACCGCACGAGCCTCTGGACTCCTGATGTCGTCCGCA
>PLRZ01000095.1:0-4712 GCA_003164075.1 Bryobacterales bacterium | reverse complement strand
CCCCGGCTCAACCCAATTCCACGACATCAGGAGTTCTGAGCCTGTTCCGACCCGGACGACGATATGCTCCTCGAATGCGCTCAGGCCGCCGGCGCAGACTATCTGGTAACCGGACATCAAGCATTTTCCGACGTCGTGGAAGGGTACCTGGATTTTGACAGCCAGGCAGTTACTGGATCTCAACCTCGGGGGAACGGACTAGCCCTATTTCGCGCCACGATCCACCCGCGTCTCCACCATCCACAGCCTCAACTCCCGCAAATCCTTCAGCAAGATATCCGGGCCCTCACGCCGCAACTCCTCCACCGGCGTGATTCCCGTCTGCACCGAGATCGCCCGAATGCCGTTGGCCAGCGCCGCGATCACATCCGACGTCGCATCGCCAATCAGCGAAATCGGCGCGTCGCGCGCGATCGACTTCTCGCGGCGCGCCTGCCGAATCGCCAGCTTCGCCAGACCGGTGCGTGTCTTGGCCATCTCGCCGAAAGCGCCGAAGCGGAAATAATCGCGCAGACCGGCCCGTTCCAGTTTGCGCCAGCCGATGCGCGTCAGATTTCCGGTGACCAGCGCCAGTAGAACATTCCGCCGCGTCAGCCGTTCGAGCAGCGGCTCCACGCCGGGACAATGCTTATCGCGCAGTTCCGGACAGACCCGCAGATAGTAGCGCTCCGCCGCGCGCATCACCGCGGGCATGGCCTCACGCACCTCGGCCGCCTTCACCCCGGCGCGCCGCATCATAGTCGCCAGGATGACGGGGTCGAGCATGCCTTGTACGGGGATTCCGTCGGTGGTAGTTTCGAGACCGGTGACGCGGCGGATACCCGCGGCCAGCGCGTCGCGGTGATGGGGACCGGCACGCCGCGTGAGGGTGCCGTCGATATCGAAGAGGACCAGCGCTCGGTAGCTCAATAGCAATCATACGCCGGTACAATGGTTTTGTGCATTTGGCAAAATTCCGCGTGGGCCTGGTCCAGATGGCCTGCGGCGTGGACCCCAACGAGAATCTGGCAAAAGCCGAGTGGCGCATCCGCGACGCCGCCGGGAAAGGCGCGCAAATTATCTGCGTGCAGGAACTCTTCCGCTCGCAATATTTCTGCCGCGAGGAGCGCGCCGAACTGTTCGATCTCGCCGAGACCATCCCCGGCCCCACCAGCGAGAGTTTCACGCNNTGCACATCCCCGACGATCCGCTGTATTTCGAGAAATATTACTTCACCCCCGGCGACCTGGGCTTCCGCTGCTTCAGCACGCGCTACGCGCGCATCGCCCCGCTGATCTGCTGGGACCAGTGGTATCCCGAAGCCGCGCGCCTGGCCGCGCTGGGCGGCGCGCAGATCCTCTTTTACCCCACCGCCATCGGATGGCATCCTTCGGAGAAGCGGGAATTCGGCCGGGCGCAGCACGACTCCTGGCGGACCATTCAACGCTCGCATGCCATTGCCAACGGGGTGTATGTCGCGTCGGTGAACCGCGTGGGGTATGAGGGTCCGCCCGAAAAGGGAATTGAATTCTGGGGCGGATCGTTCGTCTGCGATACCCACGGCCAACTGATGGCCGAAGCGTCCCACGATGCCGAAGAGATTCTGATAGTGGAGTGCGACCCGCGCTCGATCGATGACACGCGCCGCAACTGGCCGTTCCTGCGCGACCGGCGCATCGACGCCTACGGTCCCATCTTGAGCCGGGTGATCGATTGAAGACAGCGACTCCGCACCAGCGCGGCTTCCGCATGCCCGCGGAATGGGAGCCGCATGAGGCCACCTGGATCGCCTGGCCGCACAATGCCAACGACTGGCCCGGCCGCTTTGCGCCCATCCCGTGGGTGTATGCCGAGATCGTGCGCAAGCTCAGCCGCGTGGAGAAAGTGCGCATCCTGGTGGCGGGCGCCGCGGAGGAAGCGCGCGCCCGCGGAGTACTGCGCAAGGCCAGCGCGGCGATGGAAGCGGTGGAGTTTTTCCCGTGCTCCACGAACCGCGTCTGGACGCGCGACTTCGGTCCGATCTTCGTGAAAGATCGCCGCGGCGAAGTGGCGCTCACCGGCTGGCGCTTCAATGCGTGGGCCAAATATGACGATTGGCGCAAGGACGTCCTGGTGCCCGGCACACTGGCGAAACACCTGGGACTGACGCTGTTCCAGCCCGAGATGGTGCTCGAAGGCGGCAGTATCGACGTCAATGGCGCCGGCCTGTTGCTGAGCACCGAGGAGTGCCTGCTGAGCGAGGTGCAGCAGCGCAATCCCGGCGTCAGCCGTGAGCAACTGGAGAGGGCCTTTCACGAGTATCTTGGCATCGACCAAGTGATCTGGCTCAATCGCGGCATTGTTGGCGACGACACCCACGGCCACATCGACGATATAGCTCGCTTTGTAACTCCCACGACGATAGTAGCTGCCGTCGAGCCGAATACACACGACCCGAATCATGCGACTTTGGTCGATAATCTTGCCCGACTCAAGGTCGCGCGCACTCTCGATGGCAAGCAATTCGAGTTAGTTGAACTGCCGATGCCGCGCCCTGTGATCTTTCGCGGGCAGAGGCTTCCAGCAAGTTACGCAAACTTCTATATCGCCAATGGATTGGTGCTGGTTCCCACCTTTCACGATGCCAACGACCGCGTGGTGTTGAACATTTTGGCTGATGTATTTCCCGGTCGCGAAGTGATCGGCATTCACTCGGTGGACTTAGTTTGGGGCCTAGGTACACTGCACTGCATGACCCAGCAGCAGCCGGAGGCGGTATAACATACAATCCATGACCGAGATCGATTTCATGCTGGAAGCGCTTGATGAAGCCTGCCTAGCGGCGAAGGCGGGCGAAGTGCCGATTGGCGCTGTGGTTGCGCGCGAGGGAGTTGTCATTGCAAGCGGGCAGAATCGTGTGCTGCGCGACGTGGACCCCACGGCTCACGCGGAGATTGTGGCGATGCGCGCGGCGGCTGCAATCATCGGCAATTATCGGCTGATGGGCTGTACGCTCTATGTAACTCTGGAGCCGTGCGCGATGTGCGCCGGAGCGATGATTCATGCGCGGCTGGATAAGTTGGTCTTTGCCGCGGCCGATCCCAAGGCGGGCGCTGCAGGCTCTGTGCTCGCGGTACTTAATCATCCCCAACTCAACCACCAGATGCAAGTGGAGCAAGGCATTCTCGCCGTTGAGTCAGCCGAGTTGCTGCGCAGCTTCTTTCGCGAGCGGAGATGATCTTAGCTTCGCGTCAACTCTCTGATCCGTTCCGCTTCTGCGGGCCATTTCTTCACTAACTCGGCATAACTTCCGCTCTTGTAATCGGCAACGTCGAAGCCGGGAGTTACAGTGCAGCCGAGCAGCGCAAACTCGCCGTCCCCAACCAAGCGCGCGCCCTGCCAGACACCGGCGGGGACGGTGAGTTGCACTTGTTGCCCCGCCGCCAAATCCGACCCAAGAGTGAAAAGCGCGGAACGCCCATCGGGGAATAATTGCAGCATTTCGACGGGATCGCCGAGATAGAAATGGTAGATTTCGTTGGATTCCAACTGGTGCATCTCGGAAACACTGCCCCGTTCCAGCAGATAGTAGATCGCCGTGCCGGCGGGCCGCGAGCCGCGCTGGAACTCGACTGCTGCGCTGGAGACAAATGTGCGGCGGTAGAAGCCGCCCTCAAAGGTGAGCGGCTCCAGATCGAGCAGCGACTTGATCTCTTCGGCGGTCATTGTTGCTGATCTTATCAGCGCGGGAGGGGAATCATCCAGCCTTGCTTTCGGCCAGGGATGATCTATCTTCAACCGTTTCTTGCATCTGCGCACACGGATGGGAGCGCCGGCGAAATTGCGCCTATTTGTCCACATTCACACGCTGCGCCACAGCTTCCGCGGGTGATAGGTTGAAAAACATGGCCACGCTTCCCAATCTCGCTTTTGACGCCGGCCTGCCGGCCAATGTGGACGCCGAAAAGACGATTCTCGGCGCCATTCTGCTGGACAACGCAGCTCATGCCGAGGCCGCTGAAAGGCTGGATTCAGAGGATTTTTCTCTCGACTCGCATCGTCGCATCTTCTTGCGCATGACCGAGTTGATGAACGCCCAGCGCGCCGTGGACATCGTCACCCTGGCCGCCGAACTGGACCGCTACAAGGAGCGGGACGCCATCGGCGGCGTGGCTTACCTGGCCAGCCTGACGGAGGGTTTGCCGCGCCGCCCGGNNGCGCCGCCGACCAGGGCGAGACGGCTCTGGAGGTGCTGGGCGCGGCCGAAGCGCAACTGATGGAGGTGAGCGAAAAGGGCCTCACCGGCGGCTTCCAGTCGTTGGACCAGATCGTCCAGAACTCCTTCCAGACGATTGACAATCTATACAAGGAAAGCCGCGAGGTTACTGGGCTGGCCACCGACTTTACCGAGTTCGACCGCATGACCAGCGGACTGCAAAAAGGCGAGCTCATTATCATCGCCGCCCGGCCCTCCATGGGAAAAACAGCACTGGCCATCAACATCGCGGAGAACGCCGCTCTCCGCTACGCTTCGGTTGTGGCCATCTTTAGCCTGGAAATGAGTCGCGAATCCCTCCTACGCCGCATGTTGGCATCTCAAGCGAGCGTAGATCAGCAAAAAATCCAGAAGGGGTTTTTCGGACGCGTCGAGCAGGAGAAACTGCAGACTGCGCTGAGCCAGCTGGTGGACGCACGCATCTTCATCGACGACTCCGCCGGCATCTCCCTTGCCGAAATGCGCGCCAAGGCCCGCC
>PLRZ01000748.1 GCA_003164075.1 Bryobacterales bacterium | reverse complement strand
TCAAAGATCAGGATCTGAGCCGATATATTCTTTGAAGCTGTTGGCTTACGGCGGGGAGTTGGTTTCTGCCGGGGAAAATGGGCTGAGCCATTCCTTTCGATGGCGAGAGCTTCGCGGGTGGGCCAGGCGGTGCTCGCCTGCCCTCGATCCTATTCGAGCACCGAGCCCAATTCGGCGCGCGCGGGCAGGCGAGCACCGCCTGCCCCACCTCTCGGCTCATCCCAAATTCCACGCCATCAGGAGTTCGGTGTCTCGGCCCAGTCGGCTGGAGACACGCGGGCAACCGTCCACGGGCAGGTGGCGGGACGTCGATATCGACCATGTCCCCGAAACGGAATATGGGCTATCCTATGCGTTTCGAGTCCGTCTACACCCGAGGATCTATGCTCAAACGCCTCCTTTGCACGGCGCTTACCGCCGCGGCCTTTCTTCTTTCCGCGCAGGCGCAAACCAAGCTGCTGCGCTTTCCCGATATCCACGGCAATCAGGTGGTCTTCACCTATGGCGGCGACCTGTGGAGCGCCTCCGCGGCTGGCGGCACGGCCACGCGGCTCACCGCCCATCCGGGCCTGGAACTGTTCGCCAAATTCTCGCCCGACGGCAAATGGATCGCCTTCACCGGTCAGTACGATGGCGATGAGCAGGTCTACGTGATGCCTTCCACGGGCGGTGAGCCGCGGCAACTCACGTTCTACCCGGCGCGCGGGCCTATGGCGCCCCGCTGGGGCTACGATAACCAGGTCTACGGTTGGACTAACGACGGCAAGCGCATCGTTTTCCGCTCCCTGCGCGACGGCTGGTTCAACGGTTTCAGCCGGCTCTATACCGTCTCCATGGACGGTGGGCCTTCGGAGCCGCTCCCCATGCCGAATTCGGGCGCGGGGGCCTTTTCGCCCGCCGGAAACCGCATCGTCTACTCCCCGCAGGCGCGCGATTTCCGCACCGAGAAGCGCTACGGCGGCGGCCAGGCCAATCAACTTTATATCTTCGACGTGGAGACGCACGAGGCCAAAAAGATCAGCGAAGGCGACCGCGCCAGCCGCGACCCTCTGTGGGTGGGCAACACCATCTATTTCGATTCCGACAAGGATGGCCATTTCAACCTCTACGGCTACGATGTCTCGAGCGGCAAGACCAGCCAGCTCACCGCCAACAAGACCTACGACCTGCGCTGGCCCAGCTCCGACCGCGAATCGCGCATCGTCTATGAGCTGAATGGCGAGCTGCAAATCTTCGATCTGAAATCGCGCAAAATCACGCCGATTTCCATCACCGTACCGAGCGATGGAGTGGCGCGCCGGCCCAGCCGCGTCAGCGCCGGCAACCTGATCGAACAGTTCGGGCTCAGTCCCAAGGGCGAGCGCGCGGTGTTCGCGGCGCGCGGCGATATCTTCAGCGTGCCGATCGAGAAGGGGCCGGTGCGCAATCTCACCGGCAGCTCGGGCGCGCACGACAAGTGGCCCGCTTGGTCGCCCGATGGATCCAAGATCGCTTTCATTTCCGATAAGACCGGCGAGGAGGAAATCTGGGTGGTCCCGCAGGATGGCTCCGGCCCGGCCGAACAGATCACCAACGGCGAAAAGGGAATGCTGTACCGGCCCAAATGGTCGCCCGACGGCAAGAGCATCGTGTTCACCGATAAGGACGGGAGACTGCTCGAGGTCACCGTCGCCGACCGCAAGGTGAAGGAGATCGCGCACGATACCAAGGGCGGAATCGCCGATTACACCTGGTCGCCGCGGGGCAACTTCCTGGCGTTCAGCATGAACAGCTCGAACGGCTTCTCGTCGCTGTATATCGCTAGTCCCGACGGCCAGTTGCACCATGTCAGCAGTGAGAATTTCAATGCCGGGGAGCCGGCCTGGGATCCCGATGGCAACTACCTGTACTTTCTCGCCGACCACGAATTCGCCCCCATCGTTTCCAATCGCGAATTCGATTACGCCACCACGCGGGAAACCGGGATCTATGCCATCGCGCTGCGCCCGGACGTGAAGCATCCCTTCCCGCCGGAGAGCGATGAAGCGGCGGTGGTGAAGGAGCCCGATCCTGCGGCCAAAGACGCCAAGAAAGACGAGAAGCCGGCCGGCCTGAAGATCGATTTCGACGGCATGGAGCACCGCGTGGCGCGCGTTCCCCTGGAAGCCGGCAACTACTCCGGCCTCGCCGCGAAGAGCGGCTATCTGCTCTACGAAGTCTACGGGACCGGGTATTATGGACGCGAGCCGGAAACCAAAATGTCGTTGCGGATGTTCTCCCTAAAGGACCGCAAAGAGTCGACCGTGATGGACGACATGTCCGGCGCGGCCCTTTCGAACGACGGCAACAAGCTGCTGGTCCGCCAATCGTCGGGCTTCTCGCTGATGGACGCCAGTCCCACCGGCGCTGCCGGCAAGAAAGCTGTCTCTACCGCGGGCCTGTACGTCGACCGCGTGCCCGCCGAGGAATGGACCGAGATCTTCAACGAAGTCTGGCGGCGCTATCGCGACTTCTTTTACGTTTCCAACATGCACGGCTTCGACTGGGACGGACTGCGCAAACAGTACCAGCCGCTGTTGCAGTACGCCGCCCATCGTACCGACGTCAACTACATCATTAGCGAGATGATCGCCGAGCTCACCGTGCAGCATGCCTACATCGACGGTGGCGATTATCAGATTCCGCCGCGGCCGCGCGTGGCGTTGCCGGGCGCGCGCTTCGAACTCGACCGGGCGTCCAACCGTTTCCGCATCGCCAAGATCTTCCAGGGCCAGAACGAGGAGGAGGAGTACCGCTCTCCGCTGACGGAGATCGGCGTGGACGTCAAGGTGGGCGATTACGTGCTATCGATCAACGGTCACGATCTGACCGGCAAGGACGATCCTTACCGTCTGCTGCGCAATGCCGCGGACAACCCCGTCGAATGGCGCGTCAACTCCACTCCATCCACGGAAGGCGCCCGCACCATCGTCTACCGCCCCGTCACCAGCGAACAGAAGCTGGTGTATTTCGATTGGGTGGCGGCCAATCGCCGGCGCGTGGACGAATTGTCGGGCGGACGCATCGGCTACCTCCACGTTCCCGACATGGGCGCCGACGGCATAGGCGAATTCATCAAATGGTTCTACCCGCAGATTCGCAAAGACGCGCTGATTATCGACGACCGCGCCAATGGCGGCGGCAATGTTTCGCGCATGCTGATCGAGCGGTTGAGCAAACGCGTATTGGGCGCGCAGTTCGGGCGCACCGTCGACGAGCCCTCGCTCTATCCCGAGGCTTTCGTGGGGCCCATGGTGACGCTCCTCGACGGCAATTCGGCCTCCGACGGCGACATTTTCCCGGCGATGTTCCGCGCCGCCGGCCTGGGTCCGCTGATCGGCAAGCGGAGTTGGGGTGGCGTAGTGGGGATCGGCGATCATGGACAGTTGATCGATGGCGGCCATGTGAATGTGCCCGAATACGGCTTCACGAATGCCAAAGGCGAGTGGATTATCGAGGGCCACGGCGTGGATCCCGATATCGAAGTGGACAACGACCCGGCGTCGGTGATTCAGGGCAAGGACCCGCAATTGGAACGCGGCGTGGCGGAATTGATGAAGAAGCTGAAAGAGAGTCCGCCGAAGCTGCCCACGCGGCCGGCGGATCCGGTAAAGGCGAAGTGAGCATTCGCTTTCAGCTTTCAGCTACGTACGGTCCGCACCTGTCGCGCTTGCGGGTGCGTCACCGTTTCGGGGGAATCGGCGCGCGCCTAACGCTCCCTTACGGGGTGCCCTCTGGGCCCGGCTCGGTAACTAATTGCAAACACGCGGGCACTCGTTACAGAGCCGCGACCGTTAGGGAGCGTATTCCGCGCCTGATTAAGCACCTGTCGCGCTTGCGCCCAGGGTCCGTTCGCGGCCGGGAAATGGGATAATTTGTTTGCGGCTGAAGACCTTCACCGGCCGCCGCTAGAGCTTATGTCTTCCCGCCGCCTGTTTCTACAATCGGCCGCCGCCGCGCTGGCCGCCGTGCCCGCCCGTGCCGCGGACTTCGAATCGCGCCGCCCGCCGCTCGACGACCGCAAGTTTACCAGCAATGCCGTCGAGGCCAAAATCAGACAGGTCAAGGCCGCCCTTGCCGATCCCGAACTGGCCTGGCTCTTCGAGAACTGCTTCCCCAACACGCTCGACACCACGGTTCGCTATGGGACGCTCGACGGCAAGCCCGACACGTTCGTCATCACTGGCGATATCGACGCCATGTGGCTGCGCGATTCCACGGCTCAGGTCTGGCCGTACCTGCCGCTCGCCCGCGACGACGGGAAACTGCGCGACCTTCTGGCCGGCGTGGTGCATCGGCAGACCCGCTGCGTGCTCCTCGACCCCTACGCCAACGCATTCAATTTCGGCCCGACGGGGAGCGAATGGTCCCACGACCACACGCGCATGAAGCCGGAGTTGCACGAGCGAAAATGGGAAATCGATTCCCTGTGCTACACCGTCCGCCTGGCGCACGGCTATTGGAAGGCTACGGGCGACACCGCCTGCTTCGACCAGGACTGGCGATCCGCGGCGGCGCTGATCGTAANNGGCCCTGCGGCCTGATCCATTCGGCCTTCCGACCGTCGGACGACGCTTGCGTTTTCCCCTTCCTGATTCCCTCCAACCTGTTCGCGGTCACGGCGCTGGGCCAACTCGCGGAAATCCACGAGGCGGTGCTGGGCGACCAATCTTCCGCCGGCCAGTGCCGGACGCTGGCCGCCGAAGTACGGCAAGCAGTGGAGACGCACGCCCGCGCGATCCACGGCGTCCACGGGGAGATCTACGCTTACGAGGTGGATGGCTTTGGCAACCGACTCTTCCAGGACGACGCCAATGTGCCCAGCCTGCTCTCGTTGCCGTATCTGGGCTGCTGCGCGGCAGACGATCCGCTGTATCTGCGCACGCGCGCCTTCGTGCTGGGCGACGACAATCCGTATTTCTATCGCGGCCCGGCGGGGGAAGGTCTCGGCGGTCCGCATTCCGGCCTGGGTATGATCTGGCCGCTGGGCATCGTCACGCGCGCGCTGACCAGCCGTGACCAAAAGGAGATTGCCGCCTGCCTGGCCGAACTGAAGGCCACGCACGCCGGCACGGGTTTCATGCACGAATCGTTCTCGCGCGCCGACGCCTCGCGCTTTACGCGCAAATGGTTCGCCTGGGCCAATACGCTCTTCGGCGAACTGATTCTGAAGACGATCGGTTGAATGGGCGGTGGCGTCAGATGCAGTCTCCGAACTCCCGACGTCGTGAAATCTCCGGTGAGCCCGGAGGTGGGGCAGGCGGTGCGCGACTGCCAGCCCGCGCCGAACCAGGCGCCGCCCATAACAGGATAGAAGGCGGTGAGCACGACTTGCCCCACCGAGCAAGGAATGGCTCAGTTCATTTCCCGGGTCACCTGGGATCCCCGGTCGACGGGTGCCCGTGGGGGAGCGATAGCACTCCTGCGTCACATGCCGCGTGAAATCAATTGGAGGGGATTTTGGTGGACGACGGGGGGATCGAACCCCCGACCTCTGCATTGCGAACGCAGCGCTCTCCCAGCTGAGCTAGTCGCCCACTCGTGGTTACGATTACAATATAGCAAATGACGCGGAAGAATATCAGCCGTCAACTGCATCGCATGCGCCGCGATTGGAACCGCCGGGCCCTTGAAAATGCCCGCTACTACGTGGCCACCGCGCAAAAAGAGTGGTCCGACGACGAATTCTTTGCAGCCGGTGAGCGGGAACTGAAGGACCAGATCCTCAACGACCTCGGAAACATTTGCCAGGGCAAGGATCCCAAGACCATGAAGGTCCTCGAAATCGGCTGCGGCGCCGGCCGCGTCACACGGGCGCTGGCGCGATTCTTCGGCGAGGTGTATGCCGTCGATATCAGCCGCCACATGATCCGCCAGGCACGCCAAGCCGTGGCCCCGTTCCCCAACGCTCACGTTTTCTGCAATAACGGCAGCGATCTTTCCGTAGTGCGCCGCCGTTGGTGGCACAGGTTGGGAATCGGCGGGGAGTTGCAATTCGATTTTGCCTTCTCTTGTCTGGTTTTCCAGCACATACCCAGCCGGGCAGTTATCGAAAGTTATCTGTCTGAAGTAAATCGCCTTTTGCGGCCGGGCGCTCTCTTCAAGTTTCAAGTGCAAGGTTACACTGCAGAGGAGCCGGACCTGGACGATAGTTGGATCGGACAGGCTTTCAGCCCCGAAGATGCGCGTCAACTGGCGGAATCAAGCGGATTTGAATTGCGATACCAGTACGGTACGAATACCCAGTATTACTGGCTCTGGTACTTCAAGAAGTAAGTCTCTCTACTAACTTCCGTTAGCAATCTGTGCGTCCGCGCCGGGCTTTTTCTTCTGACCTACGCGGCGCTCCGCCCAGTACTTCTTCATTCGCTCAGAGACCTCCTGGCGTTCTTCGGAGCCCATGGACTTCCGGCCGCGCCGCTTGGAGCGCCCCATCACATGAGAATTGGCCGCCGCTGCCCTCTGGAGTTCCTCCAGCGAGGCAATGACGCGTTCCAGCTTTTCCTTTTCGGCGTATAAGTCNNTGTTAAGATCCATTGCACCGTGGTAGTCCACCCAAAACTTACAGGCGGATACCTCCGATGTTACACCGGAAAGACACGCTAATTCTACTGAAATGCGCGTCAGCGCACTAAAAATGGCCAATGCGGTACCACTCTGAGGACGTGATGAGTAATGGCAATGTATAAGCCACCCGCGACCAAGAGTAGTAGAGGGACTGTAACCTTCAGTACGTTGTACCAGGGGAACCTGCGGCCTTCGCGATGCAGAATGACGAGGTAGCCCAGGAATACGCCGAGGTAATACAGCACCAGCATCGGCAACGCAAACAGCGTCATATTGAAAATGTCGGGCGTAGGCGTCACCACCGCGGCGATGATGAAAATAATCAGTATGGCGTAGCGGCTGTGGCGGATGAGGAAGCCGGGAGTCACGATTCGCAATAGTATGAGGAAGAAAATCAGCACCGGGAGTTCGAAAACCGCGCCCACGCCGAGGATGACGTTTACGAACATGTCGAAATATTCCGTCACCGAGATGTATGTAACGATGTCTTTCCCAACTCCGATCCCCAGCAGGAAGGTCAGACCGTACCGAAAAGCTACGAAATATCCGAACAGCCCACCCATTATGAATAGGCCTGCGGTACCGAGCACAAACGGCACAGCCCAACGCCGCTCACGTTTATAAAGTCCGGGAGAAATGAAAGCCCAGATCTGATACAGCACCCAGGGCGAAGCGATGAAAATGGAGCAGACTACCGGCAATTTGAACCAGATCACGTTGAAGGCTTCCATGGGCGAGTGCTGGGCCAGGGTGGGTGGATACCCATTCGCAAGCAACGCGGCCTTGGCTGGCTGCACCACGAAATGCCATAGGGGATCGCAGAAGGTGAGGCTTACCCCCAGTGCGACGCCAACGCCAATGATGATCTTGATGATCCGTGAACGCAGTTCCTCCAGATGCTCGAGGAAAGACATGCGCAGCATGCCATCGTCTTCCTGATCGTCCTCGGAGTGCGCTCCCGGCGGGCCGGGAGGCTTGCCCCCCCCACCGAAGAGATTCCGGAGCCTTTCCAGGCCGGACTCGGGCTCGGACGTAGACATAGCGCCAGTACGGGAAGCACCGGCTCCCTTCGGGTCGAGAGGTAAACTCATCGTTTATGTAGTGTGTTCGGACGTCGTAGAAATGGCGCTGTGCGAATCCGAAGCCGGCTGGAATGCGCTGAGATCGGGCCTCAGAGCATCCTGGGAATCGGCTGGCGCGGCGGAAGCTGATTGCGTGCTTTCGCCCGGTTCAGGCAGGTACGGCATTTCGGCGCCGCGGGCAATCGAGCCCTCCGGCGCAACGGGTGACTCAGCGCCCTCAGTTGCGGATGCGCTTGCAGTGTATGGGATGACAGCAGAGGAGTCGGAACTTTCCGTACCGTAAGAACCCTCGTAGGTTGTGTTGCCGGATTCGGAATAGTCGTAGTTATAGGCGTCGTACTGATACGGGGCAGCGATTTCTTTAATGGAATTCGTTTCCTGCTCCAGGTTCTGCATTTCACGCTCGAACGTAGTTTTCAATTCGCTCGAAGCGCGCCGGAATTCGTTGATGGCTCGGCCCACCGTGCGGCCGATTTCCGGAAGCTTCTTGGGGCCGAACAAAACCAGGGCCAGAACCATAATGAACATCATTTCTGGCATTCCCAGAGGTCCCATGTGGTGTTTTTCGTCCTCCTTGTGAATTCTACCTAATGATAACAGCTTTTGGCTCTTAGCACTCAGCTCTCAGCCAAGCAGGGTGCCTGACCGTTTTGGGCATTTCGTGACACAGGCGCGGAATACGCTCCCTAACGGGGTGCCCTCTGGGCCCGGCTCTGTAACGAGTGCCCGCGTGTTTGCAATTAGTTGCAGAGCCGCGACCGTCAGGGAGCGTTCACCGGTTACGCACCCAGCCAAGCATGCCGCGGCACCCCGCCCGCAAATCCGCAAGCTGAAAGCTGAAAGCTGGCCGCTGGAAGCTCTCTCTACGGCACCGTTTCGCGCAACACCCGCTGGCTTTGCTCCCGGCGAAACTCCCGCAGCTTTTCCTTCAACGCCGGCCGGCTGTTGGCCAGTATCGCCACCGCCAGCAACGCCGCGTTGCGCGCCCCCGCCCCGCCAATGGCCAGCGTGCCGACGGGAATCCCCGCCGGCATCTGCACCGTCGAAAGCAACGAGTCCAGGCCCTTCAACGAGGCGCTTTCCATGGGCACGCCCAACACCGGCAGCACCGTATGGGCGGCGCAAACACCCGCCAGGTGAGCGGCGCCTCCCGCCCCGGCGACAATCACCTCAATGCCGCGCCCTTCCGCCTGGCTCACGTATTCCGCCGTCTCCACCGGCGTCCGATGGGCCGAAAGCACGCGGCATTCGTGCGCCACGGCAAAGCGGGTCAGCATCTCGTCGGCCTGGCGCATGGTCTCCCAGTCCGACTTGCTGCCCATAATAATGGCCACCAGCGGGCCGCTGTCACTCATGTTTTATTGCCCCTGTGCCAGAGTGTACCCGGCCTGCCCGCCGAAGGTGTTCAGCGTCTGGGTGGCGGCGATGGAGATGCCGGCGGCAGCCACACGCCCCAGCAACGCCACGAATTGTCCCATGTCGGCAGTGCCCACCGCCATGAAGCGGCAGCGGTAGCTATCGGTGCAGAAAGTCCAGGCGTTGCCGTTGGGCCAGACTTTCACGCCGCGATTGTCGATCATCTGCAGCGTCAGCCCTTCGCCCGTCAGCTTGCCGATAGCCTCGGCCAGTTCGTCGGTCTTGCGCGAGGGCCAGTACACGAACACGTCGATACCCTTCAACTCGGTGGCCACGCTGGCGCCAGCCGCGGCAGCTACCGGTGCGGCCGCTTCCTTCCGCTTGGCATACGTGACCGCCTTCAGGGTGTTGGGCTTCTGGCCCAGCCGCGCGATCACCGCCGCGGCGAATTCCTTGGTTCCCACCTTCTGGGTGCTTACACCCTCGGTGAAAACGTCGTAGGTGTGGATACCGTCTTCGATGGTGCGCAGCCAGGCGTTGTGCACTTTCTCCGCCGCCTCCGGCATGTTGATATGCACCAGCATCAGCACCGCCCCCAGCAGCAGGCCCGACGGGTTGGCCAGGTTCTGCCCCGCGCGCCGCGGCGCCGAGCCGTGGATGGCTTCGAACATGGCGCACTGCTCGCCCACATTCGCCGATCCGGCCAGCCCCACGGACCCGGCGATCTGCGCGGCCACGTCCGAGAGAATGTCGCCATACAAATTGGGCATCACGATCACGTCGAAAGCTTCCGGCGTATCGGCCATCTTGGCGGCTCCGATGTCTACGATCCAGACTTCCTTCTGAATGTCCGGATAGAGCGCGCCGATCTCATCGAAAACCTTGTGGAACAGGCCGTCGGTCATCTTCATGATGTTGTCCTTCATGAAGCAGGTGACCTTCTTGCGATTGTGCAGGCGGGCGTACTCGAACGCGTAGCGGATGATTTTCTCGCTGCCCGGCCGCGAGATCAGCTTGATGCAGGAAGTCACTTCCGGAGTGAGCTGGTATTCGATTCCGGCGTACAGGTCTTCTTCGTTCTCGCGCACGATCACCACATCCATATTGGGGTGCTTGGTGTCGATGAAGGGGTGGTAGGAGACGCACGGCCGCACGTTGGCATACTGTCCCAGCGTCTTGCGGGTGGTCACGTTGAGACTTTTGAAGCCGCCGCCTTGCGGGGTGGTAATGGGAGCTTTGAGAAAGACTTTGGTGCGCAGGAGCGACTCCCACGAACTGGGCTCTATGCCGGACGTATTGCCGCGCAAATAGACCTTTTCGCCAATCTCAATGGTCTCAATCTCGAGAGGAGCGCCGGACGCTTCCAGAATCTGAAGCGTGGCGTTCATAATCTCCGGGCCGATGCCGTCGCCGTGGGCGACGGTGATGGGTGTTTTGGTGGGCATAGCGGAACACTCAGGATAGTTGGAATTATCCACATTCGCAACGGCATTCGGCCGGTTTTTCCTACAGGCTGGTTTGGTATTCTAAGCGGGATGCGGAAAAGTGCCGTAATCTGCATGCTGCCGCACAGCGGCCAAAAGCAATGTTGGCCGCTTGAGTGCGGGCGCGACAGACTGAGGGTCTGCGCCACCTCGGTTCGATCGCAATGAAACTTCCGGCATTCAGAAGCAGTCACGCGCTGGTGGCGGTCGTCTTTGCCGCCTTGGCGTTCCGGCTCTTCCGTTTGACCGCCAGCCACGCAGTCAATATCTTCTTCTGGGACCAATGGGACTTCAACGACGCCACGCTTTTTGAGCATCACTCCCTCTGGGAGATCTTCCGGTTCCAGCACGGGCCGCACCGGCAGGGCTTGGGCGGCGTACTGGCGGCGCTGGTGGAACCCTTGTTCCGGTGGAACAGCCGCGGCGAAGCATTTCTGGTAACCGGCATCGTGGTAATTGCCGGGCTGGCCATGTTGTATCTCAAGTACCGCTTGTTCGGTTCCCTCCAGTGGACCGACGCGGCCATCCCCATGATCGCCTTCTCGCCGGCCCAATGGGAGGCCTTGTGGAACACCGTGAATCTCGCGCACGGCGTCCTCCCTGTCCTGCTGATTGTGCTGTACTGCGTGGCGTGGACATGGCGGAGCAAGCGGGCGAAATATGCGCTGATCGTCTTACTCAACTTCCTCATCCTCTATACCGGCTTCGGGTTCTTCATCGGGCTGCTGACACCGGTGCTGCTGTGGGCGCAGTATCGTGCGGACCGCGACAAGATAGCGGCGTCCTGGATGGTGGTGTCGGTCGCCTGCCTGGCATCTTTTTTTGCGGGGTATCGAAATCAGAGTGCCTCCGGCTGCGCATCGCTGTTCTCCGCCCCGCCGGTGGATTATTTCCGCTTCCTGAGTCTGATGTTCGCCACCCCGTTCGGCATGCGCGGTACCGGTTTTGTGTCCACATTAGTTGGCGGAATAGTACTGGCCGCGGTGGCGGGCATCGCCGTGGTCAATTGGAAACAGGTTCTTAGAGGCGGCGGCGAACGGCCGGCCCTGCACCTTGTGCTCGCCATATTGAGCGCTTATTCCATCCTCTTCTGCGCGGCTGCCACGCTGGGCCGAACCTGCACCGGATTGCCGGAAGCGCACACTTCGCGATACGCCAACTACGAGCAACTCGCCGTACTGAGCCTGTATTTCTGCGCCCTGGCATTCCGGCCGCCGCGCTGGCGCGTCAATCTGCCGGCCGTCCTGCTGGTGCTGCTGATACCGTCGCTCTTCATTACTTCCTCGGACGCCGCGGACATGGCCGCCCTTTTCGAATTGAAGACCGGTTGGCGCACCTGCTATCTGAGCGGCCGTCCCGCCGATGACTGCGATAACGAGAATGGCGCCATCTACCCTTACCCCGAGCGGACCCACTTGCAGCGCAAGCTGGACTACCTGCGGGCAACCCGGCAGAATCTCTTTTCGGACGCCCCCGCGCGGCATTAGGAGCCGCGAAGAAATATCCTGTGCACTCAGCCCCAACCGCTTGCTCACGCGCGCNNCCCAGAGGGCACCCCGTGAGGGACCGTGAGGGAGCGATTGCGCACGTTCGAGACATTTGGTCAGCTTATTGTTTCGCGGCCCCTTAATCCGCGTTCCGACTACAATGGAAGACATCCATGCCCAAAGATGAGTCGCCGGGCGGCGCGCCGCGCCACCGGGCCTTCGCGCGCTTCGCCTGGAGCGTAGTTGCGTACAACCTGGCGGTAATATTGTGGGGCGCTTACGTGCGGGCCACCGGATCGGGCGCGGGCTGCGGCAACCACTGGCCGCTGTGCAACGGTGCGGTGACGCCGCAATCGCCGAATATCCACGCGCTCATTGAATGGACCCACCGCGCCATGACCGGCCTGGACACCCCGCTGATTGCGTGGCTGCTGATCTGGGCCTTTCGCGCCTTTCCCCGCCGCCATCCGGTGCGCCTGGCCGCCACGCTCTCCGCCGTATTCCTAGTGACCGAGGCGCTGCTGGGCGCGCTTCTGGTGAAGTTGCAGCACGTGGCCCGGAACGCCGACGCTTACACCGAATCCACTCACCTGGTGAACACTCTCACGCTGCTGGCCTGCCTGGCGCTCACCGCCTGGTGGGGCATGGACAAACCGGCGCCGCGTCTGGGCGGCAAGGCGGCCTGGATGGCGGCAATCAGTCTGGGCGCTGTGATGTTGCTGGGAATCACGGGCGTCATCGCCGCATTGGGCGATACGCTCTTCCCCGCCCCCACGCTGGCTGCCGGTCTGGCGCAGGATTTCAATCCGGCCTCCAGCGTTCTTTTGCGCCTGCGCGGCCTGCATCCTCTGATAGCCGCCGCCGTAGCAGCGTGGCTCACGTATTACGCCGTCGGCCGCCTGCGGACGGCCAAAGCGGCCTCGCTGCGGGTGGTCGTCATGGTTTGGATTCAGCTTCTGGCCGGCCTGGTGAATTTCCTGCTGCAGGCGCCGGTGTGGATGCAGATGGTTCACCTGCTGATCGCCGACCTGTTGTGGATCTCGCTGGTGCTGCTGTGCGCCGCTACTTCGCCTGTGTCAAACTCGGCGCAATCTTCTTAGGAGCTGTTAAGAAATAAACTTGCGATTGAATAGGTTCAGAACTCCTGAAGCCGTGGAATTTGTAGTGAGCCCGCAGGTGGGGCAGGCNNCGAAGCTCTCGCCATCGAAAGGAAACGGTTCGCCCAGCGTCAGACGCGGGCGAGCACACGATGCCAGCCGGCGATGGCCAACCGCCAGGGCCGCAACAGAGACGCACGCGGCCGCTCCACCGTGAAGATGACGTCGACGGCGTCCGGCGGAACCGCGCGCGTTTGTGCCTCGACGCGCACATGCGTCACGCCTTTTTCCGCCAGGATCTCTTCGAGCGCCACCTTGGCCTGTTCCATGTCCCTCGCCCGGTATGGCTTGCCAATACTGAGGCGCACTTCGCGGGCCTCGAAGGCGGCGCGAATCTCTTCCACCGGCACCGCCCGGACATCGCGGAATTCCATGGCCTTCACCACCGTCCGGCTGCCCTTTTCTTTTTCCGCAATTGTCGCGAGCCCCAACTTGGCGCGTTCCACCAACGGATTTTCCGGGTACACCACGATCAGAGTCTCGAAGGCCACGCGGGCGGTCTCGTACTTGCCGGCCCTGGCGCGGGCTTGCCCCTCTTCGAAAAGAAGCGTCGCGTCGATGGCGCCTTTCGCCTGCAACGCCAGCGGGTGCTTGGGGTACGAATTCACCAGGGTCTCGAGGGTAGTGCGGGCAACTTCCAACTTCCCCTCTTGCGTCTGCCGGATTCCGGTTTCATAGAGTTGTCTGGCCGGGTCCGCGGCCGGAGTGTCGGCGTACAACATGGCCCCCGCCAACAAGGATAGCCCCAGAAGTCTCTTCATATCAGCTTCTGTGGCAATTTGGTACCCGTAAATCGACCGATGAAAGCAAAGCAGTTACCGCCCGGCAACCGGGAGCGTCCGTCACGGTGGGCAGATGCCGCCACTATATCGGCCTAAAACATACCTAGTACAATTTGTTCCCGCTGGTTTCGTTGTATTCTGGAAGGTCAAGGGGAGGCGGCTATCGTCAAGTTCTGTGTATTGGCCAGCGGCAGCTCCGGCAACGCCGCCCTGTTGGCCACCGACAAGACGCGCATTCTGCTGGACGCCGGCCTGAGCATGCGTGAGCTCGGCAAGCGCTTGGCATCTATTGGCGAGAAGCTGGACTGTCTCGACGCCATCCTCATCACTCACGAGCACTCCGACCATGTCTCCGGTCTGCCCGTGCTGGCGCGCAACAGGGATATCAAGGCCACTATCTACATGACTCGGCTGACCGCGCCGGTCATCGATTGGGGCGAATGCCAGCCGCGCCTGGAGCCGTTTCAAGCCGGAGCGCGACTGCGAATCGGCGATATCGAGGTGCAAAGTTTCGGCATCCCGCACGATGCCATCGATCCGGTGGGCTTCGCCTTCGAGGCGCAGGGCGTTCGCATCGGCGTGGTTACCGACTTGGGCTACATCCCCGAATCCATCAAATTCCACTTGCGGCGCACGGACCTGCTGCNNAGCGGGTGATGAGCCGGGTGGGCCATCTATCGAACAAGGTGATGGCCGATTATCTGGCCGAAGACCTGGATTCCTCGACCAACAATCTGGTGCTGGGCCATTTGAGCGAGCACAACAACCATCCGGC
>PLRZ01000754.1 GCA_003164075.1 Bryobacterales bacterium | reverse complement strand
CCGCCGCTGCCGTTCATAATGGCGGAGAGCACCTGCAGGGCTGCCGAATCCGGATGGCCGGCCGATACCGCATGGTAAGCCACGATGACGTTCTGTCCGGTACCGACCCGGCGCAGCGCCACGAAGCGTTCGCCATCCTGCGGCGGCTCGATGGTGTAAGTGGCCTCCAGTTTGCGCGTGGGCCGGGGCAGCTTGCCCATGGAATCGGCCACGAATTGCAGGGTCTTCGATTCGTCGATGCGGCCGGTAATCACCAGCACGGCGTTATCGGGCTGGTAATACTTGTGATAGAAAGCCTCCGGACGGGTGTACGGTACGCCTTCCAGGTCTTCCTTGGAGCCGATGACGGACTTGCCGTAATTGTGCCAGATATAGGCCGTGGCGGCCACGCGCTCGCTGAGAATGGAGGAGGGCTGATTCTCGCCGCGCTCCAGCTCATTGCGGACCACGGTCATTTCCGTGTCGAGGATCTCTTTGCTGAACTTGACGTTGACCATGCGGTCCGTTTCCAGACCGAGGGCCCACTTCAGATTCTCGTCGGTGGCGTTGACCGTCTCATAGTAGTTAGTGCGGTCCTCGGAAGTGGTGCCGTTCCAGTTGGCGCCGTGGGCCACCAGTTCCTCTTTGATATGCCGGCCGTTGGTGGTATCGATGAAATCCAGGTGTTCCAGCAGGTGCGCCATGCCGGTCTCGCCGTAGCCTTCGAAACGGGAGCCCACCAGGTAAGTCACGTTGACGGTGATCTTGGGTTCGGCGGAATCGGGATAGAGGAGGACTTTCAAACCATTGGGGAAATCGTACTCCGTGATCCCGCCCATGGAAGTCATTTTCTGAACGCCCGGAGGCAGCGTCTGTGCGGACGCGAGCGCCGCGAACGTCAAGAGAACGGCCGCGGCAATGAAGACGGATTTTCGGTTCATAGATGAAAAACCCTTTGGGACCGGATTATAGCAGGAAGAGGGGACTCGATGCTGTGCGCCGAAGGCCCCTCGAAGTCCAATCATTGGGACTGTGTCTGTACGCCCTCGATCTCGATACCGCCAACCATGCCGGCAACCAGGTTGTACAACCCGCCGATGATCAGCCCGATAATGAATCCGAGCACTCCGTAGAGGATCGGAAACACGATGATGGCGCCCGCCCCGAACAGCATTCCGAACTGGCTGCCGGAACTGCTCCCCAGGGCATTCATGAGGGCGCCGCCCACTAACGCGAAGAGCGAAACGAACGCTCCAATAATCAAGCCAAGGAGGGCATACAACGTGCCCTGAATCTTGGCCAAAGAGAGAACCCCGATCCGTCGCACAACGATTTTGGTGTTCATAATGGCGCATAGATTACCACACGGTGCAAGGCATTGCCGGTGGGGCAGGTGCGTAACCGATCTGGGGAAGGTCCGTCACCGGTAAACGCTCCCTAACGGGGCGCCCTCTGGGCCCGGCTCTGTAACTAATTGCAAACACGCGGGCACTCGTTACAGAGCCGCGACCGTTAGGGAGCGTATTCCGTGCCTGAGCCACGAAATCCCCAAGTCGCTTAAGCACCCTCCGAGTTCGCGGCCGTCCTGCGCTATCGTTAATAACGATGACTTTGGATATCGGGTGCGGGAAGCGCAAGATCGAACCGGACGCCGTCGGCATCGACATGTCCGCGGACTCCGCCGCCGACCACGTATGGAATCTCGATCGCTACCCCTGGCCCCTCGAAGACCGCCAGTTCTCGCGCATCCACATGTCGCACGTCATCGAGCATCTGGAAGACCCCATGCGCGCCATGGCGGAGGTGTATCGCGTGGCGCAGGATGGCGCGGACGTCTTCATTACCACGCCGCATTTCAGTTCCCACAACTCGTATGTCGACCCCACGCACCGCCGGCACCTGGCGGCGGCCAGCTTCGAGTATTTCACCGGCAACGATTTCCCGACCTTCGCCGGGTCGCCCTACCGCTTCGAGATCGTGGAATGCCGGCTCACCTTCGGCGGCAATTTCGTGCTCGATAACATGGGCCGCTTCCTCGCCGGCCGCTCCCTGAAATGGTATGAGCGGCACGCCGCGTGGATCTTCCCGGCGCTCGACATCCGCTGTCACCTGCGGGCGCGGAAGGCCTGACCGTGACCGTGGAACGCCGCAACAGCGCGCTGTTCTTCGCGGCGCTCTTTGCCGTCACGCTGGCGCTTCGGATGTGCCATGCGCACATTCTGTGGGCGGATGAAGATTACCACATGGCCGCGGCCATTCAGACGCTCCACGGCAAGCTGCTCTATCGCGACCTGTGGTACGACAAGCCGCCGCTGGCCGCGTGGCTGTATGCCGCCATGGGAGGGCTGGCGGGATGGCCGCTGCGGCTCTTCGACGCACTGTATGTGCTGGCGGTATCGGTGGCCACCTGGCGCTTCGCGCGCGACGTTAGCAGCCGTCGCGCAGCGATGTTGGCCGCCGGACTGATGGCCTTCTTCCTGAACTTCGACCTGCCTTCCGCGGTGCTCCCCATGGCGCCCGACTTCCTGATGCTGTTGCCGCACATCGTCGCGATGCACTGCGCGTGGAAAGGCAAGCCGCTGGCGGCGGGCTTATGGTGCGGCGCGGCGTTTCTGTTCCACGCCAAGGGAGTTTTCGTGCTGGCGGCATGCGCCCTGCTGGCGTGGCGAACGCTGCCCGCGCTCTTCTTGGGCTTCGCGATCCCCAATGTCGTGGTGGTGGCGGGGTTGGCCGCGGCGGGCGCGCTGCCGCAATATTTCCGGCAAGTCTGGGAGTGGAGCGCGGCCTATGCGCGCAGTTCGCCGGAACTCCACCCTTGGGCAAACGGCGTTCACCGCACCGCGGACTGGCTGGGATTCCACGCCGCGCTGGCATTGGGCGCCGCGGCATTCTGGTGGACCAATCGGAAGCGCGAAAACTACTGGCTGGCGGGATGGCTCGCGGTGTCGTTTGCGGGCGTGGCGGTGGGAGCGCGATTCTTCCCGCGATATTATTTGCAGATTCTCCCACCAATGGTGTTGCTGGCGGCTCGTGGCGCAGGCACTCTTGCCTGCCGCGCCGAGACTCATCTCGGCGCTCTTCGATTTCCGCCGCCGACAGCGCAAGAGGGTCGGGGGTGCCCCTTGGGTCAGTCTCGACCCGGCAGGCAGGAGTGCCTGCGCCACATCGTGCTGGCCGCGGCGCTCCTGATTCCCCTGGTCCGCTTCGGCCCGCGCTACCTCACCCTGGCCCACGACCAGCTTGCGGGACGGCAGCCGCAGTGGGCCGACATCGCGCTCGACCGCGACAGCCAGGCCGCCGCCACCCTGGTGAACCATCGGAAACATCCCGGCGACACGCTGTTCGTGTGGGGTTACCGGCCGGGCATCTTTGTATATACGCGCTTGCCGGCAGCCTCGCGCTATTGGGACTCCCAACCGCTCACCGGCGTTCCCGCGGACCGGCATTTGCGCGAGACCCTGGCCGTCCTGCCGGAGCAGGCCGCGCAAAATCGCGGCGAGTTCGCGGCGTCGCGGCCAACCTTTGTGGTCGATAGCCTGAGCCTCTCGAACCCGCGGCTCGCCATCGACGCGTACCCTGAATTGCAGGGATGGCTGTCGCGATACAAACTGGTGGCGCGCACGCCTCTCAGTCTGATTTATCAATTGGCCGCGGCTACCGAAACAGCGCCTCCGCGCCCCGCTGAATAACCGCCGCGCCCACCATGCCCACCAGCGCCGACAGGAACGCCGGAGCCGCGCCGCGCCGCTTCCACTCCTCGTGGACGGCGTGATAGCCCAGGTAAAACAGCCAGCCGGCGGTGATGCCCAGCGGGTACATGATCCATTGCGTGCCCAGGTGCGGCGCCATGATGAGCCCCAACGCGCCGCCCAGCAGCGTAGCGCCTTCAGCCAGCGCGCACCATCCCATGGCTCTGCCGCGGCTGCCCATGGACGCCCGCAGGATGCCCCCCAGCGCGATGCCTTCCGGTAATTTGTGCAGCACCACCGCCAGCGGAACGGCCACGCGCAGCCCCAATGGCGCGGTGGATTGCACCGTGGCGATGCTCCAGCCATCCAGAAAGGCATGCAATGCGGAAGCGGCGATCAGCGGTCCCGCGAAGCCGTGGAGCTCGCTCGAGCAGGCGTTGTGGTCGTGATCGTGCGCGCAGGTAGGACAGACCGGGTAGGCGTAGCGGTTGATGACGAGGAGCAGCCCGTATCCGGCGGCGAACAGGAGGCCGCTCGCCAGCCAACCGGCTTGCGACGCCAGTTCCGGAAGCAGTCCGAAAAGAGCGACTCCCAGCAGGACGCCCGCGCTGAAGGGCACCACCACCTGCACGCGTTGGCGCAGGCCCGTGAGCCACAATCCCAGCGCCGCGCCTGCGACGCCGATGACGGCAGCTAATAACGGAACGGCGATTCCCGCGGAATAACTCATGCCGATGGGCAATCATCTAATGTAGCTCATTGGCCGCGCGCCGCAGGCGAAATCGGCTAAGATTTAAGCGACGCGAAAATAGCCCGGCATGCCCATCGATCCCTCCGCCCAAATCGCCCCCACCGCCCGCATCCACCCCGATGCCGTCATCGGACCCGGCGCCCGTATCGGCGAGTACTGCGTCATTGAACAGGACGTGGTCATCGGCCCCGGATGCCTGCTCGAACCCTATGTCTACGTCAAGCGCTGGACCACCCTCGGGCGCGATAATGAGATCTCCGCGGGAACCGTGCTCGGCACCGACCCGCTCGACAAGAACTTCAACGGCGCGCGCAGCTACTTGCGCATCGGCGACGGCAACAAGATCCGCGAGCACTTCACCATTTCCCGCGGCACTCCACCGGAATCGGTCACCGAGATCGGAAATGGCAATTTCATCATGACTTCGGGCCACATCGCTCACAACTGCAAAATCGGTAACGCCACCGTAATCGCCAGTTGCGTGCTGCTCGGCGGGTACGTGGAAGTGGAGGATCGGGCTTTTTTGTCGGGGGGCGTGCTGGTGCATCAATTCTCCAAGATCGGGCAGTTGGCCATGATCAGCGGCAATACCAGGGTCAACCTCGACGCCCCGCCTTTTTTCACCTTCGCGGGCTTCCAGATCGCCCCCAAAGGGCTCAATCTGGTGGGGCTGAAACGCGCCGGCTACAGGGCGCCCGACGTAAGTATCCTCAAGCAGGCCTATCACTTGCTGTACAAATCGAACCTGAAGCTCGATGATGCGCTGCAGAAAATCGAGAGTCGGATTCCGACCTCCGAAACGCTTCACCTGGTGGCCTTCATTCGCCGCAGCCAACGCGGAATTTGCCGCGAGTGAGCGGCGGCGCGCCCCGGGGTGCTTAAACGGTTTCGGGAGGCGCGTCTCTGAACGACCNNAGCACCCCGCGCCCCGCCTTACATTGTTTTCCGATGTGAATATCTCTTATACTGGATGTTCGGTCGCAGTTCCAGTACCCTTGTCTAACGTCTCGCGCCGAGGCGAGTCGAGTCCCGACTCGTGGGGGTCAGACATAATTTCCAGTGGGAGGAATCTACTACATGGCATCCATGACGGACAGGCTCTGTGTCGAGCAGCGCCCCGTACGCACGCGAACGGCGTCGTTCCTGCGCGTGCTTTACACCGTTTTAGTCTCTCTTTTGCTCGCGGCACCGCTGCTGGCGCAGTCGGGGGAAAATACCAGTGAAGCGAACCTGAAGCTGCCCGATTTAGGGTCGGCGACTTTTCTGGGCGGGATCAAGGGCAGCACCCTGC
>PLRZ01000135.1 GCA_003164075.1 Bryobacterales bacterium | reverse complement strand
AATTCGCTGGGCGAGCTTCCCGGCGATCGCATCGCCTATTCCAGTTGGACCGAACAGGTGGACGCGCTACACGTCCTGACGGCCGGCATGAAGAAGGTCGCCATGCAGTATTCGCCCATGTGCGCCATCCCCTACGTCTCCATGGTGGATGGCGGCACCATCGACCTGATCCGCAGCCTGGGCATGGAAGTGGTGAGCTCCGCCGAACTCATTCAGACCTTCGAAGCGCGCTGGACCCCGGAAGCCCGCGACATGCACTTCGAAGCCGGCCGGCGCGTCGACCGCGTCCGCAACGAGGCCTTCGACATGATCCGCGAGCGCCTCTCGAACGGGCTGTTCCTCACCGAGTTCGAGGTAAAAACCTTCTTCCGCGAGCGGTTCGCCGCCGAAGGGCTGGTCACCGATCACGGCCCCATCGTGGGGGTCAACGCCAACGCCTCCAATCCGCATTACGAGCCCATGGAAGACACCAGTTCCACCATCCAGCGCGGCGACTGGCNNCAGCGCACCGTATTCGAAACCGTCCGCGACGCGCGCGATGCCGGCATTCAGCGGGTGCAATCGGCCATTGCCGCCGGGCAACCGCTGTGCGGATATGAGGTGGACGATGCCACCCGCGGCGTCATCCAGAAGGCCGGGTTCGGCGAGTACTTCACGCATCGCACGGGCCACTCCATCGGCGTGGAAGTGCACGGCAACGGCGCCAACATGGACAACTTCGAAAACCACGACGTGCGGCGCGTCAGCCCCTTCACCTGCTTCTCCATCGAACCCGGCATTTACCTCCCGGATTTCGGAGTGCGCAACGAAATCAACATGTACGTGGGCGAGGGCGAGGCGGTGGTGACCGGCGAGGTGCAGCGCGAAATGGTCTTGCTCCGATGATTTCGGGGACAGGCTACATAACCTCGAAATTACCGTCGAGGAGCTTGCCGACCGATCGTCCGGCCTATTTCGAGGTTATGTAGCCTGTCCCCGAAATAGACTGATAGACTGAAGCTCTTATGACAAAGCTGTGGTTGGCCTTCGCTCTTGCCGCGCCTCTCGGGGCGCAGAATCCGGCGGGAAGCTGGACCTTCGCCGTGTCGGGCGACTCCCGCAATTGCGGCGACATCGTGATGCCCGCCATCGCCGCGGGAGTCCAGCACGACGGGGCCGGCTTCTATTGGCACCTCGGCGATTTCCGCGCCATCTACACCTTCGACGAGGATCTGGCGCCGCCTGCCGCGTTGAACCTGCCCCCTTCACGGCTGAATATCATCGACTACGAAACCGGCGCCTGGCCCGACTTCATCGCGCATCAGCTTGCACCGTTTGGAAAGCTCCCCGTCTATCTGACTCCCGGCAATCACGAAACCATTCCGCCGGCCACGCGCGAGTCTTACCTGCTGCAATTTGCCGACTGGATTGCCACGCCCGCGCTACGCCAACAGCGCCTGGCCGACGACCCTGCCGATCACGCTCTTCACACCTACTACCACTGGGTCTATCGCAACGTCGATTTCATCGCGCTCGACAACGCCTCCCACGATGAGTTCGACGACGCGCAGCTTAAGTGGTTCAATGCCGTGGTGCAGCGCGACGAGGCATCCGACGCCATCCGCACGATCGTGGTGGGGATGCACGCGGCGTTGCCCGGAAGTTTCGGCGGCGAGCATAGCATGAACGATTGGCCCACGGGCCAGACCTCCGGCCGCAAGGTCTATGAGGCGCTGTGGCACGCCCAGAACTCGGCGCACAAGAACGTCTATATCCTGGCCAGCCATTCGCATTACTTCATGCAGGACGTTTACCGCACGGCCTATTGGCAGGACAAGGCGATCCCCGGCTGGATTGTGGGGACCGCCGGCGCAGTGCGTTATCGCCTCCCCGCGGGCGCGCCTCCCGCCACGTCGATGACCAACGTCTACGGCTACCTGCTGGCCACCGCGTCGCCCGATGGGACCATCGACTTCGCATTTCACAAGCTCGCGGTGGATGACTTACTGCGCGCCAACCACGGGCGTCTGGCCGATTCGTTAGTCCACTGGTGCTTTGATCGGAATCGGCAGTAAGCCCCCTGAACAAAAGTCTTGCCGTGGCCGCGGGAGTTGCGTTATGCTTTCCCTTGTAGAAGCGAAAGGGGAGCGATATGGACCTGCCGCAAGGCACACTCGATCTGCTCATTCTCAAAACGCTGGCGCTCGAGCCGCTCCACGGCTGGGCCATATCCGAGCGCATCCAGCAGATTTCCAAAGAAGCCCTCCGGATCCGACAAGGCTCGCTGTATCCCGCCCTGCACCGCTGCGAGCGCAAAGGCTGGATCAAGCCTAAATGGGGCGTCTCCGAAAATAACCGGCGCGCCAAATACTACGCGCTGACCCGCGCCGGCGTGAAACAACTGCAGGCCGACGAGGCCGCCTGGCGCCAGTTGTCCCTCGCCGTCGGCCTGCTGTTGGACCACGCCTGAGGCCGCTATGTTCAGCGACCTCCTCTACCGACTGCGATCCCTGTGGCGCCGCCGCGCCGCCGAAGCCGAACTCGACGAAGAACTGGCCTTCCACCGGGAGCGCGAAATCGCGAAGCTGATGCGTTCCGGGCTGCCGCCGGATGAGGCGCGCCGCCGCGCGACGCTCGCCATCGGCGGGCCGGCACAGATCAAGGAAGAGGTCCGCGACGAGTGGATCTGGCGCTGGTCGAGCGACCTCGCGCAGGACGCCCGCTACGCCTTTCGCGCGCTGCGCCAAAGCCCCACATTCGCGGCCGTCGCGGTGCTTTCGCTGGCTCTCGGAATCGGCGCCAACACGGCCATCTTCAGCATTCTGAATGCGGTGGTGATGAAGCCGTTGCCGGTGCGCGATCCCGGCCGGTTGGGCCATCTCTTCCGCCAGGGAGACGACAGCTTCACCTATCCCGTATGGGAGAAGGTCCGCGACCGCCAGGACGTCTTCTCCTCCGTGCTGGCATACTCCGAGATGACGTTCGACCTGTCCGATGGCGGAGAAAAGAAGCCGGTCCAGGGCATCTATGCGAGCGGCGATTATTTCCGTACGTTGGGAGTGCCGGCCGCAATCGGCCGCGTGCTCATACCTGACGACGACCGGCCCGGCGCCACACCGGCGGCCGTCCTCAGCTATGGATTCTGGCAGCGCGCGTATGGCGGCGATCCGCACATCGGCGGCCGCACCGTCCGGCTGAACGGCCATCTGTTTCAGGTGGCCGGCGTCACTCCGCCGAGCTTCTTCGGATTGGACGTGGGCGATACGTTCGACGTGATCGTACCGCTCACCAGCGAGGCGCTGATCGACTCCGACCGGCCGGCACTCAACAATCGCGGCATGTGGTGGCTGACCGTTATGGGACGTTTGAAGCCCGGCGTGAGCCATCCACAAGCGGCGGCGCGCCTTCGGGCGCTTTCGCCGGCGATTTTCCAGGCGGCCATGGGGAACGATTATGCGCCAGAGCACCGGCAGCGTTTCCTGGCCGATCGGCTGGACCTCAAGCCGGCCGCAGGCTTGTCCCAACTGCGGGACCGGTACGGCGCGTCGCTCCTGCTGCTGATGGGCATTGTGGGACTGGTGCTGCTGATCGCCTGCGTCAACATCGCCAACCTGCTGCTGGCGCGGGCCAGTGGACGCCGGCGCGAAATCGCCATCCGGCTGGCGGTGGGCGCGGGACGCGGACGCCTGGTGCGGCAACTGCTGACCGAGAGTGTCGTCCTGTCGCTCGGGGGCGCGGCCTGCGGCGCCGTTCTGGCGCGCTGGGGCGGCCCGGCGATTGTCGCGCTCATCTCCGCACCGGGGGAATCGCGCTTCCTCGATCTCTCGCCCGATCTGCGCGTTTTAGCATTCACGGCCGGGGCCGCCATTCTGACGGGAATTCTGTTCGGCCTCGCGCCGGCCCTGAAGGCGACCCGCGGCGCCACGTCCGAGGCGCTCAAGCAAGGCGCGCGCGGACTCACCGAGCGGCGCGGACGGTGGTCATTGGGCCGCCTGCTGGTGGTCGCACAAGTGGCGCTATCGTTGCTCCTGTTGGTGGGGGCGGCCCTGTTCGTGGCCACCTTGCGGAACTTGTCGCATCAGGATCTGGGTTTCCGCAGCGACGGCGTCCTGCTGGTCGAGCCGGATCTGCGCGCCGGAAAATACTCCGCGGAACGCCAGAGCTTGGTGGCGGAGGAACTGCTGGTACGCCTGCGCGCCATTCCTGGCGTCCATTCCGCCGCGCGCGCGGCCATAACTCCGATCGAACGGGGCTCCTGGCAGTGGGATGTGAACGTGGCTGTGGCGGGCGGTGGCAGAAGGAATGTTCACACTTATTTCAATCTGGTCTCGCCGGGGTACTTTGAGACCTTGCGCACGCATGTGCTCCGCGGCCGCGACTTCGCGGAGGCCGACAGCAAGGGGTCGCCGCGCGTGGCGATCGTCAATGAGACCGCGGCCCGTCGACTCTTCCCGGGTCTCAGTCCCATCGGCCAAACCTACTACGCCGGCTCTTTCGACGGCAGCCGGAAAGAGTCTCCAGTGCAAGTGGTAGGGTTGGTCCAGGATGCCAAGTACCGGTCTCTTCGCGATGTTCCGCCGGCCACAATCTATTTGCCCATTAGCCAGGATCCGACGCCGGCTCCCGTGGTCGGCGCCTACGAACTGCGGTACACGGGCGCGCCATCCGGCATCGCCGGCGCGGTGAAGGAAGCCGCGCGCGCTACCGATCCGCGGATCGCTTTGCAACTCCGTTTCCTGTCGGCGCAGATCGCCGCCGCGCTCATTCAGGAGCGCCTGGTGGCGATACTGGCAGCCTTCTTCGGCCTGCTGGCGCTGGTGTTGGCGAGCGCCGGGCTGTACGGCGTAGTGGCTTACGGGGCGGCGCGCCGGCGGAACGAGATGGCCATCCGCCTGGCGCTGGGAGCCACGCGGCGGGGAGTGTTACGACTTATGCTGCGCGATCTTGCCGGCCTGGTAGTGGTCGGGGTGCCGCTGGGGCTGGGAGCGTCGCTGGCATGCGCGCGGCTGGTGCGGAGTATGCTGTTCGGAGTGACTCCCGGCGATCCACTTACATTGGCCGGCGCCAGCGGAGTGTTGCTGCTGGTGGCCGGTATTGCAGGCTACTTACCGGCGCGGCGCGCGGCCCGTTTAGATCCCGTGGTAACGCTGCGCGAAGAGTAAGTGACGGAGGTTCGCGGTATTGTTGAATCCCCTGGCCGAACTCCTGATGTCGTGGAATTTGGGATGAGCCCCGAGGTGGGGCAGGCGGTGCTCGCCTGCCCGCCCGTCCTCGCTGAACCAAGCCCGCTGAATAAACAGGATAGAGGGCAGGCGAGCACCGCCTGCCCCACCCTGCGAAGCCTTCCGTCCTTGCAAGGAACGGCTCAACCGATTTTCCCTGGTAGCCCGAAATTGCGGGCGACATCAGGAGTCCGGAGTCTCGTCTCGGCGCCTTGCGTTTCCCCGCTCGTGCGGATGCCTGGACTTACTGCCGCCGCCCCGCCAGTTTTGCAGACCCCTCTTTAGCTTGTCATCCGTGTGTCAATTCGCAGCCCGAAACCCGGCGCGGCAGGCAAGAGTGCCCGCTCCATGCTTATTCCGCGAAGACCAGCTTGGTGGTAGTGCCGCCCAGGTGGATTTCCTGAATCCGCTGTTTGCCATTGCTGTCGGAGATTACCACCGATGTAGCGCGGAACTTCTGGTCGGCTGTCCCCACCGTCACCGGGTTCTCGACACGCAACTTACCCTTGGTAACCACCGCCTTCTGGTCCACCAGTTCCACCTGATATTCGCCCGCTTTCAGTTCCGTATCGCCGAGCATGGCGGGGTGGAGTAAGTCCAGGGAGTACGACTTGGCGCTGGCCATGATGAGCCCGGCGGTGACGAGACAAAGCACGAGTTTAGCTTTCATTTTAGTAATGCCTTTCTGTTCTTGAAGTTGGTTTGCGAGAACCGCTTACACCGGTTTATACGAACGAACCGCGAAAACGTTCCGTTCAAATGCCTGCCCGGCTTGTTAAGAAGTGTCCCACATAATCGAACGCACTTTCGCGAATGCCCGGCGTGTCCGCGAATCCCTTCAGCCATACCAGTCCCGGCTCGCGGCGAAACCAGGTAAGCTGGCGCTTGGCATATTGGCGCGTATTGCGCTGTGCGTAGAAAAGGGCCTCACGCACATTCAGTTCGCCGCGGATCGACTGCAGCGCCTGCTTATAGCCGTGCGACTCGAAGGGTTTCGATTCCGCGGCATACCCCAGCGCCAGAATCCGCCGCACTTCCTCCACCAACCCGTTCTCGAACATCGCCGCGCAGCGCCGGTCCAGGCGCTGGTATAATGCCTCGCGCTCCGGCAGCAGACCGAGTTTCAAGGTGCGGTAGCCGCGCAGCGCATCGCGCCCCTCCAGGAACAGTTCGCTCACCGGACGCCGCGTCAGCAGGCATACTTCCAGAGCGCGCGTGACTTTGGGCACATCGTGAGGATGAATCTTTCGCGCCGTAACCGAATCGAATCGTGTAAGAAGGCGGTGCAAGGACCCGGCGCGCCGCGTTTCCCGCCGCGCCAGCCGGTCGCGTAGCGATTGGTCGCGAGACGGACCTTCGAAGAGGCCGTCTAACAAAGCACGTAGATAGAAACCGGTTCCCCCGGCCAGGATGGGCAGGCGTCCGCGCTGGGAGATCGCTTGGATCGTCTCGCGGGCCACGCGGGCATACTCGCCGGCAGTGAAAATCCGGTCGGGGTCCAGGATGTCGATGAGATGGTGGGGAATGCCGCGCCGTTCGTCGAGCGGCAGCTTGGCAGTGCCGATATCGAAATGGCGGTAGACTTGCAACGAGTCGCAATTGACGATTTCGCCGTGGAACTGTTGCGCGATTTCGAGCGCCAAATCGCTCTTTCCGGAGCCCGTGGGGCCAGCTACTGCAACCAGTGGAAGCTCCGGCGCGTCTGCAACGATAGATGTGCGGGAGGCGAGAGGATTAGAATGGGTCACGGGATGGTAGCTCGGCCGCTTGCCTTGAAACCCCGTTATACAATATAAATGTGATCTTCGGCCGGCTCCGCACTCCGAGCGGTCGAAAGAATGGAAAGTCGGAATTCATGATTCGCTCAGCCAAAGCGTTCGCCCTTGTCGGCGCATTCGTGGCGGTCTCGGTCGCACAGACCACGCCGCCTGCGAACCAGACCCCCGCAACTACGGCGGACAGCAATCGCGCCGCTGCCTACTACAATTTTGTCATGGGGCGGCTGTATGCCCTGATGGCGGAGGCGGAGGGCAATCAGGAGCAGGCGCTGAAGGCCATCCAATATTTTAAGGACGCCTTGAAAGCCGACCCCAAGGCCAGCGATACCTACGAGGAATTGACCGACCTTTACTTGCGCCTCAGTCGTCCCGCCGATGCCACCGCGCTGGCGCAGGAGGCCCTGAAACAAGATCCCGACAACGTGGATGCCCATCGCATGCTGGGCCGGGTCTACTTCAGCCAGATCAACAAAGGCACGCAAGGCCAGATCGATGAGCGCGCGTTGCGCCTGGCCCTGCAGGAGTTCCAGAAGGTCACCGAGAAGGACCCTAAGGACGCCGAAAGCTGGGTGACGCTGGGCCGGCTCTACGCCGGAACCAACGACTCGACCAACGCCGAGAAGGCCTACAACCAAGCCCTGGTTGTGGAGCCGGATAACGAAGAGGCGCTCACCGGTCTGGCGCTGGTTTACGGCAACAACGGCGACACCGCCAAGGCCATCGAAAAACTGAAGGCCGCCACCGACAAGAGTCCCAACCCGCGCTCTTTCATGATGCTCGCCGAGGCTTACGAGAATCAGAAGAACTTCAAAGACGCCGCCGACGCATTGAAGAAAGCCTGGGAAATGGCGCCGGACAACGAACGGCTGGCAACCAAACTGGCCGACGATCTGTTCTTCTCCGACCAGTACGATGAAGCCCTCAAGTTGTACGGGGATCTTTCCACGCACAATCCCAAGGAAACGGCCTTCCCCTTGCGCATGGCCGACATCTATGGCGCGAAGAAAGACTACGCCAAGGCCCACGAAGCCATTGACCGGGCAAAGAAAATCGACCCGGAGGACTTGGACCCGCGGCGGGCCGAGGTTCGGATGTTCGAGGTGGAGAGCAAGTACGACCAGGCCATCGCCGGGCTCAAAAGCATCCTGGACGATACCGCGCGGAAAATCTACTCCAAGGATGAACAGAAGCAGCGCGCCGACATGTACGAGGAACTCGGGAAGCTGAATATCGACGCCAAGCACTTCCCGGAAGCCATTGAGGCCTTCCGGCAGATGAGCGTGTTCAAGGATAACGGACCGCTGAGCGCCGCCCACATCATCGAAACCTATCGTACCTACCTCAAGGATCTGCCCGGCGCACTGCGCGAGGCCGATGCCGCCCTCAAGAAATTTCCGGACGAATACATGGTGGTGCGGGAACACGCCGACGTGCTGAGCGACATGGGCAAGAGCGACGATGCCGTCAAGGAACTGCGCGGTTTACTGAACGGCCCGCGTGACCGCGATACGTTGATCGACCTGGCGGAGGTATACCAAAAGGGCAAACGCTTCGACGAAGCCGGGAAGGCCGTGGACGATGCCGAGAAGCTCTCCACTACCGACGAAGAGAAAGTGGAAGTGTTCTTCATGCGCGGCGCGCTCATGGAGCGGCAGAAGAAATACGACGCCTCCGAAGAGGCCTTCCGCAAGGCGCTGGCCCTGGACCCCGACCATGCTGGCACGTTGAACTACCTGGGGTACATGCTGGCGGATCGCAATGTCCGGCTGGACGAAGCCTACAAGATGATCCAAAAGGCGGTCGATCTGGCCCCGGAGAGCGGTGCCTACCTGGACAGCCTGGGCTGGGTGTATTTCCGCCAGGGCAAGTTAACTGAGGCCGAGCGAATCCTGGTTAAAGCGGTGGACCTCACCGGCCAGGATCCCACGGTTCGCGACCACCTGGGCGACGTGTACATGAAGCTGGGCAAGATCCAGGATGCCATCAACCAGTGGAACGCTTCCATGAAGGGCTTCAAGGAGCAGCCGCCGTCCGATACGGATCCGGAAGAAGTGAGCAAAGTAAGCAGTAAGCTGGACGCTGCGCGCGTCAAACTGGCGCAGGAAAAGAAACGCTAGTTGCGGCCGCTGGGAGCGTGCCGAGCCTCACAATTCGCGCGGTAGAAACCCCCATTGAGGTGTCTGCTCAAGTTGCGTGACTCGAATTATACGGTCTAAGCACTTCAGAATAAATATCTTACGCCATTCTGACGGCTCCAAATCCTATCGCTTTTCGGACTTCTGTGGGATACTCAGTTATTAGAGCAAGGTATTCAAGCCAGAATGTCCCAGTTGGACGAAGCAGTCGTCAAATACAACAAACTGCTGGAAGCCGGACCCTTTAGCGATATCGCTTGGGCCGAAGCGCTCCAGGATCGCATGGAGAGCGGCAATCTGTCCGCTGGCGGACGCTTGATCTGTCCCTTCCTGCGGCCCAATTTCATCTCCCGCCGGCAATACGAAAACCTGGTGAAGACCGGCGAATCGCTGATCGGGGCGATCGACCGCATTCAGCAGATGGTAATGGACACTCCTGCCCTGCTGGCGCGTCTGGACCTGCTGCCCGCCGAGAAGATGCTGGCATCGATCGACCCGGGTTACCAGGCCTTGGAAGTGGCCGCGCGGCTGGATTCCCACATGGTGAACGGGCACCTGCATTTCGTTCAATACAATGCCGATTCGCCCACCGGCGCGGGCTATGCCGATGCCCTGGCGGACCTTTTTTACGACGCGCCCCCGGTGAAGGAATTCCGCAAGAAGTATACCCTGACACGCGCCGGCAGCCGCAAGCACCTGTTGCAGGCGCTGCTGAAGTCCTACAAGCAGTTTGGCGGGGCTTCGAAGAAGCCGAATATCGCCATTGTGGAGTTCCGCTCCACGTACCATTCCGGCCAGAGCGAATACCAGTTCTTCCGAGATTTTTTCCGCGAAGAGGGTTACGCGGTGGAAATCGTCTCACCGGAGCAACTGGAATATCGCAACGGCGTGTTGCGCAAAGGCTCGTTCGCGATCGACTTGGTGTACCGCCGTCTGGGCGTGCAGGAATTCCTGCTGCGCTTCGATCTGAGTCATCCGCTGGTGAAGGCGTATCGCGATCGGGCGGTGTGCATCGTCAACAGCTTCCGCTCCGAGTTGGCCCACAAGAAGGCCATGTTCGGACTGCTGACCGATGAAACTCTGACCACGCGATTCCCGGCTGCCGAACGCAAGGCGATCCGCGATCACGTGCCGTGGACCCGCCTGGTGACGGCCAGCAAGACGACCTACGACGAGAAGACGGTGGACCTGCCTGAATTCATCGTGCAGAACCGCGAGCGCCTGGCCCTGAAACCGAACGACGACTACAGCGACCAGCACACCTATTTTGGCTGGGAGATGGACGCCCACGGGTGGGACCGCGCGCTCAAGCAGGCTATGCGCGCCCCCTACGTGGTGCAGGAGCGCGTGGAGCCGGTGCGGTCGATATTCCCGCTGATGTCGTTCGGCCACCTGGAATTCCGCGAGATGCAGGTGGACGTCCACCCGCACGCGTATCTGGGCAAAGTGCAAGGTTGTTCGAGCTGGCTATCGAGCGGCAAGAGCGGCTTTTCGTCGGCCGCGGGCATCGTGCCGACGTTCATTCTCGATCCGAAAGCGTAAGATTATAATTAGTCAACCATCAAAAGACCCACACCTCCGGCCCGGCGGGTTACGGCGGTGCTGCGGAAACTGCTGGAAGCGATCTTAGAGACCGTTGGCTACGTCGTGGATACGGAATTCCCGTACGGCCCGCTTCCAGAAAATGAAGTTCGGGGTGCGGATTGCGGATGTTGCCTGTGTGTCTGGCGAGCGTTACGACGCCATTGATAAGTGGCTTGTAGGATCACCAGAGTTGGTGATTGAAGTGCAGTCGGCTTCGAATACCAAAAACCCTTGAGATGCACGACAAAGCCGTGACCACCCTGGCCGGCGCCGGTGTAGGTATAATCTTCTTGTTGCTCTCGCTTCTGACCATCCTTCTATTCTGCTTGATACCGGAAAATATCCGGGCGGACGATCCGCTCGTTTCGGTTCCGACCACCGTAGCCGTGCCTTCTGTGGAGGCCGGTGTACCCAGCGTAAGCGAAGATCCCATATTTGAGCCCACCGCGGTCGAGTATCTGATTGGGACATACGCCGGGGGGTTCCCTCAGAACAACCTCGTCCGCAAGGTTACGCCGGAAGGCACAATCTCTACCATCGCGGGCAACGGCGCCCATCTTTATGCGGGTGATAACGGCGAAGCCACGATGGCGCAACTCGTTGGACCGTGGGGAGCTACGGTGGATAATCACGGCAACCTGTACATCGCCGACAACCAAAACAATCGCATCCGCAAAATAAGTCCCGGCGGCACGATTGGCACTGCCTTCGGTAATGGCAGTTCCAACGTGCTGGACAGGCCCACTGGACTGACCAGCGATTCGGCCGGCAATCTCTATTTCTCCGATACGGGGAATTTCCGAGTCCGCGAACTTTCCACCGCCGGCACCGTCACCACGATCGCCGGTAACGGAACGCAGGGTTACTCAGGAGACAACGGACCGGCCACGAGTGCCAGGCTGAATGGCGCCTGCGCTGTGGCGGTCGACCCCGCCGGCAACGTGTACATCGGAGACTCGGACAATTTTCGCGTGCGCAAAGTTTCTGGCGGCACCATCACCACCGTCGTCGGCACCGGCGTGAAGGGGGATTTGGGAGACGGGGGGCCCGGCGTAAGCGCGCAGATCTCTTCGGTCTCCGGTCTTGCATTGGACTCCGCAGGGAACCTCTACATTGCCGACCCGGTGAATTCCACGGTCCGCAAGCTATCTCCGGCGGGAATCATCACTACGGTTGCCGGTCAAAGTAACCGGCACGGATATTCCGGAGACGGCGGTCCGGCAACCAGCGCGCGGCTCGCCGCCCCTGAAGCCCTCGCGGTCGACCCGGAAGGGAACCTTTACATCGCCGACGGGGACAACCGCAACATCCGAAAGGTTTCCCCCGACGGAATGATCGGCACCATCGCCGGAACCGGCAGAATGGGTTATTCGGGCGATGGCGGCTTGGCCACTAAAGCTGAGTTGGGCTCTCTCCGCGGCGTGGCACTCGATGCGGCCGGCAATATCTATGTGGCCGATCACAGCAACAACGTCGTGCGCGTGCTGCAAGCGGCCGGAACTCTGCCGCTGTTGACTGTGACGGCCACGCACAGCGGTAATTTTACGACCGGACAGATTGGAGCCACCTACAGCGTAACAGGGAGCAACGCGGCTCTGGCGGGGGCCAGCAATGGCCCGGTGACGGTGGAGGAGACAGTGCCCACGGGGCTGACCCTGGTATCCATGGCGGGGGCTGGATGGATGTGCGGCGGCAACACCTGCACGCGCAGTGACCCGTTGGCGAGGGGAGCGAGTTATCCGGCGATTGTCGTGACGGTAAACGTGGCGGGGAATGCGGCCGTCCAGGTGAGCAACATCGTGAGCGTTTCCGGAGGCGGGTCCATTTCGGCCACCACCATGGACACGACAAACATTGGAGGGCCGCAGGACCTGACTGTTGCCAAAACGCACGTCGGAAGCTTTGTGCAGGGGCAGACTGGCGCGACGTACACGATCACCGTGGGCAACAGCGGCAGCGGACCCACGGTTGGAACGGTAGCGGTGAGCGACTACCTGCCGATCGGCCTGACAGCCGCTGCGCTGAGCGGCCAGGGATGGGATTGCACGCTGGAGACGCTAATCTGCACACGGAGCGATGCGCTGGCGGCCGGAGCGACGTACCCGGCGATCACCGTAACAGTGGACGTGATGGACAACGCGCCGAGCCGCATGACGAATACGGCGACGGTGTCCGGCGGCGGTGAAGCCAATACCGCCAACGACGTTGCGGCGGATGTGACGACGATCAGGAGGCTACCGGCGCTTACGGCTGGGAGCGCGACGGCTGCGAGAGCGAGCATTGTGAGCAGTACACGAACTGGATGTACGAACGGCCCCAATCTGAGCGACGGTAGCGGCGGCTTCCTGGTGACCGGCACCTGCGACTTTTACAAGGAACCATCCGCGTATCCGTTGGATCTCACAGCGTTTCTTACTTTCCACGGGGCCGGTCTTGCAGAGAACTATTTCAGTCCAGGCTACATCGTGTTTACCACAGACACAGAGGAGGTGGCGTTCCAGGTCGGGTTCAACCAAGCTGCTTGGAAAGAGGTGCTGTTCTTTGAGGACAATGTGCCCGAAGTGCCGGCTAGCACGAAGATCGACCTGGAGTGGGGCGATTCTCTGCCGTCGCTAAACACAGTCAATTTTTTTCTGGATCCAACTGGAAGTGCAGGTTCTGCGTCGTTCGTGCTTGCTCCCAGTGACACGACGGTGTTTTCCACGGGCAGTATTACGTTTACGGTCCACGACATTGTCCCCCCAATTCTGAGCATCGCCAAGAGCCATACGGGAAACTTCACCCTGGGACAAAGCGGTGCGGCCTATACGATGACGGTGAGCAACCTGGCGGCAGCCGCACCAACCAGCGGGACGGTGACGGTGACCGAGGCGGTGCCCACCGGGCTGACATTGGTCTCAATGACAGGCACTGGGTGGACTTGCCCCAGTAGCGGCACCACATGCACGCGGAGCGACGTGCTGGCGGCGGGAGCCAGTTACCCGGCGATCGCTGTGGCAGTGAATGTGGCCGCCAACGCGCCAGGCAGCGTGACGAACCAGGCGGGCGTCTCGGGAGGGGGCTCGGGCACTGCGGTCGCCGGAGATGCGACGACCATAGTCGCGCCGCCGGTACTGAGCATCGCCAAGAGCCATGCGGGAAGCTTCATCCAAGGGCAAGCTAGCGCGACATTCTCGGTCGCGGTGAGCAACGCGACGGGCGCCGGAGCGACCAGCGGGACGGTGACGGTGACCGAGGCCGTGCCCACTGGGCTGACGTTGGTCGCAATGACCGGCACTGGGTGGAGCTGCCCCAGTAGCGGCAACACGTGCACGCGGAGCGACGTGCTGGCGGCGGGAGCCAGTTATCCGGCAATCACGGTGACGGTGAATGTGGCCGCCAACGCGTCGAGTAGCGTGACGAACCAGGCGAGCGTGTCGGGTGGCGGGGCAGCGACGACAAATGCAAGTGATACGGCGCTCGTGTGCGGCCTCAGTGGAGGTGGCATCGTCACTGTCTCCGAGGTGCAGACTGTCGTCAACGAAGCGCTGGGCCGGATTCAGGCGGTTCATGATCTGAATCACGACGGCGTTGTTAGCGTGGTGGATGTCCAGATAGAAATCAACGCCGCGCTTGGGCTCAGTTGCCTTAACTAGTTTCTGTCATGAAACTCTGGAAAATGGCAAGGACCGCTTGCTTGCGCGCGCGGCTCGGAAACGGCTCTATTGATTTCATGGGACTTCGTACTGAGCCGCGACCGCAAGGGAGCGGTTGCTTTCCCGCAGCACGGGAGTTTCGCGACAGAAACTAACTAGATTAATTAGCCGCAGATAAACGTAGAAGAACGCGGATAAGAGGGATGAAAATCCATCGACAGCGAAGGGCTCCATGCTCGATGAGCTCTCATTCAGTACTCTGAATATTTTTCTCTCTCGCGTGCCTGGCATTCAGCCGCAGGTCGGCACTGGTCAAATTGAGAGCGGCGGCTGGTACGCGAAGTTCGGCCTGAACATCGATCATAAGCTGGCGTGCCATGTTGTCCAGGAATTCGCGCACGTTCTCAATTATTTGTCGACCAACGAGCGATTGCCGACTGTGTTCAAGCCTGTTTCCCCGCCACCTTATCTGAATGGCGGTCCTCACGAATTCCTCTCGTGGGTCATCGAGTCCGTCGACCCGTCTTTCACTCCCGATCTGGCGGCCCAGTGGCTTCAAGGCCGTCTGCCCGAGCCGGTCGAAGATGAAAACGCCTGGCTTCGCGATCTCTGAACGCTCAAGTCACCCCCGCGTTTTCTTGTCCGCGTTCATCTGCGTTTATCTGCGGCCAATAATCGTTCTCCTACCCCTTCGTCACACTCGCCGTAGCCCGCAAATTCGCCACTCCCGCCGTGTACCGGTCGTCGGTTACCGCAAACGATACCGCGTCTTCCAGCCAGTCGTGCCAGACGCCGTCCGGATCGTGCGACGCTACCGTTAGGCTGTAGTACTCGGGACACAGTTCGCAGCGAAACGCGAAGGTCAGTTCGCGGATGTCGCCCGCGGCGCACGGTCCCAGCTTCAACCGCTCCAGCTCCGTATTGGTGCCGTACACATTCAGCCCGATGCGCGTGCGGATCATGATGCCGATCACCGGGTCGGCTACCGGCTCGCGAAATCGCACCCGCACTTTCACCACCGCCAGCTCCCCGCTGCGCC
>PLRZ01000586.1:244-5672 GCA_003164075.1 Bryobacterales bacterium | reverse complement strand
TCACAAGCGAAGGTCTCGATCCGCGATAGCGCTCATTTGTATTCACGCTCGCGAATAAACCGATCACATCTTCGCTTCGTCGGGGCGTCAACTGCAGAATCACAGGCGCGCCCCCGGATGGGTTGTTGCCATCGCCATCCAGACCGCCCNNGTCCACCGCGAACACGTCGCCAGTGCGGGCCTGCTGCATCAACCCCATCTCCATCGCATCCAGTTGCTCCAGGTGGAGTTGCCGGTACTGCTCAGTCGCCAAGCGGGTCTTCTCGCTATTGCGCTGCAACTCCTCGCAGATGATTTCATGCACCCGCGGCTGGCTCATGCCCAGTTTCTCGGTGATCTGCCGCTCACTGGCGCCCAGCAGCTTGTACTCCATCACCTGCACCCGGCGCTTCGCGGCCGTCAACCGCCGAGGCGATGTCGGATTGTTGGGATGCACCTTCCCCTTGGGTATCGCCCCGTGTTCCGTAGCATCGTCTCGATTGGGACCATTGGCGATTGGGGGCGGCTGTTTGTTGCGATTCAATTCAGTTTGCATGAAAGGAATCGATAGATGGCGACTTGGTGCAATGCCCGGCTGGTCGTGGCCGGGCGCACGGCTGACGTGGCGCGCCTCCGGCGTCTCGCACAGGCCAGACCTTCCTCTGTGTTTAGACCAGACATGCTGGTGGGCGAGGCACAAGAACTGTTCTCCGAACTGGCAACACGGCTTGGCCCGGATCTTCTGGAAAAGAGATACATGTTTCAGGGGTGCAGCGACGAAGGCATCGAACACTTTCAGAACCTGTCGCGGTCATGCCCATGCCTCCGCTTTGTATTGGTCTATGGGTGGGACAACCACAGCTACGGCAGCCATTTCATTTGCGGAGGTCGCGCTCACAGCTATCCGGTCTCTGATCGGCTAGTCGAGAAAGTAATGGTGAAACACGGGGTGGATGACAATCCCAACGACGAATGGCCATACGAGCCCGAAATAGACGCAGAAGAAGAGCTAATGGACTTGGCCGAGGCACACTGGCAAAAGTCCCTGCTCACCCTACGGGAGAGCCGCTATCCGCGCTGATGGCGACCAGAAACGAGTATCTCTACCAAGATCCGAGTCCAATCCACAACACAAAGACAAGAACCCCTTACATCGTGCGAGTGAGGTGCAGTGTCACGGTTGCGCCGCGCCGCTTCCGCAAACCCAGAATCCTGGCGGTCTTGCGGATCTCGCGGCGCGATGGCATAATCTCTACGTGGCGCGTTCAGACGTGAAGTTCGCCGGGGCTGCGCCGGCGCGATCAGGCTTCGGCCGGTTGGCGAGCTTCGCACGCAAACGGGTGGTTGGAGCGCTCGTGCTGGCTATCGTCGGTGAATACTTCGCCGTTTGCCTCGCCAGACCGGACCATGAACCGTCCAGCGTCTACCCACTGTATGCGCAGTTAACCGATGCTTTCCTGGCCGGCACTACCAGCCTGCCGGTCGAACCGGATCCCCACCTTCTGGCGCTTCCGAACCCATATCGGCCCAATGCTCCCTATCGGCTGCATGACGCCAGTCTGTATAAAGGCAAGTACTATCTCTATTTCGGACCCACGCCGGTGCTGATCCTTTTCCTGCCGTTCAAGCTGGTGACCGGCGCCGAGTTGCCGGGCAGGGTAGCCGTTCCGCTTTTCTGTTCACTCGGCTTCCTGTGTTCCTGCGGCGTCTTCTATGTCCTGATCCGGCGGGCTGGCTGGTCCTGCCGACTGTGGCTGGAAATTCTAGTCATTCTGGCGCTTGGAAACACGCAGTTGGTCTGTTTTTTATTGGTCCGGGCCGCGGTCTACGAAGCGGCAATTTCCTCGGGATACTTCCTGGTAATGGCCGGTTTCCTGCTTGCCGCCTGGTCGCTCGGGGTGAGGAAGCGGCTCTGGTTTGTGTTCCTGTCAGGTCTGTGCTTCGGGCTTGCCGTCGGGTGCCGGCCCCACTTTGCGTTGCTGGCGATATTGATGACTGCTTTCATCGCGCTCCACTTCCGGCAAAGCGTCGCGACTTTCAGCCTTTTTGTGGCGCCGATCCTGGTTGCCGGCGCCCTGCTTGCCGCTTATAATTATGTACGCTTCGATAACCCTATCGAGTTCGGTGTGACTTATCAACTCTCCGGCAACCCGGAGGGGCCTTCCACGCACTTAAAGGCGTCGAATTTCTTCCCCGGCATAGAGCACTTACTGCTGCTGCCGCCTGCCCTGAACACCGAGTTTCCCTATCTGCATCCGGTCTTCGCCTCGCCTTACCTGAGCTACCGGTCGAGCCCCGAAGGGCCGGACGACATATTCCGGGAAGCCCAAATCGGTCTGTTTGCGGCGGCGCCTCTCACCATTTTTGGACTTCTTTGGTTTTGGCTGCTCCCCGTCGTCCCCGGGAATAGCGAAGGTGCGGGTTTCACCATCTGGCTGATCCGCACTATGGTCTTGTGTGCGCTGGCGGTGGTGTGTCTTTTGTCGCTCACGGGCTGGGCGGTCGGCCGTTATGAGGTGGACTTCGCACCTTTGATGATCCTGGCTTCGTGTTGCGTCGTAGCCGGAGTCTGGCAGAAGGGCGGCATTTCCGCGAGCCGCAGGAAGTTGCTGCGGTGGTGCGTGCTGGCATGCGTAGCCTGGTCGGTCCTGTTGAACGTAGCCATCGAATCCCCCAGGCTGGATCTGATCCGTCAATTCCTCGAACACTAATCCGGGCGCGGCATGCTATCCCGGAATCCGGATGCTCTTCGCGGTCAATACCTCGCAACCCGTCGGCAGCACCAAGGGCGTCTGGGACCCGGTGTAAAACGCCAGACCCTTGTAGCTGACGAGATACTGGTATTTCGCGCCGAACCAGCCACCGGAGGCGACCACCACCAGCGGGTCTTTGGTACGGCTCAGAACCTTGGAAAACTCTTGGGGCTCGACGCGCACCAGGCCCCGGCGAACCAGTTCACTTCGGGTCAAAATGCTGACGAGAGCCATGGAAGCAAAACGACCTCAGAATTCTATCTTCCCGCAAAGCCTGAACCTGCGTTCCGACTGGCCGCGAAAGACTACCGATATGGGCGGATATCGAGATAAAGGCAGTAGTGACGTCACGCGCGAGCCTGCGGGGCCGCCGCCGCATCCCATTAGCCTCGCGCCCCGCCGCAGGGTGAACCTAACACTACCGGCAGTTCTTGCCCCATACTATAAGGTGGCTGGGCGGTCGGCAGAACCTCGGCGGTCACCCAAGCCCGGCCAACGAGAAGGTCGCGCGCCATGGGAGGCTTCTGCCAAGCCTCGCGAATTATGGATACGACCGGCGCGGGCCGCGGAGGTCGCCAAGAATGTCAACCAGTGAACCTTCGGCGATTCAGGAGGTTGTACAACGCATCCAACAGTTTTTACGCCTCCGGCGCTCCGAGATCGGCGCACTCCTAAAAGAGACAGGCAAAGCCTGGATCGACGACAACGCACCGCGCCTCGGCGCCTCCCTGGCGTTTTACACGTTGCTGTCCCTGGCCCCGATCCTGATCGTTGTCGTTGCCATCGCTGCGCTTGCGTTTGGCCAGAAGGCGGCTCAAGGTCAGTTGATATGGGAGATCCGGGATCTGGTCGGAACGGAAGGGGCGCGAGCAATCCAGGATTTGATTCAGTCCGCTTACAAGCCCGCAACGGGCACGATGGCGACTGTACTTGGCGTCCTCACGCTGGTTTTGGGAGCGTCCGCGGTAATGGTGGACCTGCGCGACGCTCTGAACACAATTTGGCATGTTCCGGCGGCGCCCTTTTCAAGCCTTCGTAACTTTCTTCGTCTGGTAAAAGAGCGGTTCTACTTGTTTGGATTGATCTTGGGTGTGGGCTTTCTGTTGTTGGTTTCGCTAGCGCTGAATGCCGCTATTGCCGCATTGGGCTCCCTGTTTGGTTCGCTGCTGCCCACTTCCGTATCCGTATTGCACCTAGTCGTATTTTTGATTTCGTTTCTGGTGATCACATTCCTGTTCGCAGCCATTTACAAGTTCTTGCCGGATGTTCAATTGAAATGGAGTGACGTAATCGTCGGTGCATGTTTTACCTCCTTACTGTTTACAATTGGAAAGCAGCTCATCGGCATCTATCTCGGCAAAGCGAGTTTCGGCTCGACTTACGGGGCGGCCGGTTCTCTCGTCATCGTGCTGGTGTGGGTGTATTACTCATCCCAATTGTTCTTCTTTGGTGCCGAGTTCACCAAAATCTATACGGAAACATTTGGTTCTCGCTTGGACGCTAAACTTGATGTGCATCCTCGTAAGCCTGAGAGCGTAATTGTATCTCCCACTACTGGCTTACCGGCGGAAAAGGGCAACGAGGAGGCTTCGGTTAGGTTGACATGACCATTGTTTGTCTCTGATTTCCTCGATCGGCGTCGCGCATGAACTTCGTCACCTGCGTTGCGGTCGCGATGGGCCCTCCGCCGCCCGGCTGCGCTGAAGATTTACTCACCCGGCGCCAGCGAAGCGTCTGAAGACGATCTGACAGAATAGCTTCCGATAATACGAAATAACGCCTTTCCAGACTCGAAGATCCACTGGCCGAATGTTAGAACCGTTGGCCATCCGCTGAATCACACTCGTTCAACCCGCACCCTCCGCAATCGGCGTTACCATCTATTTCGGCGGACTACCATATATGAACCGGCGGCAACTCCTCTACTCGGCGGCGGCATTGCCCGCCATGGCGGCCTCTTCGGCGGCTGCAACGCAGCAGAAACAGATGAGGATTACGGGGATTGAGACAGATCTTCTGCGGCAGCCTCCGGGCACACCATACTACGACGCCATTCACACGTTTGGCATCGACGCCGGCTCGGTGGTGTTGCGCATCCGTACCGACGCTGGCATCACTGGGTGGGCGCACAGCACCTTCGGCACCGGCGGCAGCGGCTCGCGCGCCTTGCAGGCCATCCTTGAAGAGCAGATCAAGCCGTTGCTGATCGGCAAGGACCCGAGTTTTCCGCGCCGCGTCCGCGCGGACCTGTGGAAGGCCTTGGAGTACGAAGGTGTGGGCGGCATCGCGCAATTCGCCATTTCCGCCGCCGATATCGCCGTCTGGGACATCCTCGGCAAGGCCGCGGGACTGCCAGTCTACAAGATGTTGGGCGCCTACCGCGAGCGCATCCCCGTCTATTCAATGTGCGGCTGGTATTACGACTCCGATGATGACCTCTCGAAATTCAAGCGCCAGATCGTGACCGCGATGGAGCAGGGCTATTCGGCGGTCAAGATCAAGGTGGGCCGCCACTCGCAGGAGGACGATGTGCGCCGCATCCGGCTGGCCATGGATGTCGCGGGCAAGGGAAAACGTGTGATGGTGGATGCCAACCAGGCGTTCAATCGCAACGAAGCGTTGCGGCGGGGACGCGTCTATCAGGAAATGGGCTGCTTCTGGTACGAAGAGCCTCTGCCTCCGCAGGATATGGAAGG
>PLRZ01000586.1:0-202 GCA_003164075.1 Bryobacterales bacterium | reverse complement strand
GCCAGCCACGGCGGTGGGGCGCCTGTTCTAAACCTGGCGCTGGCCATGCCGAACGCAATCTACATGGAAACCAGCGGCGCGCAAAAAATGACCGATGGCGAGGTGGCCGCGCCCGAAGAACCGGGTATGGGCAGCGAAGTGTCCGAAGCCGAAATCAAGAGATACAAGGTCGGGTGATGCGTTCATCATGATCGGAGGGGGA
>PLRZ01000536.1 GCA_003164075.1 Bryobacterales bacterium | reverse complement strand
GCGCCCGCGGGCATTCCCGCGCGGCCGGGTCCGCCAGCCATCGCAGGCATGCTGAACATCTGTTTGAGCTGCGAATCGGCGGTGACCTTGACGGTAAGCACCTTGTTGGCGCCGAACTCTTTGACCGTGAATTCTTTCGCTTCCGGGTCGATCGCGCCAATCGTGCCGGCTTCCAAAACGAAAGTGCCGAAGACCACGTCCTCAGCCGCGATCTTGAACCCGTCCTCGGATTTCTGCCCGCGCGCCCGAACCTGATCGCCAACGCTGATTTCGGCTAGCTTGCTGGGCGTGGCAGCCGCGAATTTTACGGAATCGGGCGCGTAGCGTTTGATGGCGGTCCGGCCGCTTACGGTGATTACGGTTTGCACTTCACCGCCGGTCAAGGTTTTGTTTTTCAGAGTGATCTGATCGGCGCTCTTAGCGGCTACAATCCCGGATACGCCGCGCTTTTGCCAATCGATCCGGTCGGCTTCGTTGCGTTGAGCGATATCGGTGGCGGTCATGACCACGATGCGGCGAATCCTCACCGAGTCCGGTTCGAGAGTCACCAGAACCCGATCGCCCCTGGCTAAGTCGGTTACTTGAATGGCCTCGGCTTTCTTTAAGTCTTTTTCGCCGGGCGCGATTTTTTGAGCGAGGGTATCGGCGGTGAGTCTTGCGGCGACCGTATCTCCCGTGTCGGGCCGAATCTCCACCTCGGCGCTCTCGGGACGAAACCCGGTCACCGTGCCTACAAACGACCTGGACACCTGCGTCTGGGCCGCGAGAGGCAGCGTCAGTGCAAGCAGAATGGCAAACTTCTTCATCACTCTTAGTAAACGCCACCATGCCACCGCTTGCGCCTTAAGTTTTGTAAAGAACGCACTGGCGGGTGTAAGTTTGCGATACAAAGGAGTTGGAAGATCATGTCCGACGCCAATGCCAGCCCGGCTCCGCGTTCCATTCTGCTGATCGAAGACGACACCGATCTATGCTCGCTCATGCGGGATTACTTCGCCCAGCACGGATACCGGGTCGAGGCCATATACGATGGGAGAAACGGACTGGCGCGGGCCATCGAGGGCGGCTTCGACCTGATCCTGCTGGATGTCATGCTGCCGGCGCTGGATGGATTTGAGGTGCTGCGGCAGCTTCGGAAGCGGAGCGCGACCCCTGTGATCATGCTGACGGCGCGCACGGCGCAAACCGATCGCGTGACGGGGCTCAATTCCGGAGCGGACGATTATCTTCCCAAACCTTTTGAGCCGGAAGAGCTGCTGGCGCGCATTGGCGCGGTTCTTCGGCGAACCGGAATGCCGAGCCCTTCGCCGCAGATTGTAGAGGCGGGCGAGGTGCGGCTGAACCCGCAAACCAGGGAGGTCCGGTACGCGGGCGAACCGCTGGAGGTGACGGCGCTGGAGTTCGACATTCTCGAAGTGCTGGTGCGCGCCACGGGCCGCACCGTGTCGCGGGATGAACTGACGGCTGCGTTGCACCAACGAAAGTCCACGCCATGGGAGCGCTCGCTCGACGTGCACATCAGCCATCTGCGCAAGAAGCTGGAGCGGCAGAATCGGAATGCGATCCGGACCATTCGGGGCGTGGGATACCAATTCGCATCGGGACCGGAGGCGCCGCGGTGAGGTCNNACGGGTGCGTTCGGGCGCGTTCAAAGCCTGGAGCTGGAAGGGGCCATGGAAGCCTACGAATCGGGTGGCCCGCAGAAGCTGAACGTGTTCATCGAGCGGCTGCACAAGTACATCCCGGGTAAACATTTCTTCACCGACGCCAATGGCAGGGACCTGCTTACGGGCGAGGACCGGTCGGCAATCCTGGCAACGGCCGTACCGGAGGGTAGCCCACCGAAGCGCTTCCGGGGACCCATTGTGGTGATGGCGAAATCCGGAGACGGCCGGTACCGCTGGATCGCGGAGATGGACCCGCCGCCGTTCGATCTGCTTAGCTATCTGCCGTATTACGTCCTGATTCTTGGCGCCGTGGCGCTGGTGTGCTGGCTGCTGGCGCTGACTGTAGCGTCACCGTTGCGGGCGCTGGCGCACACCGTCGATCGTTTCGGCGCGGGAGACATGGCGGTGCGTGTGAACACCACGCGCAAGGACGAAATCGGCGAATTGGGCCGCGCCTTCGACCGCATGGCGGAACGCATCAGAACGCTGCTTTCGGCGGAGCGAAGGCTGTTGCAGGACGTCTCTCACGAGCTCCGGTCGCCGCTGGCGCGCTTGAGTTTCGCCGCCGAGCTGGTCCGTACGGCGGAGGACCGCGAAGCCGGTGTCGCAAGGCTTAAGAAGGAGATTCAGCGGCTGACCGACCTGGTAGGCGCACTATTGCAAGTGACGCGGGCGGAGGGCGACCCCTTTTCGATTGCTTTGGCGGACGTGCGGCTCGACGAGCTGCTACATGAAGTTGTGGAGGACTGCCGTGTGGAAGCCGACGCCCGGGGATGCAGCCTGGCGCTACGGTCTGCCGCGCAGTTAGAGATGAGCGGCGACCGGGAGCTCTTGCGGCGGGCAATTGAAAACGTGATTCGAAACTCGATTCACTATGCGCCGTCGAAGTCCGCTGTGGAGGTGGAACTCGACCGGGCAAAGGGCATGGCGCGGCTTACCGTGCGGGATCACGGCCCAGGCGTGCCGGAAGAAGCGCTGGGCGAGATTTTTCAGCCGTTCGTGCGGGTGGACGATTCCCGCGACAGTTCGACCGGCGGGGTGGGCCTGGGACTGGCGATTGCCATGCGGGCAGTGGGGCTGCATCACGGGAGGGTTTGGGCGGAGAATGCCCGGCCGGGCCTGCGGGTACTGATCGAACTGCCACTGGATCGGGTCGCGCGGGATCAGGGGTGACTGAGCCACTCTCGCACGGTCGCGTCTCGGCGTGAGGCATACACAGCGTCATAAGTAATTGCGGATAATCCGCGTCGGGCTTGGTCCCGGCGCAATTATTTATGACGCTCTGTATAGTGTGCTTCGTTCCGAGCCGCGACCGTGAGGGAGCGGTGTACTCAGTTAGGCGCTGGCTATTCCTCAGGAAGCGGGAAGTCGGAAATAACTGTCAGGTTCAATAACTCGCAGTAATAGGTATCGCCTGGACTAATGCGCAGAATATCGTCCTTGCGGGACACGACGATGGTTTGTGTCTTCGGGTAAAGGACCCAGACCTCCGCCGCGCCTTGCTCCAGATAGATGGCGGTCTTCGATTCGAGCTCCTCGGCGGTATTGCCTCTGGACGCGATCTCGATCGCCAGCATGGGCGAGCCTTTGTGCCAGCCACGCTCTGTGGGCTGATCCGGCCAACTTACGCTGACATCCGGAATCAGCCAGCGGCCTTCGCGGAGCCAATACGCCTCCTCGTGCCAGACGCGGGACTCGTCGAGAACGGTGGCAAGAAGGTGCATTAACTTCTTGGCGGTCACGCTGTGGTAACGCTTTGCGGGGGGCAAATCGATCAATTCTCCGTCTAAGAGCTCGCGCTTGCCAGGAATGTCGGGCAAGCTGAGGAACTCTTCCTCCGACAGCATGATGCGACTACGCATGCTCATAAGATACCATTACCGTACCTCGAACTCGCCGAACGCCAGACCCAGGTCCCGGATGTCCGCCCCGGCGCGAAACGTCCGGCTGACTTCCACCTCCACCTGCATGGCCGGCTGGCCCACCACCGCGGCCGGCAAAGGAAACGCCAATTCAAAGTTGCCCGCGGACCTTAGCGCCGCCGGCGCCAATGCCAGGCCGTTCACAGTCACGGTGACGGTCAGCGGACCATCGCGCAACTGCAAGGCCGGGTAATATCCGCGCAGGTACAGCTTCCGGCCGGCCGCCNNGGACTGCCCACGTCCACGCGCAGCGGCAATCCGAGATCGCGGGGTTGGCCGGCGTAGGCGGAAGTGATATTGCGAAGACGCGGACCGCGTACGTCGTACACGGCCACCTCGTCATTGTCCAGACCCTTCGCCACCTGGTCGGGCGGCAGTAGAAACTCGTTCAGATCGCCCATTTCCGGAAGCTTCTCGATGTTCTTTTCGCTGCCGGGCGTCATATATACATGGTCGATGCCCAACAGTTGAAAAGGACGGTCCCCCACCGCGTAATAGAACAGCTCGCTATCCACTCCGTCCAGCAGGATGGTCTGGCCGGGGTGCAGTTCGTGGGCGCGCGCCACGCCTTCCACCAGGTTGCGGATGCGGCCGCCGAGGCGGTAATTGAAATCCGAGGCGGCCACCGTTCGCGGCAGCATGATCAGCACGTAGATAGCGGCCATGCCCGCGGCTGCGATGCGCGGCAGCATGCCGGGGCGCCATGTCTCGGCCAGCGCCCAACCGCCCAGCCAGCACAGCCCGATGGCCGGCACGAAGGCATAATATTCGTCCATGTGGTCGCGCAGAGGCAGTACCGGCGCGATGGCGATGGCGAACCACGCCAGGTAGAAAAGGGCCAGTCGCCCTCTGGTGATGGCGAAGACCAGCAGGCCTAGCGAGACCACCACCACGGCCGCCGGGATCAGCCAGACCGGCACAGGCATGGGCGCCCAGAACCGGACCGGGCCCACCGTCCAGGTCCAGTATTTCACCAGGGTCTTCAACATGCCGCCGGTGTAGTGCAACTGGTAGGCGGGATCGTGGCCCACGGGGGCGGCTTTCGCGTGGACCACAAGATAGACGGCCGAGGCCAGGAACAGGGGCAACACCCGCCGCAAATATTGGCGCGCGAAAAGGAACACGTAGACGGCCGCCAGGGCGGGGTAGACGATGTTCACTTCCAGGGCTCCGAAGCCCAGCAGAAACGCGATCCACTGATACACGTAGTAGCGCCGGTTGCCGGTCTCCACGTAGCGGAGCAGGAAATAAAATGCCAGCAGGATGAAACATGCGCACTGCACCTGGTTATTGGCGGCGGCCCACGTCAGCGGCCCGACAGAAGTCCCGCTGATGGCCCAGAGCAGCGCGGCCAGGAAGCCGGCGGCGCGCCGTCCCGTCAGGCGCGTGCCGATCCACGCCACCAGCACCAGGCTGGCGATCTGGATGGCGAAGACCACCACTCGGAAGGGTAGCGGGTTCAAGCCGAAGAGGCCGAAATTGGCCATGAAGATGAGCCGCTCGCTCCACGGCCGTATGTGGCCCGCCGACCCGGGCGCGAAGAGGGCCAGCAGATAGTCATGCAGCCCGTGCCGGTGCAGGCCGATGCCCAGCCACACGAAATCGTCCGACTGGAACCACGACGCGAGGCCGCGCCAATGCGCCAACAGGCAAACCAGCGCGGGCGTCGACCAGTACGCCGCGCGGCGGGGTCCGCTCATTTCGACGCTCATTTGGACGCTCATTTGGACACTAGGCGCACGCTGGCCGCTACCACGCCCAGTTCGCGCTGGTCCACATCGCCCGGCGGTATGGCCTTATCCAACTGGAAGTCGACGCGCACCGCATCGCCGGCCAGAAGATTCGCCGGGACGTCGCGCCGATAAGTGTAATCGCCCGCCTTGGAGTAAGTCTCCGGCGCCAGCGCGGTGGCGTCGACGGTCGCCGTAAGGGTCAGGCTGCCGAGCTTCGCGATGCTGGTTTGCGGGACCGTCAGGCGGAGTTCCAGCACCGCTCCCTGCTGCGCGGAGTGCGCCGGCGGCCGCAGGTTTACGGCGAACTTCCGCTCGGTCCAGCGCCACGCGTTGGACTCGATATCGTAGAAGCCGCCGACCAGTTGACTGGCCATGGTGCGATCGCCCATGCGCACCATGGAGGCCAGCCGCGGCGGCTCCTCGATGGTGCCGGTGACTTGGACGTCCTGATGCTTGCACGCCGGCGCGGCCAGCAGAAACGCCGCCAACAGGGCGGCCATTCCAGGGAATGGTTGGCTCATCAATCTCCGATTCTCTCCACTTCCACCAGGCAACTATAGAAGGTAGCGCCGCCGCCGGCATCCGTCAGCCGCTCGGAGGTGAGCGCGTTGGCATTGCGGCCATCGGGGGCGCGCTTGCCCCAGCGCACGGCGGGCGCCGAGACCACGCCCGGCCGCACGCTATCGTCCACGCGGGCGGTCAGCACGCAGGAGCCGCGGCCGTTCCACATGCGTACCTGGTCGGCATCGGCGATACTGCGGCGCGCGGCGTCGCTCGCGGCGATGTGCAGTGCGGCGGTCTGCCGGTCCACGGCATCGCGATGGCCGAAGGTGGAGTTCATGCTGTCGTCATTCTTGGGCGAAATCATCTCCAGCGGATACTTCGCGCGCAGTTCGCTATCGCCATGGCGCGATTCCACCGGAGGCGTATAGTGGAGCGTTTCGGCGTGAAAATGGCACTTTCCATCGGCGGTGCCGAAGCCACCGGCGGCGAATGGCTGGAACGGCTCGGGGAGCCGCAGGCGCACACTATGTTCGCGGTCCAGTTCCTCCAGCGTGATGCCATTCACGAAGGGGTGCGGGGAATCGAGCAGCGTGCGGATCATGTCGTCGTCGGAATCTCCGAAGCAGGGGTCGTCGAAGCCCAGCCGCGTGGCCAGCGCGCGGAAGACTTCCACGTTCGACCGCGCCTCTCCGGGCGCCGGTAACGCGGGACGCGCCAGTTGCAGGTAGTGATGGCCGTAGGAGTAGTAAAGGTCGGTGTGCTCCAGGAAAGTGGTGGCCGGCAGCAGGATATCGGCGTAGTCGGCGGTATCGTTGCGGAACTGTTCCAGCACCACCGTGAAAAGGTCGTCGCGCCGCAGACCGGCGAGCACCGCGTTCTGATTGGGCGCGATGGCGGCGGGGTTCGAATTGTAGACCACCATGGCCTTCACGGGAGGATTCGAGAGCCTGGTGAGCGCCTCGCCCAGTTGCACCATGTTGACGATGCGCGCCGGGCGGCCGAGCGCCTTCTCCTGCAGATCGGCGCGCTCCAGACCGTCGCGATTCAACTGAAAGGTCTGCGACGTGGAGAGCTGCAATCCTCCGCCGACATCCTTCCACGCCCCCACCAGCGCCGGCAGCAGCGCGATGGTGCGCACGGCCATGGCGCCGCGTTCACTGCGCTGCAATCCCAGGTTGAGCCGGATGACCGCGGGCCTGGTGGTGGCATATTCGCGCGCCAGCCCGGCGATTTCCTCCGCCGCGATGCCGGTAAGTTCCGCGGCGCGTTGCGGCGTCCATTCACGCACGCGCTGGCGCAGACCGTCGAACCCGCTGGTGTATTGCGAAACGTAATCGGCATCGTGCAGGTTCTCTTCGACGATGACGTGCATGATGGCGAGCGCCAGCGCGGTGTCGCTGCCCGGATGAATGAAGTAGTGCTTGTCGGAGGCCGCGCCGGTGCGATTGCGCCGCGGGTCGATGGTATAAAACTTCGCGCCGTTGCGCCGCGCTTCCATGATGAACGGCCACAGGTGCACGTTGGTGCCGAGAATGTTGGCGCCCCAGGCCAGAATCAGCCGCGAGTGGCGGAACTG
>PLRZ01000746.1:871-11165 GCA_003164075.1 Bryobacterales bacterium | reverse complement strand
TCTCGCCATGTTCCCAGGCCACCCGACCCCGGCGCCCCGGCTGAAAGCTGATCGCTGCAAGCTCATCCCGCCTCCCGCAACCCGCCGCCGCTCACTCCACCGATCCGCAGATCCACCAGCAGATTCGCTTCCCGCGGTGCAGCCAGTTCAATTTTGAGATAGTTGCCGCTCAGTGCGGCGCCTGTCTCATGCAGCGTCACCGCCGAAAGCGTCCGCCCGACCATGCTTTCGCGGAAAGCCAGATTCTTCGCCGCCGCCAGTTCCCGCAGCACGCGATTGCGTTCCTTGCGCAGCCTCATGGGCACTCGTGCCGCCTCTTCGGCCGCCGGCGTACCGGGCCGCTCCGAGTACGTAAACACGTGCAGGTAGGTAAACGGCAGGCTCTCGATGAATTGCCGGCTGTCTTCGAATTCGGCCTCCGTCTCACCCGGGAATCCCACCATCGCGTCGGCGCCGATAGCGGCATCGGGCATCCACGCCCGCGCTTTCAGCACGCGGTCGGCGTAATGCCGCGGACGGTACTTGCGATGCATGCGGCGCAGTACCTTGTCGGAGCCGCTTTGCAGAGGCGCGTGGACGTGCCTGGCAATGCGCGGCGATTCCGCCATGAGGCCCAGCAAGTCGTCGGTAAAATCCATCGGCTCCACGGAACTCAGCCGCAGCCGTTCCACGTCCGTCTCCGCCAACAGACGCCTTACCAGGCCCACCAGACGCAGCGAGCTTCCCGGTTCTCTGCCCCAGCGTCCCAGGTTGATGCCGCTCAGCACAATCTCGCGATACCGGCGCGCCAGCCCGCGCACCTGTTCCACCACCTGGCCGGCGGGCAAGCTGCGGCTGCGCCCGCGCACGAAAGGGATGATGCAGAACGAGCAGCGATTGTTGCATCCGTCCTGGATTTTGAGGTTGGGCCGCGTGCGATCGCCCGCCGCGTCCTCCACCGGAGCCGAAAGAAAGTCCTGCTGCGCGAAGATGTCGCCCACGTGGATGTTGCCGTGGTACGGCGTTCCGGCGGGCAAGAGCGTCACCAGGTCGGCAATCTGCGTCTTGTGCGAATTCCCCACCACCCATTCGACGCCCGGCAGCAATGCCAGTTCCTGCGGCGCCCGCTGCGCGTAGCAGCCGGTCACCAGAATACGCGCCGCGGGATTTTCGCGATGCACGCGGCGGATGGTCTGCCGCACATCGTCATCCGCGGTGGCCGTGACGGTGCACGTATTGAGCACCACCAGGTCCGCGCCGGCCCGCTCCTCAGCCACTTCCAGCCCCCTGGCCGTCAGTTGCGATTCGAGCGCGGCGCCATCGGCCTGCGTAGCCCGGCATCCGAAATTTTGGACGAAGTATTTTCCCACCCTGCTATCCATTGTCTAATTCGGGGACAGGCTACATAACCTCGAAATACGCACTCAAAGACTTGACCAGTTCACGACTCTATTTCGAGGTTATGTAGCCTGTCCCCGAATTAGGTAGCTCTACCGCCCGATCTTTTTCTCGATCTCCGCCAGCTTCACGCGGTCGGCCGGACTCAATCCGTCTTCCGTCACGGTCAGGGCTTCCGCAAAATCGGTGGGGTAGCGATAGGCCGCGTCGGTCTTCTCTTTCTGTTGAATCAGGACCTTGTAAACCTCCCAGCTATAGAACAAGCCGGCCCAATTCTGAAAGTCGGCCTGGTCGTCCACGGTGACCGCGCGGACGGCCGGCGGCATGTCCAGATCGATCGAAGTGCCCAATTGCAGCCAGTGCTGAGGTCCGAAATAGAGCGCTTCCAGCCCCACCGATTTCCCTTCGGCCGCGAGGTGGCTGAAGTTCACGTCCGTAGTCATGTCATTCAGAGTCGGGGAGTGGTACGGATTGGCCTGGGTTTGAGAGCTGCCTTGCCCGTACATGCGCAGGTGATCGAACTCCTGCCCCAGGATCCCATCCCAGTTGGAGCCGTAATCGATGGTGATCACGTAGCCGGCTTTCAAAGCCGCACCCGCGCCCTTAATGAACTTACCCTCGCCTAAGTTGATATAAGTCACCATGCCCTTACCGCTCTTAGTCAAGGCGTAAGCATAGGCGTGGGCATATTGCCGGAAATGCTCCGCCAGTTCCGGAATCACCGTCACCGGGACGTATAACTCCTGGAACTGAAGCATGTTCACCTTGGCCTCGTAATCGGCCGACTTGATGAAGGTATCCAGAATCGCCGAAAAGCCGTCTTTGGTCAAATAAACGCGGTCGCGCGCGGCGGTCGCACCGGCGCGTTCCTTGCCGGCAAAGAGCTTCTCATAGACCGCCTTGTCGTCCGTCACGATAAGCTGCCGCACCGCCGCTGGAATAGACGCCTCAATCCTCTTCCAGGTCGCCATGGGAACCGACGGAACCGTGTAGGCGAGTTCCGCCGAGCCGCTCACGTCCAGGATCACCTTGTGTACGCTGAAACAGTCCGGCAATTCATTGGAGAGAATCACACCCTTCAAACTCTCCCGCGGGATGGTTGCGCCCGGATCGGTGGCGTCGCCCAGTCGCGCATCGAAGCGCTTCCCAAAACGGGAATTGCGGGCGCGTTGCTTCTCGCTCAACGCCGGCGAGCGATCATAGCAGGCGTAGACCGTCTGCTCCTTGAATTGGCGCCAGCGCGCATCGGAATTATCGGCTGCCTGTTGATCGATATAGGCGAGTACCGACTCGGCCATGGCCCCGTCGCCGGCGCCGAACTCGGCGATGGTGAACTTCTCGGTTGGCCCCAAAGTGCCGGCCTTTCGCATTCCGTCCCACATCTTAAACATGTGCTCGGTGACCATCTGGCCGAAGGAAGGGTAGAGCGCGATGGGGAACGTCTGGTAATCCGAGACGAAGTTCACCCGCCCGCTGGAGTAATAGCCGGCGGTCGGATGGAACAGGACGGTATCCAGATAATCGTAAAACGACGGAAAATATTCCTTGACGAGGGCTGGATCGACGCCTGGAGCGAGCTTGATCTCGTCCCGTACGTCCCAGCCGTTTACCAGGTGCCGGTCAGCGGCACATAGCGGAGTCGAAGCCGCGCCGGCAATCGCCAGCGCAGCCACGAGCTTGATGGCGATCCTTAGGCGCATTCCCCGCATGATAACACGCACACTCCCCGGCCGTTCTTGTCGGCCCGGCCTGCTACAATTACGATTGCGGATTTTCAGGCCTTTTTATGATGGTATTTACCCGCGGGTTGTTATTCGCCCTTTTCCTTTCCGCCGGTGCCCGCGCCCAGGATGCCATTCATTTCACAGCCCGGTTCACGGATCCGAACGGATACGGCGACATCGGCAGGGCAATACTCGTTCTGGGATCCGAGCGATGCCAGGTGGAAGTTTATCCGGCCACGAGGGAGTTCGACGTGCTGGATGGCCCCGGCGGTGCGCGCACCCGCATGGCGCGGGTCGATTTCGAAGATAAGATCTCGAACGACGAATGCTCCGTCTCGGCGGAAGGCAACTCGATCGAGGGATCGGGCGATCGGTTGACCATTACGGTCGCGTTCACGCTTCCCAAGCCGCTCGCCGGCACGCGCCCGTTTGTCGCAACGGCCATTTCCACGGCAGGCGGCGTCCTCGCTCCGGCTTCCACGTGGATCGAACCCGGAGCGGCGGCAAGCCTCCAGCCGCAAGATAGTGCGAGCTGTACGTTTCCCTTCTGGGACACCTATTTCTACGATGGCCCGTACTCCATGCTAGAGGTGTGGCAAGGCGGTCCTGGATGCCAGGCGACGCTAACCTCTTCCGTGGATTGGCTTACAGTGGGCACTCCAGGCTCCGTGGGTAACTTCGATTACATCCCTTTGTCGGTTTCGCAAACCGCATACTCACGCTATGGGAGCCTGACGTTCACCGGAAACAATTCCTCCCAAACGTTCCAGGTTACGCAGTTGGGGCCCGGTTATTACGTTCCGAATGTGGTCTCGGTGACTCCGTCGATTGGAACGGGGACGAGCCAGGTTTTTACGATACAGGCGTTCGAGGAAGAGTACGGATATAATGGCGTGCAATACCTGGACCTGCAGTTCTTCGGGACCGATAATTCCACTTGCCACCTGGAGGTCGTCCCTTACTGGTCCAGCGCGAGCCTGGTTCAGGACAACGGACAATGGTCGGGCTATTTGAGCCTGCCAAGTCTCGGGACCTTGCAGAACAGCATGTGCGCGTTGAACGGCGCGTTGTCGAGCATTTCGGGTTCCGGCGAGATCGTCACCGTTCAATTGGCGCTGACCTTCACCCAGGCATTCGCGGGCGCGCGATATATCACCGGCGGAGCTTTTGGAACGGGGGGCTCGAGCTATGCGACCTACGCGCTGTGGAACGTGCCAGTCGATTCCACGCGGCCAGCCCTACGAATTACCCCGACGCACACCGGCAGTTTCACGCAACTCCAGTCGAACGCCACCTACACGGTGACGGTCTCCAACCTGGCTGGCGCGGCGTCTTCCTCCGGCACGGTCACGGTGGCAGATACTCTTCCGCAGGGATTGACGTTGGTCTCGATAACTGGCGCGGGCTGGAGTTGCGCGGGGACGACCTGTTCCCGGAGCGACGCGCTGGCCGGCGGGAACAGTTATCCACCTATCGCCGTTACAGTAAACGTCGGCGCCACGTTTGGAGGCGGTTCGAACCAGGTCACGTTATCGGGGGGCGGGTCTGCCACGCTCACCGATTACGATTACACGAACTACATCGCCAATCCGCCGGTGCTGACGATCTCGATCGGCGACTCGGGCAATTTTACGCAGGCGCAGACGAACGCCACTTACACTCTGTCGGTCTCTAACCAGGCGGGCGCGGACCCGACGTCGGGGCCGGTAAACGTCAGCGAAAGCCTGCCCTCCGGTTTGACGCTCGTTTCGATCGCGGGAACCGGGTGGACTTGCAGCCCCAACTCCTACTTTTACTCTTCCGGTTGCTCCCGCAGCGACGTGCTGAACGGCGGGAGCAGTTATCCGCCGATAACCGTCACGGTGAGCGTCGGTCTCACAGCTACTTCTCCGCAGGTGAATACCGTTTCGGTCTCGGGCGTTGGATCGGCCAGCGCTTCCGCCACCGATTCCACGGTAATTGCCGCACACGGGCCGGCCGTCACGATTCAAGCAAACGTTGCGGGCGCGCCGTTTTCGCTTGAAGACGGCAGCGTGTATCAGACGCCAGCCACCATCTATTGGACCATCGGAACGCAGCACAGCGTCACCTGGCTGACTTCGGTACCGAGCCAACCCGGCGCCAGCTACAGCTTTGAAAGCTGGAGCGACGGCGGATCGAACCCGCGAACCTTTACGTCGACCGGACCAGCCACGTATACCGCGAATATCGCGGCGTTTTACCTGTTGACCATCAATATTCCATTTGCCGCCGGCGGGACGGTAACGGCGAGCCCGGCCTTCAGCAACGGATATTATGCCGCGGGAACAACGGTGACGCTCACTGCCATTCCGGCCCCGGGCGTTGCGGCTGAGTTTAATGGGGATTTCTACGGCAGCAGTCCGCTGGCGATAACCATGAATGCGCCGCATACCGAGACGGCCTCCTTTGTGTGCAATGGCGTCTCCGGCATACCCTCGGGCGTGATCGGACCAGGACCGCTAAACGGCTTTATTTACTGGCCGGCAAACGCTCCATGCGGTGTAACGGGCTTTACCAGCTCCGCTTCCTGGCTTACACTGGGCGCCCTTACGGTATTCGATGGATACGATGTAATTCCTTACTCGGTTTCCGAGAATACCGGCTCCGCAAGTCAAACGGCTTACCTCACGGTATCCCTTGGAAATCAATACTTGGTCACGCAGTACCCCGCGTCCTCTTACTCGACGTTTTCTAACGTTGTTTCGATTTCTCCCAGTACCGGCACGGGGTACAGCCAGATTTTTACCGTGCAGATTTATGACAGTGCCGGGTATTCGCAGATCGCAGGGCAAGGTGTGAAGTTTGGAGTCTGGTGCAACTTATGGGTGAGCGATCCCAACGGAACTCCCACACTGTCGCTGCTGTCCGATGCCGGGGTGGCGCAGCAGTTGACACTTCCGGGCACGGGCAGCATTCAAAACAGCGGATGCCGCCTGGATGCTGCCACGTCCTCGTTTTCGGGCTCCGGAAACCTGGCGACAGTCCAGTTGGGTCTGACGTTCGCACCGGCCACGGCCGGCACGGTCGTAGTGTATCCGCAACAATATGCGGTCCTAGGGCTTTGGACAGTACCCGCGAATCCGTCGGTCCCGGCGCTCTCCGTGACAAAGAGCCTCGCGAGCTACGGCACGCTCACCCCAGGCCAATTGAACGTCCCATGGACGATCATGGTATCCAACGCGCCTGGCGCCGCCACGACATCCGATACGGTCACTGTTACGGACACCTTGCCGGCGGGATTGACGCTGGTATCCATGTCCGGAATCGGATGGAGCTGCACGGGTAACACCTGTACGCGCGGCGATCCGCTGGCTGGCGGAAGCAGCTATCCTTCCATTTCGGTGACAACCAATGTCACGGCGAACGCCGCCTCGTCGCAGATCAACCAGGTCGCTGTTTCGGGCGGTGGGTCGCCGCCCTTTGGCAATTACGCCGCCGCCGGCGTTGTAAGCCCACCCTCGTTGCAGATTCAATCCAGCCATACTGGCAGCTTCGTGGTGGGCCAGACTAACGCCACTTACACGATTCAGGTTTCGAACGCGGAGAGCAGCCAGGCGACCTCCGGCACGGTGACCGTGACGGAGAACCTGACCTCCGGGCTGTCTCTGGTCTCAATGTCGGGAAGCGGATGGACGTGTTCGGGGAATTCGTGCACCACCAACCAAACGGTCTACGGGTGGGGTTCCTTCCCTTACATCTATGTGACCGTCAGCGTGGCGGCCAATGCTACCTCGCCGCAGGTCAACTCGGTCACGGTAACGGGCGGCGGATCGGCGAGCGCCTCCGCTACCGACTCCACAGTTATTAACACCAATCCGCCCGTGCTGAGCGTCTCGTTGTCGCACGCCGGAAGCTTCTATCCGGGAGGTACCAACGCGACCTATACGGTAACCGTGTCCAACCAGATGGGTGCGCCCGCAACTTCGGGAGCGGTGACCGTTTCCGAACTCCCGCCGACGGGGATGGCGGTAAATGCCATGACAGGCAACGGGTGGACCTGTTCCGTCTATTACTTCCTGCAATGCACCCGAAGCGATTCGCTGTCAGGCGGGAGCAGCTATCCGCCGATTACTGTTACCGTGGGCATCAACAGCTCGAACTCCCCGCTCGTAAACCAGGTGAGCGTCACGGGCGGCGGCGCGGCGAATGTCAGCGCCAGCGATTCCACCGTAATTCTTCCGCCAGCCGTCATTTTGGCCAGCTTGACCGATAGCGGCTTCACCCAAACCGGCAATGGCAGCTATACCGTCAACATTGCCAACCAGACGGGCGGCGCGCCGCTGCTCGGAGCTAACTTCAACGACTGGTTGCCCGCGGGACTCACGCTCGTCTCCGTCTCCGGAACAGGATGGGGCTGCAATATCGCGAACGAGGGCAGTTATCTCGGTTGTTCGCGCAACGACGCTCTCGCTTCCGGCAGCAGTTATCCGCCGGTCCCCATCGCCGTGAGCGTCTCGGCAACCGCCGCCTCGCCGGCAGCCAATTCCTTCACGGTCTATGGCGGAGGAGGGCAATCGGTCACAGTCAGCGATACAACTAACGTCTCACCGCATCCGCCCGCGGTCACGATTCAGGCCAGCGTCACCGGCGCTCCGTTCACCGTCGATGGTTCCACCTATCAGGCGCCAGCCACCTTCTACTGGCCCAGCGGCGCGCAACACACGGTTAGCTGGTTGACCGCCATTCCCGGTCAGACCAACGCACGCTTCGCGTTTCAGAGCTGGGCGGATGGCGGAAGCAATCCGCGTACCTTCGCCGGCGGTACGGCCGGGACATACACGGCCAATATCGCGGCGCAGTATCAACTGTCCCTCAGTGCGTCTCCGGTCACGGAAGGGTCGGTGACGGTCAGTCCCACTTCTCCCGATGGCTTTTACAACGCCGGTCAAAGCGTGACCATCACCGCGATCGCCAATGCCGGCTTCCAATTCTCGGGATTCTCGGGTATTTATGCGACTGGTTCGCCATGGACCTTCACCATGAGTTCTCCGCAGACAATCGTGGCGGATTTCATTTGCTCGTACAAGTTCTGGGGTCCATGGCCTCCTATTAGTTCCGGACCCGGTCCGGTAGACGCCCTGCTNNATCCCGTTCACCATTGCGGAGAACACCGGCGCGGCGCGGGACGTCGAGGAATCGGTGTCCGGGACCGATTATGGAACGGAAAATGGGGGATTTCAGCAGGACGCTGCCGGCTCTTCAACTCCCGGTCCCGTGTCCGTGACGCCGAACCAGGGGTCGGGAATCGGGCAGATCTTCGCGCTCCAGGCTTACGACGCCACGGGCTACGCCAATATCGGAGAACTGGATCTGATCCTGACTGGAATGGACGGTTCCGAGTGCCGCGCGGCGATGAATTCCCTGAGCGGCACGGGAAGCCTTTACCTGGTGGGAGATGCCGGCACGTTTCTCGGTCCGTTGAATCTGCCCGGCGCCGGTACGCTTCACAATTGCCGGTGCATTCTGAGCGCCGCCGGCTCTTCCTTTTCGGGCTCCGGCCAATACATGACTGCCAATTTCAACCTCACCTTCACCAGTGCGTTCTTAGGCTCTAAATATGTTACCGGCACGGCGACGGACCCGACCGGGACGCTTGGCGGAACGAATGTCCTGGGCACCTGGCAGGTAACCGTGCAACCGGGAGTTCCGACCCTCGTCAGCCCCGCGAACCTCGCCAACAACATTTCTCTCGCTCCATCGCTCGTCTGGATTGCGGACGCTGCCGCGACTTCCTACGATGTGTATCTGGGCACGAGCGCGACGCCGCAGTATGTCGCGACCACGACGAGCACCAGCTATTCTCCGTCCAGTCTTAACCCCGGCTCCACTTACTACTGGCAGATCGCTGCCAGGAACAGCGCCGGCTCGAATCTCTCCGCCGTCTCGTCGTTCACCACCGGGCAGCCCTGTTCCGCCAACGTCACCGCGGCGAGCCCTTATCGCTTCAGCGCATCGGCCGGGAGCGCTACCGTGACGGTCGCCGCCGCTTCCGGATGCACGTGGGGCTATAACAGCCCCGTCCCCTGGGTGACGTTCCAGCCCCTGGGCGGGCTTGGCTCCGGGGCCGGCTCGCTGGCGTTCACGGTTGCCGCGAATAGTTCTCCAATGGGGCGCAGCACTACCATCACGGTTGCCGGCGTCAACCTGTCGATCGCACAATCGGTGAATGCGGCCTGCGACGTCACGAGCGCGGGACAAATCGGCGCGGCCGATATCCAGATGGCGATCGACGAAGCGCTTGGCGCGGCCAGTCCGGCGAACGATCTGACCGGGAATGGCGCCGTCAGTGTTGTCGACGTTCAGATCGTGATCGACGCGGCATTGGGGATGGGCTGCGGGGCGAGGGGCACATCGCTTGACGCGGCGCGGTTCGGCACCAGAGCTGTACGCTAACGGCATGGCATCGGTAAAATAGTGTGATGCCCTCAATCCCCACACCCGCCCATGCCGATACGCCGCCCAGGGGCCCGTTGTACGCGATCGGCGCGCTGAGCGTGCTGGTGACGGTATTTCTCATCTGGCTGATCTACTTCAAGGGCCGGATGGCCGCGCCGGAGTGGGTGGCGTCGCTGCCCGCCGCCAATGCCGCTTTCAATTCGCTGAGCGCCCTCTGTCTGCTGGCCGGTTATCTGCGCATTCGCCGTAAGGATAAGGTCACTCACAAGCGCTTCATGCTGGCGGCGACGGTCTTTTCCGCGCTGTTTCTTGCGAGTTATATCACTTATCATTCGTTTCACGGCGATACGCGCTTTCCCGGCCAGGGATGGGTGCGGCCGGCGTACTTTGCGCTGCTCATCAGTCATATCGGACTGTCGATGATAGCCCTGCCGCTGATTTTCGCGACGCTGTATTTCAGCCTGAGCGGCCAGTTCCGCTTTCATCGCAAAGTGGCCCGTTGGACGTTTCCGGTCTGGATGTATGTCTCGGTTACGGGCGTGCTGGTGTTCTTTGTGCTGCGGGCATATACGGCGTAAGCCGGAACCGCATCGCGATTGAATAGGTCATTTCCACACAGGCCCTAAGCTAAGGAACGACGCAAAAACAACTTCACATTGTCTGTGGTGGCGATGTGGCGCAGGCACTCCTGCCTGCGGGGTCGAGACTCATCTCGACCCTCTTGGCAATGCGGTTCCCGGAGCGCCGAGACGAGTCTCTGGACTCCTGATCTCATG
>PLRZ01000746.1:0-845 GCA_003164075.1 Bryobacterales bacterium | reverse complement strand
TGCGGGCGACATCAGGAGTTCTGAGCCTCGGCGCAGCAGACTTGAGAGTCTGCGCCACGACGCTTGCTGCGAGGTTATTCTTGCCCGATTCCTAAGAACCGCTTGCTGGCGCGCGCGGTTCGGAACGGCGTCGTGTTTACAGAGCCCCCGGTGGGCGCCCGGCGAGGCATCTTTCGTTCCGAGACGTGCTTCCCGAAAACCTTCAAGCAGCCCCCAAAAAACAAAGTCCATTTGACGGCGGGCCCCAATTGTTGGAGAATAAGGCAGATGTATTACCGCTGCGAGGGGAAATCGCCATGCGTGTGCCGCTCCATGTGGATCGCGGCGTATCTTGCCGGACTGTCGTCTCTTCTATCGGCGCAAACTCCCGCCGCCAATGCCCGCGCCTTCACTGAGGTGTATTGCGTGACCTGTCATGACGACGCCGGCAAAGAAGCCGGCATTTCCTTCGAGGGCGTCGACTGGAACAACCCCGGAAAGAGCGCGGAGATTCTGGAAAAAGCGGTGCGCAAGGTCGGCACCGGCGAAATGCCTCCCGCCGGTATGCCCCATCCCACACCGGCCGCGGCCACGGCATTCGGCGGTTGGCTGGTGGAGTCGCTCGACAAATACGCCGCCGCCCATCCCAATCCGGGGCGCCCCGCCATCCACCGCTTGAACCGCGCCGAGTACAGCAATACCATCCGCGATCTGCTGGCGCTCGACACCAAACCGGGCGCGCTGCTCCCGGTGGACGATTCGGGCTACGGCTTCGACAATATCGGCGACGTGCTGTCGGTCTCGCCGTCGCTGCTCGAACGGTACATGTTGGTGGCGCGCAAAGTCAGCCGGATGGCGGTGGGCGA
>PLRZ01000598.1:7168-11105 GCA_003164075.1 Bryobacterales bacterium | reverse complement strand
GTCGACGGCCCACCCCCGGGTTAGCGGTACCGGAGGGGCGGTCCACTCGCCCTACCCAATTATTCCGATAAGCCCACCATCGTCCGGTACCGACAGTTGCGGGCCAAGATTCAGCGGTTACTCAAGGCTTCTGAGGCTTGGCAATAATCCGTGACTCCACATGGGTGGGTTCGCCTGTCCAATCGACAATAATGTTCCGTTTCAGATCGACACCTTGGCGGCTAAGCACGCGCTTCGTTAATTTCTAATGTTTCGAATATTTCGATAATGCTATACTGTAGGCGAGGAGACCCATGGCGTCCGCGCTTACCGATCCAATCTCGATTCCAACAGCCCAAGAGAAGCAGATCGGCGATCTCCGCCGACTGGTTCAATCGGGAGACGCCAAGTTGGTCGGACCGGATGGCCGCCAGATAGCCATCCCGCAACCGCTCCACGATCTTCTTCTCGTGATCCTGCGGAACCTGCAATCGGGAAACGCGATTTCGATCGTGCCCGAGCATCGGCAACTCACCACGCAGCGAGCCGCAAATATTCTCGGCGTTTCGCGGCCATTTCTGGTCGGGCTCGTGGAAGCTGGCAAAATTCCTTTCCACATGGTCGGCCGACACCGGCGGATCTATCTCAGCGACTTGCTCGACTACAAGCGGCGGCGCGACGCTGCCCGGCATGAAGCTATCAACAATATGGCGAGATCGGAGATGGAAGCGGGTACTTACGATAAGGTGATTCTGCCCGATGGGGCCGAAGAGGAGTGACCGCGGATCTCCTGGTGGTGCTGGACGCCAACGTTTTGATTCCGGCGCCGCTTCGGGACACCCTTCTCCGCCTGGCCGAGCACTCTCGACTGTATGTGCCGCGCTGGTCGGAGGAGATCATCGCAGAAACTGTCCGGAATCTCCAGCATCGGATCGGCCTTTCCACGGAGAAGACCGATTACCTCGTGACGCAGTTGAGAAAGCACTTCGCCGATTCCTGGGTTCACGGATTTGAGCGGCTCGTTGCCGGCATGGATAATCATCCCAAGGACCGTCACGTGCTCGCGGCGGCTGTAAAGTGCGGTGCGCAGATGATCGTCACGTACAACAAGCGCGACTTTCAATCGGCGGCTACAGATCCTTGGGGTATTGAAGTGCAAGGGCCGAGCACTTTTCTCAAATACCTATACGACCTGGAGCCGTCGATTGTCTTCGACAAACTCCGCGAACAGGCACGGGATCTCAGGCGAACGTTACCGGAACAGCTTGCAGTGCTTCGGAAGGCAGCGCCGGCTTTTGTGGATACTGTCTGTCGGGACCGCAATTATTGCCCGCAATAATGCCTTGGTGGAGTGGTCTGAAATGAGACTCGCTTTAAGCGCATCACCGCGTCTACCTGTGGATCGGCTTGCTGACGGCCGATTTCGATCCGGCCGGCTTCGCCATTCTGTCGAGTCATGACGACGGAATCAGGGCGAATGCAACTACCAAGGCCCCGATGCCGATTAGATCGGTGGAATACACCGGCTGATGCCGGGAGTTCATTCCCAGGAAGGGACCATGGCTGAACTTATAGAAGCCCAGGCAAACGAGGAGCAGCCCGCCCGCAACCACCAAGCCGGTGCTTCATTCGGAATTTGAACTCCGCGACGGGAGCCTTCGCTTGGTGCGCGCCTGCGTGAAAGGGCATCGCTCCATCTCCTTGGAAGGCGTCCTCGGGCGCGGCCGTTCAGTCTCAGGCCAGCCCGTCCGCCGCCTTTTCATCCAGAAACCACGCCACCGAATCCCCCTCGTTTCCGATCTGCGAGGGGAACTTCTTGGGATCGTACTCCTCGTGAAAAACCGCCCGCACCGCCTCGACCTTATCTTCGCCAGCCACCAGGAAGACCGTGTGCCGGGCCGCCAGCAGCACGCCGGGCAGCAGCGTCACCCGCCATTGATTGAACTTCTTCGCGAAAGTGGCCGCGGCGATTCCCGTGCGATCGTCGATCAGCGGGTCGCCGGGAAAAAGGCTGGCGGTGTGGGCGTCCGGCCCCATGCCGCGATGCACGATGTCGAACCGCGGCATTTCGCCATCGCGCCGGCCGAAGAACTCGCGGATCCCCGCGGCGTAGCGTTCGGCCGCCTCCGCGGGCGCGATCTCCCCCACGATGCGATGCACGTTGCTGCCGGGAATGTGCGCGGGTCCGATCAGATTGTCGTTCACCAACTTGTAATTGCTGGCCGAATCGGTGGGCGGCACCGAGCGCTCGTCGACGAAGAACAGGTGCACGCGATCCCACGCGAAGGGCGTCGCCGCCATCTTCTGAAAGAGCAGCTTGGGAGTGCTCCCGCCGGAAACCGCGAGGGTCGCGCGGTCGCGGATGGCAAGCGCGGCCTCCAGCAGGCTGAAAATGTGGCGCGCGCAGGCTTCGGCAGCCCCCAAAGCATCCGGCGCGGTGAATTGTTGTACGCTCATTTGTCTATGGGATGCGCCAGTTGCGCGGCGGACGCCAGCGTCTTCTCGAAAACCGGGTCGTGACGCACAATTCCCAGCTCTTCGCGCATCAGCAGATAGTCGGTGGGCTGCGGCAGATTGGTGCACTGCGACTGCCCGTTGAGCGTGACCACCATGCGGTCGTCCTGGCGCTCCAACACGGCGGCAATCCCTTCGCCCGTCAACCGCACCCGCAAAAAGTCCTCGTCCGCGGCGCGCGAGAGATGCAAGGCCGGGTTCACGTCCACGGCGGCCAGCGAATCGCGAATCCACGCTCCCAGGTACAACGCCGGAATGTAGCGCGAGCCGCCCCACTCCACCCCCACGCTCGAAACGCAGGACAGTCGCGCGGCGTTTTGCTGGTTCTCGAACACTTGCGCCAGCATCTCGCGCCAACGCGTCATAAGGGTCCACGAAAGGTCTCCCAGCATGACCCCGCGCTCCACTACTTCCCGCGCACGCTGCAGGATTCCCGCCGCGTCGGGGGCCGATGCGCTGTCGAGCACCACCTTCCGCGCCATGTCCGCGATCAGCCAGAACGCCGCCATTTCGAGCAATCGCGTGCTGCGGCACCACACGATCATCGGCAGGTCGGGCACCGTGAGCGGCAAGACGACCGACCGCAAATCGGCCAATGCCGCGTCCGACACGGCGATCTCCACCTGCTCGCAGCAAATCTGCCGCCGCTGTCCGAAAGGCATCCAGCATTGCGAGTACACCCGCGCAGTCAAGGAGCGATCGCCCGCGCCGCTGAGCCGCACCAGAATCGCGCGCGCCGGGTGCTCCGGCATGAGCGCCGCGATGGTCTCTCCCAGGCTTTGCGTGTCCTCGCTGGCTTCGGCCATCACCAGCAGAGTCATGGAGCAGGCGCGCAGCACGCCCGTGCCGCCCTCGGCCTGCCCCTGCTTGCCGCTATCCACCCACAGCTCGGAGAGTTCCTTGAGGATCTGCTCGGGAGCGACTGTCGTGCCCATTACGGTTTCCTCCACACGTGCCCGTGCCGCGCCAGCATGGCATCGGAAGCCGACGGCCCCCACGTCCCCGCCGCATAGTTCGGGAAGTCGGCCGGGCTTTCGCGCCACACGTTCTGAATGGGTTCCACCACGCCCCAACTCGCCTCCACCATGTCCTGCCGCGTGTACAGCGTGGCGTCGCCGACGATGGCGTCCAGCAGCAGCGTCTCATACGCCGAGGGCGACCGCTCTCCGAAACTCGAGCCGTAGTTGAAATCCATCGACACCGGCCGCAGCGTCATGCCGGAGCCGGGCCGCTTGGACAGGAATTTGAGCGAAATCCCTTCCTCCGGCTGGATGCGCACGATCAGCAGATTGGGCGCGCTGCCGGCGCCATCGTGGTCGAAGATGTGCAGCGGCGCGGGGTTGAACTGAATGGCAATCTCGGTCACGCGCTTGGCCAGGCGCTTTCCGGTGCGGATATAGAACGGCACTCCGGCCCAGCGCCAGTTGTCCACGAACAGCGTCAC
>PLRZ01000598.1:6170-7110 GCA_003164075.1 Bryobacterales bacterium | reverse complement strand
CAGGTGGTTCTGGATCATGTCGTCGAGCGCGCCGGCCTCCTGGTAATACGCGCCGCGGCCCTCCACTCCGATGGATTCGGCCCCGGTAATCTGCACATGATTGACGTATCGCCGGTTCCACAGCGGCTCGAAGATTCCGTTGCCGAAGCGGAATGCCAGGATATTCTGCACGGTCTCCTTACCCAGGTAATGATCGATGCGGTAGACCTCGGATTCGTCGAACGACTCGTGCAGGCGGTCGCTCAATTCGCGCGCGCTGGCCAGGTCGTGCCCGAAGGGCTTCTCCACCACCAGCCGGCGCCACCCGCTTCCCTTCCCCAAACCCGCGCCGCCCAGTCCTTGCGCCGCGCGCGCATATTGGCTGGGCTGGGTGGAGAGATAGAACATGACGTTGCCGCCGGTATGGCGCAGGGTTTCGATCTCCGCCAGCCGGCCGGCGAGATTCTGATAGAGGGCCTGGTCGCCAATGTCGCCGGCCACATAGAAGAGCCCGGCGGCAAAAGCCTTCCACACGTCGGCATCGAAGGTGGTGTCTTCGGAGAACTCTTTGACGGCCTCCAGCATCTTCTCGCGGAAGGCCTCGTCGGTCATGGGGGTCCGGGATATGCCGACTACCGCGAAGCCGGCGGAAAGCCGGCGGTCGTACGCCAGACGGTACAGAGCGGGGAGCAGTTTGCGCTTGGTCAGGTCCCCATTGGCGCCGAAAATCACGACTGCGCACTCCGGCACGCGCCGTTCAAACCGCAATGGATCTTGAAACGGATTGTCGATGGGCATCGCACCCAAAATACCACGGCGGGCGGGCGCCGGCTCTGCGGAGTCGCCGGAGGGGGTAACTGCTATTGCGGTCCATTACATCGCTCGTGGACACGAAAGAACGGCCGGAGAATGCAAGCGGGCCCAGGGAAGTTCAGAGCTCCTGATGTCGTGGAATTTGGGA
>PLRZ01000598.1:0-6137 GCA_003164075.1 Bryobacterales bacterium | reverse complement strand
CCCGGCCGACATCAGGAGGTCTGAAGGTAGTCTGAAACTGCGGGATCGGGTGGCCTGGGACAATGCTGAAAGCTGACCGCTATCCCCTCAGAAATTTCATTAGCCGTTCCATGGCCGGCTCCAGAATCGAGCGCTCGGCCGCGTAGCAAATGCGAATCGAGCCCTCGCCACCCGCTCCGAATGCCACCCCGGGCGCCAGGCCCACGCGGGTCTCCTCCAAGAGGCGTTTACAGAATGCAAAGGAATCCTGCAACCCGTCGATCCGCGGGAAGACGTAAAACGCGCCGTCCGGCTTGGGAAGCGTTACCCCGGCGATGCCCGCGAGCGCCTGGAGGCACGTGTCGCGATTCTCCTGGAGCCGCCCGAGCATCCGCCGCAGCTCCGGCTCGCCGTCCGCCAAGGCCGTTTCGCCGGCCTTCTGGGCGAAGCTGGGAGCGTGCGAAACAATGAACTCGTTCAGCTCCGTCGCCTTGGCCGCCATGTCGCGCCGCGCCACCAGCCATCCCACGCGCCAGCCCGTCATGCAATAGCTCTTCGAAAACGAATGCACCACCATGACGGCATCCTCGCGCGTGGCCATCCGCAGAATAGAAGGCGCCGGATCGCCCGGCGCGGCGCCGGAGTAGTACAACCGGTCGTAAACCTCGTCGGCCAGCAGCCACAGACCGTGACGGCGCGCAAATTCCAGCAGTTTGCGCTGCTCTTCCTCCGTCGCCACCCAGCCGAGAGGATTCGAGGGCGACGTGTACAACAGCAGGCGCGTGCGCGGTGTAACGGCCGCTTCCAGCGCCTCGAAATCGCACACGTAACGGTCGCCGCACAGCGGATGCGCGATTTGCTTCGCCGTGGCATTCGCCATCATAATGCTCGAAGTGCCGTTGGGCCACGCCGGCGTGAGCACCAGGGCCTCGTCGCCAGGGTCGAGCGCGCAGCGGATGGCCACGTTCAGCGCCTGCACCCCGGAAGCCGTCACCACAATCTCACCGGCCGGGTCTAAGTCCACGCTATGCAGCCGGCGGTAGTTTTCGGCGATCGCCCGCCGCAGCGAAGGCAGACCGGCGTTCTCGGTATAAAAGGTGTAGCCGTTTTCCATGGCATCCACCGCCGCCCGTTTGATGTAATCGGGGGTGGGCAGGTTGGACTCGCCAAAATACAGGCGCAGTACGCCATCCATCCCCATGGCGATCTCCGCCAGTTCGCGAATGCGTGAGTGTGGAACGCGCTCTACCGAGGGTGCAAGCCGTGGCATCTTTTCTATTCTCCCGCTACTTCTTCTTCTCCAGGTTCCACAGCTCCCGCGACAATACCCGGCCGCAGAACGGGCAATAGTTCACGCCCACAAACTGGCGCCGCTCGTCGCCGAAGACCAGGAAATACTCGGTGTCGATCTCGGTGATGATGGTCCCGTTGGTGAGTTGGTAGGGCTGCGCATGGCAAGCCAGGTCGCGGTCCACCAAGCGCTCGAATTGGGCACAACAAGTCATATTCCCACCACCCGACTGCGGCGTTCCATCAACACGGTATCGCGCCAGCAGCCCTCGCGCCGGCCGATGCCCTCGCGCCGTCCCACCTGGCGGAATCCCAGGCGCTGGTGCAGAGCGATGCTGGCGCGGTTCTCCGCAAAGATGCCGGCCTGCAGCGTCCAAATGCCTTGCGATTCCGATTCCTCCACCAGCACGGACAGCAAGCGGCGTCCCAGTCCCTGCCCGCGCTCGACCTCCGCCACATAGATCGACACTTCCGCCACTCCCGAATAGACCGCCCGTCGCGATGCCGGGCTCAGCGCCGCCCAGCCGCCGATCGCGCCGCCATCCCGCGCCACCAGCCAGCTGTGACGCAGGTGCGCGGCATCCCAATCGGACCACTCGGGAACTTGAGTCTCAAATGTGGCATCGCCGGTGGCCATACCCTCGCGGTAAATCTCGCGCACCGCCGGCCAATCGGAATCCTGCATGGCTTCGACTATCCATTCCATGGCTATTGAATGGTGCTGGCCCCCTGGACCCCCATGTCGCTGGTGGCGACGTTGCGGTTGATGTGCCGGTCCAGGTCGATTACATAGGTTTCGGGCGCGTCGAGGAGCACCGGTGAGTGGGTGGCGCAGATGACCCGGAAGCGCTTCTGGTCCACCAGTTCCAGCAGCATCTTCAGGATGCGCCGCTGGTTGGAAACCGAGAGCGCCATTTCCGGCTCATCAAGGAGCAGGATGGAACCCTCCGGCAGCCTGGGGAAGCTCTCGCGGAACAGTGCCAGCATGACCTGCCCGTGGCTGGCGGTTTTCAAAAAATCGAGCATTTCCGGCTGGTCGGCGAAGAACTCAAGCTGCTGGCGGGGATTGTGCTGCTCCGCGTCGAAGAGGAACGTCGAGGCGATTTTCACGTCCCCCGGTTCCAGGCGGTAAATGTAGCCTTCCACCTGTTCGCCGCGCAACGCGTAATAAATGGAATGGAGCAGGGTGGACTTGCCGCAGCCGTTCTCGCCCCGCAGCATGATGAGGGGATGCGAAAGGTCCACAATCATCGGCATGTGGAAATTCAGGTTGGGGAAGACCGGGTGCCCCAGGATCTTGAGGTACATTGTTCCTCAGGATAGCAGGTCCGGCGAAGGGGCCGGCTCGTGCCCGGCGTAGTTGTTCCGGGGGTGCAGTTCGGATTTATGAGGTGAAGTCATGCGGCGGCGGCTGGTTGTTGGGAGCGGCGCCAGCGACGCTCCAGTGTAAGCCGGCGCGTTTTCGCTGGGTGCCGGTGGCCACTTTGCATCCGGCCTCCAGGACGCCGGTGGAGGTACACAAACCCTCAGAACTCCTGATGTCGTGGAATTTGCAGTGAGCCCGCAGGCGGGGCAGGCGGTGCTCGCCTTCGCTNNGATCCTATTCGAGCAGCGGGCCCAACTCAGCGCGGGCGGGCAGGCGGCACCGCCTGCCCCACCTGCGAAGCTCTCGCCATCGAAAGGAATGGCTCAGGTACGTGGCACATTTTGCCGCTTCGTTGCAGGAGCCGACATAAGGCCAGAGCGGGCTTCGCCGTTCGCGATCCCGCCGTCTCCCGCGCAAGAAACATCGTGTAGAGCTAACTTACACGTATTCTCAGATAATTAACTTTCTTATACCACTAGCTTCGAACTGACTGACAGTTCTACCGCGCCCCGCGGCCATACAATAACGGGTATTCGTACCTGAAACTGGATATCATACGGTTTTGGACGTTGCGGCGGATGTCATTGGCCAGGAACGCGCCAATCGGCCGAACTAAGCGCTTTCAAAGGTTCTAAGGGAGGATTGATGGAAACTCCGATTCTAAGAGCCCTGGACGAAGGGGCGACTGTCGTCACGGCTGGCCACCGTCTCGCTCGGGTCCTCCGCCAGGAGTACAACACGATCCGCCAGGAACGAGGCGATGCCGCTTGGCAGGCGCCCACGGTGCTTCCATGGCAAGCGTGGATATCGGCGTTGTGGGAAGACGGCCAGTTCGGAATCGACAGCCCACTGGTTCTGCTCGATCCGTGGCAGGAGCGGGTTCTCTGGCAACGGGTGGTTCTGGAATCGGAGGAGTCCTCGGAACTGCTGCAAGCGGGTGGGGCCGCCGCCACCGCGCAGGAAGCTTGGGCGCTTGCCGCCGAGTGGCAGCTAGACCTGGCGCTCGTGGAAGGCGCCGGTAATGAAGACTCGCGCATGTTTGCCCGCTGGGCGCGGCATTTTCAAACCTTGTGTAAGGCAGGTGGGTTGATCGACGGGGCGCACCTCCCGGATCACCTGCGCGGCGCCATAGCCCGGTTACGGCTTCCGGCGCGTGTGGTGCTGGCCGGCTTCGACGAGTTCACACCACAACAACGCGATTTCGTCGATGCGTGCCGCGCCGCCGGGTGCGCCATCGAACGGGCCGCGCACGAGGCGAGCATGCAGGCCGGCGACACGCTGCGGGCAGCCTTCGCGGACCCCAGCCGGGAGATCGAGGCGGCAGCGCGGTGGGCACGCGCGCTCCTTTCGCGCAATCCCGATGTGCGAATCGGAGTAGTAGTTCCGGACCTGTTACGGCGGGGTCGCGAGGTGGCGCGGGTATTTCGAAATGTTCTGGAACCTGCCGCGCAACTACCAGGCCGCTCTGAACTACCCCGGCTGTTCCACGTTTCGGCGGGCGAACCGCTTTCGATGCGGCCACTCGTCGCGAGCGCACTGTCGTTACTGGGCCTCTCTCCCCAGGGCAACGAATGGGACAGGGTCGGCGAGTTGATACTCAGTCCCTACGTAGCGGGAGCTGTGACAGAACGCGCCCACCGTGGGCTGCTCGACGCCCGGATGCGCAGAGCGGGCGAGATGCGGGTGGCGATGACGGCGGCGCGACAACTCTGCCGCGAAGCCGGCTGCGCCTGCCCGGTGTTGGACAACGTACTCGGGCAATGGATCCGGCTGCACGATCGGGCTCCCGCGACTCAGTCGGCGGCGGCCTGGAGCCGCACGTTCTCCGCGCTGCTGGAATCGCTCGGCTGGCCTGGGGAACAGCCGGTCACTACCGTCGAGTATCAGACTGGCGAGGCCTGGAATCGGGCCGTCTCCCAGTTCGCTGCGACAGACGCCTTTGCCGGCGCCTTGTCGATGGCGGAGGCAGTCTCGCTACTCGGGCGCATCGCGGCCGAAACCGTGTTCCAGCCCGAAGGTGGCGAGGCGCCTGTCGAAGTGCTCGGGACACTGGAAGCATCGGGCCTCCGTTTCGACCACCTGTGGGTCGCCGGCCTCCACGACGAAGCATGGCCCGGCCCGCCGAAGCCGAACCCGTTCCTTCCGATCCGCATGCAGCGTGAAGGCGGGCTGCCGCGGTGTTCTCCGGAACGCGAGTTGGAGTACGCCGCGTTGCTCACGCGGCGGCTTCTGGCCAGCGCGCCGGACGTGGTAGTGAGCTATCCCGCGCTGGTGGAGGACCGCGAGGCCGCTCCCAGTCCGCTGATTTTGCCGGTTCGCCGAATCAATTCGGAAGATCTGGCCCTCGATCGCGTCACCGCCTACGCCGAAGCAATCCGGTTGTCGCGGGTGATGGAGCAGAAGGGCGACGAGCAGGCTCCGCCGCTGGGCGCGGAAGCGTGGCAACGCGGCGGGACCAAGGTGTTTCAGTACCAGTCCACATGCCCGTTCCGCGCGTTTGTGGAGCTTCGCCTGGGTGCGGAAGAACTCGATACGCCCGCCCCGGGTTTGGACCTGCGGCGGCGGGGCATTCTGGTGCATGCGGCGCTGGAAGAGTTCTGGAAAGAGGTGCGATCCCACGATGCCCTGTGCGGCCGCGCCGACATCCCCGATGTAGTTCGCAATTCGGTAGCGATCGCGATTGCCCGGCTGGAGCAGGACACCGGCAGCGCCATCCCGGAACGCTTCGCCGGGCTCGAGAAGCGCCGCGTCGAACACCTTGTCTCTGCCTGGCTCGAAGTGGAGAAACTGCGCGCCCCGTTCGAAGTGGCGCAGCCCGAAGACGAGCGCTATGCCGACCTGGGTGGCATTCACGCGCGGGTGAAGATCGACCGCATCGATCGCCTGCCGGATGGCCGCGAGATCATCATCGACTACAAGACCGGCAGGACCGCGGTGAGTGCCTGGGAGACGGAGCGGCCGGACGAACCGCAGTTGCCGCTCTACAGTACCATCCATGAGCGGCCCCTGGCGGGCGTGCTGTTCGGGCAGTTGAGGACCGGCGAACTGAGGTTTCGCGGTTGGACCGCCGAAGCCGGGTTGGTTCCCGGCGCGGACTCGACCGACCTGGCGGCCATGGTTCGCGACTGGCGTAGCGTGCTCGAACGGCTGGCCCGGGAATTCCGGGAAGGCCGCGCCGAGGCGGATCCGAAAGACCCCGCCAAAAACTGCCGGCGCTGCTCGCTGGCGGCGCTGTGCCGTATCGCGGAATGTTGCGCTCTCGGCGATGAAGAGGAGGCCGAAGCATGACAGCCCCTGATGCGATAGAGAGGCAACGCGCGCTGGACCCCGGCCGATCGTTCCTGGTGCAGGCTCCGGCGGGATCCGGCAAGACGGAGTTGCTGAACCAGCGCGTGCTGACGCTGCTCGAGCGGGTGGACCAGCCCGAGGCGGTTCTGGCCATCACCTTTACCAAAAAGGCCGCGGGCGAAATGCGCTTGCGTATTGTGAAAGCGCTGCGCGA
>PLRZ01000255.1:3432-13915 GCA_003164075.1 Bryobacterales bacterium | reverse complement strand
GGCATAGGAAGCTTGCTTGGGCGAGCGGCTTCCGATGTGCCACGAGACTCGTCCGGCTGGCAGGCGGTGCCGCCGGACGGGTCGTGGCCCTCTCTTCTCTATCCTCTTATGAAAATCATTCGACAGATATGCGTTTGCGTTTTGTTGGCGGCGCTGACGGGGCTGGCGGTCTATACCATCCAATTGGTGCGGGCCGCTACGGCGACGGTGTCCGCCCTGCCGGGCGAAGTAAAGGCCACGCGCGCGGCGTTGGTGAACGAGGTTCAGGCGGCCCGCAAGGATGTCCTGGCGCGCAGCGAGCGGCAAGTGACGGCGTTGCGCAAGGATGTGCTGGCGGAAGCGGGCGAGATCCGCGTGACTGCGGACCGGCGGGTGGGCGATACGCTGGCCAGGGCGGATGCGGCGCTCGATACGGTCGAGGGGCTGCGCCGCGACCTGCGACCGGTGTTGGACGCGGCCCAGGGCACGCTGTACGATGCCGACCGCACGGTGAAGGATCTACATCCGCAAATGCTGGGCCTGGTAGCGGCATCGAAAGTGACGGCCGGCGAGACGGCGCAAACCATGCGCGAGTTTCGGAACGCCGTCCCGGACTTCATCGCCCAGAGCCAGCGGATCAGCGCCAACGTGGACACGGCCACTTTGGAGTTCTCCGGTGTGGCCACCAATCTCAACCGGCTGACGAAACCGAAATGGTACGACAGGCTGCTGGGCTATGGGCTAAATGGCGTGGTGATCTACCGCAACCTGAACCCGGTAACCAGTCTCACGGTGAAGGGCATGCAGTTTCTCACTTCGCACTAGGTAGTTTTCTGTCGCGGAACGCAAGAAACCGCTCCCTGGCGGTCGCGGTTCGGTAACAAGTCTCGTGGAATCGTCGGAGCGTTTTCCGAGCCGCGCGCGCAAGCAAGCGGTCCTTGCCATTTGAAACTGCCGTGCGGGGAGCAGCGACGCTCCCTAACGGTCGCGGCTCGGTAACGAGTCCAGTGGAATCGTCGGAGCGTTTCCGAGCCGCGCTCATTTGAAGTGAGTTTTGGGACAGAATCAGGCAGGTACACTCTATGAAAAATTCTCTATCGATTAACGGCGGCGGAATCCGGGGGATCATCCCGTGCAGCGTTCTGGCGGCGCTGGAGCAGCAAACCGGGAAACTCACGCGCGACCTGTTTTCCTACGTCGCGGGCACCAGCACGGGAGCGCTGCTGGCGGCCGGGGTTGCCGCTGGCATCCCCGCCAGCGAACTCCTTACGGTTTACACCACGCGGTCGAAGGAAGTCTTCACGCCTACCGGAGTGATCGCAGACGCCAAGCGGATCGCCAAAGGGTACATGTACGATCCCGCGCGCCTGCAGAAAGTGTTGACCAGCGTGTTTGGCAAAGCGGCGGCGTGGAGCATGAACGATTGCCCGATCGGGATCCTGATTCCGGCGACGGCTATGAATAGCCACAATTGGTTCTTCGTCCGCGATGGAGCGCGGAATGCGCGGAGCACTGGCGCCGTCAAATTGATCGACGCGGCGGTGGCGTCGGCCAGCGCGCCTAGCTATTTCGACCACTGGCCGCTGAGCGTGCAAGGCCAGGCGCTGGCGTTCTTCGACGGGGGAACGGGCGGCTTGGCCAACCCCTCCTATCAGACCTGCGTGGAGATGTTCGAATACGACACGTTCACGCCGTCCGAAACCCGTCTGGTATCTCTCGGTACGGGGTTCTATCCCGGTTCCGAGGCGCCACCCAAGGGCCTGATCGGCGTGGTGTCGTGGGCCACCGGCACGCTGGTAGACTCCTCCGAAGATTGGGTGGACCGCGCCGTCGAGCGCCAATGGCCGGGTGTCAACCGGAAGTTCGACTGGCAATTATCGACCGATATCGCCATGGACGACTTGTCGGCCGTTCCGGCGCTGCTCAGTGCCGGAAAAGCGGCCGCCGCCAGTTTCAATTGGAACGAAGTTCTAGGAGCGTAGCATGAAAAACGGTATCGTTTTCGCCCTGTTCGCCGTCACGGCATTCGGGCAGACTGCCACCACGCCCGTCAACTTTCCCGCGATCCCGCTGCCGGTCGCGGTATCGGTCTTCGGGGAGTTTAACCAGCTCGGCAACCCGCGGTTCACGATGGGTGTCTCGGCAATCTACCCGGTGGTGGGCTCGGCGGGAATCTACGGCACGACGACCGCCGACATCCTCCCCAAGTTGGCGGTGGACCCCACGACCGGCAAGAAGTTTTATGCCATCTCCTCGTCGCTGCGCCAGGGATTCCACAAGGACATCGTGGACACGGGGCGTCTTAGTTTCTTACTGGGCGGCGACGTGGGGCCGAGTTTCTCGCAATCGCAGCCATCGGGGATCAGCATCAGTTTTTCCTCCTCGTTCGTAGCGACGGCACTCTATCAAATGACGCCGGCTTTCAGCTTGATCGTACCGGTGAGGATGCTTTACATTAGCGGGGTGGGGTGGAACCCGATTGCCGAAGCCGGCGTGGTGATCAACCTGAAGAACCTGCCGAAGGCCAAGAAATAAAGGAGGAATCGCCATGCAGCAACATGTAGTCAATCTTCTGTCGGGGAGCGCGGGCGCGCTGATGTTGTCGGCGGCGGCGCGCGCTCTTCCCGAGCCGACCGCTCCGGGGTCGCGTTTCTACGCCTGGTTCTACCAGTTCACACATCTCCTTTTGGCGAATTTCGATAAAGCGGAGGTGGGCAATGACGTGCAGTCCAGCAGGCATTGACCTGATTAAGCAGTTCGAATCGCTGCGGCTGGAGGCTTACCGATGCCCGGCGGGAGTGTGGACCATCGGTTGGGGCCACACCTCGGATGTGCGGGAGGGGCAGCGGATCACCGAAGATCTGGCGGAAGAATTCCTGCGCAGTGACATCGCACAGGTGGAGCGGGGCTTGGTCAAGGTAATCCATGTGCCGCTGACGCAGGGGCAGTTCGACGCACTGGTGTCATTATGTTTCAATCTGCGGGGTGGCGCGCAGCGGCTGCCGTCGATTGCGCCCCGCCTGGTGGCGAAGATCAATAGCGGCGATTATGCGGGGGCGGCGGAGGAACTGCTCGATATCGATCGCGCGAACGGACAAGTGCTGCCAGGACTGGTGCGGCGTCGCCAGGCGGAGCGGGTACTGTTTGCGGTGTGACGAGGCGGGGCACCAGGTCCGCTCGCTCATGGTCACGTCTCGGAATGAGGCACACTGCCGCGCACCGAGACGCGACCGTAAGAACTCCTGATGTCGCCCCGCAATTTCTGCCTGGCGGGGAAAATGGGCTGATCCATTCCTTTCGATGGCCAGAGCTTCGCAGGNNGCTCACTGCAAATTCCACGACCTCAGGAGTTCTGACCGTAAGGGAGCGTTAGGCAAGTTTATTTCTTAACCGCTCCTAAGGCCGGCGTCGAAACCTTGCCCAGCCGATGGCGGCGAGCGCCAGGGCGGTGACTGGCAGCAAAGCCGGTTCGGGAACCGGCTGAAGCGACTGGCCGGGCACGTCGGGAGTAATCGGAGTTGCGGGAACACCGGGTACTACAGGCAGAACGGGAATACCGGGAACCCCCGGAACACCGGGCACTTCACGGAGACCGGAAATCCCTGGGATTCCGGGGACTGACGGAGCCGGTGGCCAGATCTCAGGCGGAAAGATGACGGGCGGAGCAAGCGCGACAGTCGGCGGCGTCGAGGGTACAGGATATTGGGGAGGCAATTCCGTGGTTGAGCCGACGGGCGGTGCGGGAGGAAATATCAGGCCTGGAATGGGATTCGGCTGGATCACGGGGCCCGTGCCGCCAGTATCGGGGGGAGGCGAATACGGGGAGAGCCCGTTGGTGGCGCCCCCAATATAAAGTAATCCGTTGGGGGCGCCGATTGACCACCAGGAAGGAATAGTCCCATTCAGCGGCGTCGAGCCCGGAACAGCAGATACCGGCTCGACGGGCACAATTCGGGCATAGGGCGGAACCACATCAGCCATCAACCTGTCCTCGGACCAGGTGTCGAGATTCGCAGCGCCGAGGCTGGCGGGTGGCTGCGGCTTTTCCAACACTTCGGGCGCAGGCTCGGTATCGCTAACCGGCACTTGCGGAGTTTCCGAAATGCGGTTGCCGCAACGGGCGCGCGCATAGTTCTGTCCGTCGGTCAGCAGGGTTTCCCCGCGCGGCAGGCTGGACGGACGGCTGGTCCAATAGATCGCGCCGCCCACGCGGTAGGAAAGGTAAACCGGCTGGGAGAAAGCCGAGCTGGTAGTGTGAACCGACGTGCGGCGAAACGCCAGATAGTGCCGCGCGGCCACCGGATCGCGGTCGAGAGCGTCGATTAGCTCGGCGCGGCTGTAGGCGCCACCGCGGATGACCGAATAAGGATATGCAGGTCTCGAAGACAACCGCTCCGCCGATCGGGAAATGGAAACGCTCCACCGGCCGGCAGCAATTCTCTTGCCGCGGCGAGTTAACGCCGGAAACAACGACAACGACAAATATGCGGCGGCACCGACTAAACTCGCGGCAGCCAGCGTTTGCAATAAGTGGCGTTGGCGTTTCCAAGAACGTTGGTGTCTCGTCTCCGACATCGCGTAATGAGAAGTGAATGCTAACTTCTCGGATACCATTATTGCCCACTTTGTATGGCAGGTGATTACCTGGCCCGAGAAGGGGGTACTAGCACGGTCTTGGTAAGGTAAGTGGGAGAAAATCTGAAGTACTACTAACGTTTCTCGATAACCGTTGTCTGTCCGGAGTTGGCGGGCTGTTGGCTTTTGGCTCCCTGGGCACGCCTGCGGCGCGGGCTGAAGACCACGGCCGTGCACGGCCGCCAAAGCATTCACCACGGGATGGGTGGAAGGTGCCCGGCAGCGCACAGCGGACTACCGAAAGCGGACACCGGCAGGCTGCGTCGCGACAGATAATAGGTCGCTTGCCTTTGGCAAGTGGAGTGCCTCTCTATGAAGCCGCGTCGAGCTTCAGAACTCCTGATGTCGCCCCGCATTTTCTNNGCCTGCCCGCCCGCGCTGAATTAGGTCCGCTGCTCGAATCGGATCGAGCGAAGGCGAGCACCGCCTGCCCCACCTGCGGGCTCACTGCAAATTCCACGACATCAGGAGTTCTGCGCTTAGCTTGGTTGCTGATGGGGTTTACGGCATTGGCGGCCGGCACTGCGGGATCTGAACCTGTTGAACCGCATTCCGGGGGCTGCGCCGATCTCGCTGGCGGACCGGCCCCGGGCAATAGACGCCTTGGTAACCAAGTCCCCGGGGAAAATGGCCCCAGCTCCAGTGCAGCCGGCAGGCGCCACACGTATTACCGCGCGGCCCATTTGGCGAAGAAGGCGTCGGATGCCAATTCTTCCAGCTCGCGCGTTTCGGCGTAGACGTGTTCCGCTACCCGGCGCTCCCGCAGCTTTTCCAGCAGACGCACGCGCCGCTCGGCCGCCTGGAGTTTCACGCGCTGGGCCGCGACTTCCCCTTCGCAGCGGTCGCGGACCCCGTTCAGTCCCAGTTCCCGCTTTTTAGCTCCCAGGCGGTAAAGGCCCAATGCCACGAAATCGCGCGCCGGAATGGCCGGCCGGGAGAGCACGTCGCGTTCGATGGACAGGCGCTCGGCCTGGAGCGAGGCAATCGCCTTTCGGGCATCCGCCAACGCCGCCAGGCAGACGGTCAAGCGGCGCTCCTCCTCTTCGTACTGGCGGGTGTACCATTCGCGAACCTTTTCCAGCCTGAAGCGGAAAGTTTGCATGGCCGGCTACAGTCTGGCGGCGATAGCCTGCGCCTGCGCGATGCTCTCCGCCAATGGCGCGTCCTTGGATGTGTCCTGCCGCAGGAACGCGGCGATTTCGGGCTGCATGCGCACCGCCGCGTCCAGGCGCGGGTTGCTGCCCGGAGTGTATGCGCCCAACTCGATCAGATCCCTGGAGTCCTCGTAGGTGGATAGCGCCTCGCGGATCTTGCGCGCGGCCGCGAGTTGCGCCGGAGTGGAAAGCTGCGAGGTGAGACGGCTGATGGAATGCATCACGTCGATGGCCGGATAATGTCCCGTGGCTGCCAGGCGGCGGGAGAGAATGATGTGTCCGTCCAGAATGGCGCGCACGGCGTCGCAGATGGGTTCGTTGAAGTCGTCGCCTTCCACCAGGACGGTGAAGAAGCCGGTGATGGAGCCCTTCCGGAAATTCCCGGCGCGCTCCAGAATGCGCGGCAATAAATTGAAGACCGAAGGGGTGTAGCCTTTCTGGCTGGGGGGCTCGCCGGCGGCCAGTCCGATTTCGCGCTGGGCCATGGCCAGGCGGGTCACCGAGTCCATGATGAAAAGCACGTTGGCGCCCTGGTCGCGAAAATATTCGGCGATGGCCAGAGCCACGAAACAGGCGCGCACGCGCAGCGGAGCGGGGCGGTCGGAGGTGGAACAGACCACCACCGAGCGGCTGCTGCCCTCCGGTCCGAGCTCATGCTCCAGAAAGGCGCGGACCTCGCGATTGCGTTCGCCGATGAGCGCGATCACCGTGACGTCGGCCGAATTGTGCCGCGACATGGCGCCCAGCAGGGTGCTCTTGCCCACGCCGCTGCCGCCGAAGATTCCCATGCGCTGGCCTTTGCCTACCGGCGTGATGGTGTCGATGGCGCGAATGCCGGTGGCGATGGGGTCGGCGATATGCTCGCGGTCGAGCGGGCTGCCGGGCGCGCTATAGAGACGGTAATGAGCGGCCGCGTGGATGGGCGGTTTGCGGTCGATCGGCCGGCCGAAACCATCCAATACCCGGTTGAGCAGGCCGGGACCCACGGCCACTTGCGCATCGTCCTGGCGGGCGATGATGCGGTCGTGCAGTTGGATGCCATCGATCTCTTCGAGCGGCATGGAGAGCACGTGGCCGTCGCGGAAACCGATGACCTGCACGCGCACCCGGCGGCCGTTGGCGATGATCACCTCGCAGAAATCGCCCACTGCGGCGGCCGGCCCGCGGGAAGCCACCAGCATGCCGACCAGTTCCACCACTTCGCCGGTCCACGGCAAGAGGGCCGACTGACGTACCTGTCGAATGTATGGATTCAGGTCGATGGCCGCGGCGTCGGTGCTCATTGGCGGGTGTCCAGTTGGTCGGTAAGACCGCGCGCGATTTCGTCTAACTGGGCGCCGACGGAAGCGTCCAGCGTGCCGCGGCCGATCTCGAACAGGATGCCGCCCTGCGGTTGCGAGGGATCGGCGACGATCTCGATGCCCTGGCCGCGGCCGGTCTGTTGCAGGCTGGCGCGCACCAGTTTCTCCTGGTCGGGATGGACCCGCACCCGGTGGATTTCCTGCGACTGAAGTTTCGCGAGCGCGGCTTTGGTGAGCGCTTCNNATGGCCAGCCGTACGGTATCGGCTTCGGCGCGGCGGATGATATCGGCGCGCGTGGAGGCGACGTCGGCCATGGTGGCGGCCAGGCGGTCGATGGCCGCGCGGGTTTCGGCTTCCAGCGCTTTTCGGGCTACTCCCTCGCCGTTCCGCAGGCCCGTTTCGTAGGCTTGGCGGGCTTGCTGTTCGGCGATGGCGTTCGATTCCGTAATGCGGGCGCGAAGCTGCAGGATTTCATCGGGCGCGCCGTCGGCCACGGGCCGGGCGGCTTTTGTCGGGATGGGCAAGCTCCGCCGCCACGCGAGCGGCTGGGCATCGGCCATGGCTTCGGTGAGGACTTTAGATCGCATGAGTCACCTCCGAACTTCCGATGTTACCCGGCATTTTCGCGCCGGTAGGGAAAATGAGTCTAACGCTCCCTCACGGTCGCGGCTCGGTCTCCACTGACTGCATTCCCAGCCGTTGTTTTCAACACGCGCCGCAGGCGCATCAAAAGAGCCAATAGCTAGTTTCTGTCGCGAAACTCCGACTCGTAATGGCAAGACCGCTCCCTTGCGGTCGCGGCTCGGTAACAAATCCCGTGGAATCATCGCAGCGTTTTCCGAGTCGCGCGCGCCAGCAAGCGGTTCTTGCCATTTGAAGGGAGTTTCGCGACAGAAACCGGCTGACAGCCAAAAGCCAAAAGCTTCGTTGCAGTCAGCGGCTCCATGGATAGCGCCCCGGCGCGTTAGGGGTGCTGAAAGCTGAAAGCTGAGAGCTGACCGCTGACCGCTTCTCTTGCTACAACACATATTCGTCGCCACCGCCGCGGCTTGAGGAGATGGCGCCTTGCTGCTGCAACTGGCGGACGATGGCCACCACCTGCGTCTGCGCGGTTTGCACGTCGCGAATGCGCACCGGACCGAGAGCGTCCATATCTTCCACCAGCATTTCGGCCGCCCGCTGCGACATGCACTGCGTGAAATGTTCCCGGATCTTGGCCGTGGCGCCTTTGAGCGCCGTGGTAAGCACCTTGCGGTCGCATTTCCCCAGCAGCGCTTTCATACCCTCCTTGTCGATGGCGAGCACGTCTTCAAAGACGAACATCATTTCGCGAACGGAGTTCGCCGCGGCCTGATTTTCCTCCTCCACCTGGCTCAGAATGGTGTCCACCAGGGCGGGGTCCACATGGTTTAGCAGGCTGGCCAGGCTCTTGATGCCGTCCGATTTGCTCACCTGGCGCACGGCCTTGAGTTTGCTGCCGATTACCTCGGTAATGCGGCGGAAGACTTCGGGTGAGATGCGGTCGAGAGATGCCATGCGCAGCGCCACTTGCGGCTGTAGTTCCAAGGGCAGCAAAACCAATAAGGCCCCGGCCTGTTCCGCCGGCAGATTGGAAAGCACCAGGGCGACGGTCTGCGGATTTTCCTCGCGCAGCAGAGTGGCTAACTGCTGCGGGCCGGTCTGTTGCAGGATTTCCAGTTCCGCCACCTGCTTGATCTCCTTGGGCGGACCGTCCAGAAGTTTCTGCGCCGACTCCGGACCGAGAGCCTGCTCGACCAGGCGGCGGGCGCAATCGGCGCCGCCCTTGGCGAAGAATCGGCTGGACCCGCTGAGCGCCTCGAATTCGCGGAACACGCTCAGCATGTTCTCGGGCGCCACCGAATGCAACCCGGAGATCTCCGTGCTGATGCGGCGGATTTCGTCGGGGTCCAGTTGGCGCAACAGTTCCGCGCCCAGAGGGCCGCCGATGCCCATTACGAACATGGCGGCTTTGCGGGCGCCTGAGACCGGGAGAGAGGTGGAAGCCGTTGAAGAAGTCATAGATGGGGTCCGAAACCGTTACGTCTGGTTGTCCTGCAGCCACATACGCAGCACGTTGGCGGTGGCGGCCGGATCGCGCTTGGCAACCTGGCGGATGCGTTCGGCCAACTGCTCGCGGTCGGCGGGCGAAAGTTGTTGCGCTGCCGCAAGCTGTTGCGCCGCGGGCGACAGGTCGATGCGCGCCGGCGCTGCTTCAGCGGCAGGCAGGCCGGTGGGGGCCGGGGCGTAGGAGCCTTCGGGCAACACCAGTTGTTCCGGGCTTTCCACCGTCTCACGCCGTGGTTTGGGCCTGCGGACGGCGCGCAAGAGGCCGAATGCCAGCGACATCAACAGCATCAGACCGACCGACACGGGCAGAGTCAGGTCGCGATACTTGTTGTACAACTCCACCAGCGGCGGCTCTTTGACGGCCGGTTTCGCAGTGGTCGGGCGGGCCACCGGCGGCGGTTGCGCGTTCAGGCTGGATTCGAAGGGCAGGCTCTCCACGATCAGTTGATCGCCGCGCTCCTCGTTGAATCCCGTGACGCCGGCTACCAGGTCCCTGATGGTCTTCAGGGTCTCGGCGGTTGGCGGCACCAGAACTTTTTTCTTGTTCGCGCCCTCGCCTTCCCACTGCACCGCCTGATCCACCAGCACGGCCAGCGACATGCGTCTCACCACGCCCTGCGGAATGCGCGTGTGGCGCACCACGCGGCTGGTCTGGTAGGTGATGTTCTCCGTCCGGCGAGCGATGCCGTTGCTGGTTTTATTTTGCGAATTATTCGGCGGATTGGGAAGGTTGGAGGCAGTACCGGGAACGCCTCCGGACACCGGGCGGTCGGCGCCCTCTTCGGTTTTCTGCGAACTAAGCATCACCGATTTGGCCGGATCGAGAGTCTCTTCCTGTTGTTCGCCGCTGGTAAGATCGCAATCCACCGACGCGCCGGCGCGGAAGCGATTGGCTCCCAGCAGCGGTTCCAGGGTGGCATCGATCTTGGCCACCAGATTGTGCTCGATCTGCTGCCGCATTTCGAGCGATTCGGCGGTGATCTCGGAGCCGTCGCCAGCCGCGGTTTTGTGCGGCTTGCTGAGGAGATTGCCCTCCATGTCGAGCAGCGAAACCGCTTCCGGGGTGAGCCCTTCCACCGCGCTGGCCACCAGGTTGGTAACCGCGATCGCGTTCTGCGGCGAGATCTGCGCGCCCGTCCGCAGTTTCACCAACACGCTGGCTTTGGCCGGCTGCTGCTGGTCCAGGAAGACCGATTCTTTGGGCAGAGTGAGGTGTACCCGCGCCTGCTCCACTTCGGCGAGGCTCATTACGGAGCGTTCCAGCTCGCCTTCGAGCGCACGCTTATAGTTGATGTGCTCGACGAACTCGGTGGCGCCGAAATTGT
>PLRZ01000255.1:0-3305 GCA_003164075.1 Bryobacterales bacterium | reverse complement strand
ATGCCGGCCACCACCAGCGCCGCCACGGCAAAGATGGAGAGCCGCTGGAAGAACGTGAGCCCCGAAATGAGTCTGCGGAGTTGATCCATGAGAAGTTGTGCAACCTACTACATCTGCATTTTCATGATTTCCTGATACGCGTCCACCACCTTATTCCGCACCTGCAAGCCCAGTTGGAAGGCCAGTTCGGCTTTCTGAGTGGCCAGGATGGTGGTGTGCAGCTCTTCGTTGTCTCCGCTGAGGAATTTCTGAACCGAATCGGCCGCGCTACTGTTCAGGGATTCCACTTGATTGATGGCGCCGGTAAGTACCTTCTGAAACTCGCCCGGCTGTCCCGCGGACGAGGCCGCCGGAGTAAGTTGCGGCAGAACGAGTGGAGTAATGTTGGTAATCGGGGCCACTTAGCTCCTCCTTATTTCAGCAAGTCGATGGATTTCTGAATCATGTCTTTCACCGCCGACATAGCGGACACATTGGCCTGATAGCTCCGATCGGCCCCGACCAGGTCGACCATGTCTTCCGCCGGATTCACTCGCGGTATGGACACGTAACCGTTGGCATCGGCATCGGGATGGCCAGGCATGTAGCGCTTCTCCGGGTCGCGGGTATCCACAGTGATGCCGGCGACGCTCACGCCGGAAAGTGTCGAGCCGCCCAGTTGGGCGTCCATTTCTTCGCCGAAGGCCGAGCCCACGTCCTGGGTGGTGAAGATGGCATCTTTGCGGCGATAGGGACCGCCCTCGGGAGTACGCGTAGTTTCGGAGTTGGCGATGTTCTCCACCAGCAGGGCTGCGCGCGTACGCTGCGCCGCCATGCCGGTAGCGCTGACGGTGAGGGCCGAAAACAGGCTCACTAGCTTTTACCTCCCGAGATAGCTTCCTTCACCTGGCTGATCGACGACCGCATGAGGTTGGCGGCCACATTGAAGCGCATGGCATTCTCTGCCAGAAGCCGGGCTTCCCGGTCGAGATCCACATTGTTGCCATCGTTCTTGGTCTTCAATCCGGGAACCTGTACGGCTTGGGGCGATCCGCCGTCAAGGGCGGAGCGGAAGCTGGCCTGAAAATCGAGGTCCTGCGTTTTGTACCCGGGGGTGTCGGCGTTGGCAATGTTGGATGCCACCAGCTTCTGCCGCAAGCTGACCAGGTTCATGTACTGTTCGAGGTTATCGGTGAGACTATCGATCACGGCAAACGCAGGGTTGCATGCGGGGTGCCAACTGGAGCGGGCAAGGGGAATGGCGCAAGGGCAAGCGAAAGCGGGGTTTGGGTAAGGTGTCGCGGTTGCCGCGGGCCGTCAATGCGGTGACGCTGTCAGGGGTTTGACGGGGGGGGGCAGACTTCAGAGAGGATTGCAGAATTCGGTGGCGAACCCGCTCCCTCGCGGTCGCGGCTCGGTAAGTGGCGTTCTTCCAACGTGCAGTTTCTGAGCCGCGCGCGCAAGCAAGCGGTTTCTTCGAATTCTGCAAGTCCCCCTGCCCCACGAAAGCTTTCTATACTTCCATACGCATTTGCGGCCCTTGCCGATACTGCCGCGGCAGGTACCGCTGCAGGAAGACAATGCGGCGGAACTCGTCGGCCTGAGACGCACGCGCGATGCGGAGCATAATCTCAGTCCATTCAAATAATTCGTTCAGCCATGTCGCAATCTCGCGAATCCCGGGGTCGCCGGCCGGAAGCGCGCGAATCTCTCCGGCCGCAATCGCGCCCACACGCACCGCCAGGCGTTCGACGTCGGCGTATGCCCTGCGTGCGGCAGCCTGTCGCAATTCCGTTTCGATGGCAGTCAGCGTGGAAGAGATCATGAGACGTTAGTCGAGGCCCGCCGTTTTGTTGGCATTCTCGGTCTGGAACAGGTCGGTGTAGTACGTATTCTGCTGCTGGAGCACCGCAATGGCCGCGTCCGCGGCGGACAATTGGGCCTGCAGGCTGGTCTGAAGCGTGTTCACCCGGGTCTGGTCGTCGGAGATCGTATTATTGTCGTTACTGATCTCGCTTGTGACGGATGTGATCTCACCTTCCAGCAGGCCGCTGGTGGGGTCGGCGACGCTGGTGAGCGCGTTGTTGGCGGCTTGTAACCACCCGCTGGAAGTGACGCTGCCGAGGAATTGCTGAATACCCGCGGCGGTTTGGCTGTTGAACTGGCTCGAATCGAACGAAAGTTGGCCGGTGGAATCCAGGTCCAGACCCAGATCGCTCAGGTCCTGTACCGAGCCCGAACCGGCAGTAAATTGCGTGATCTGGCTCAAGGTGTCGCCCAGCGTATACACCAGGCTCTCCCCGGTTAAAGCGCCGCCGCTCTGCCCGCGCTCGTTGGATACCGCGGTGGCGGCGGCATTGTAGGCGGTGGCGAAATTGGAAAGCGCGGTTGACAATGCCTGTTCGCTGGCGGCCACCGTGATGTTGACGGTGTTCCCCGGGGAAGCGCTCACCAGGGTTGCGGTGAGGCCGGGCGCCAGCGTGACCTGATCGGAATTGCTGGTCAGGACCGTGCTGTTTCCATTGACCGTGTATTGCGCATCGGCCCCGGTTTGGACATTCGACAGTAGATCGCTGGTCCCATCGTTCAACTGGATGGTATCGGCGCCCAACTCGTTGCTGGTGACCGAGAGGCGGTAATCCGGGCTGGAATTCGACCCGAGGTTCACAATGGTCGCCGACACGCCCGCGCCGGAATCGTTGATGGCCGTGGCCAGGGAATCGAGCGAATTGCTGGTCAGGGTAAGAGTGGTGGGCGTTCCGTTGACCGTGAGGGTGTAATTCAAAGAGGAGCTGACGCTTCCGGAACTCGGGTCGGTGACCGGCGTCGAACCGGCGTTGCTGATAGTGGTTGTGGAGGAACCGATACTGGAGACCTGGATGGAGTAGGTTCCGGGGAGCGTGTTCGATTGCGCCGCTGCCGAGACCACGCTGGAGTCGGAGGAACTGGCCGATACGTTGCCGGTGATCGCCGAAGCGACGTCCTGGAGGGAATTCTGCAGGGAACTGAAGGTTGCCTGCATACTGCTGAGGTCCGACTGCTGGCCCTGTAACGTGGTGACCTCGCCCTGCACTTCCTGCATCGGGAGGGATGCGATGGAGACGGCGCGCTGCAGAACCTGCTGGAACGAGCTGGAAAAGGTGCTGGAGCCGTTAAACGTGATGGAACTGGCAGCGGTACTCATAAGCGACTAGCCTTTGCAAAACAAGGGCCGAACCCCGAAGAGTCCGGCCCCGCGTTAACTTATGACAATTCCCTGCCGGTTATTAACCCTTCAGCAGAGAGAGAATCGCCTGCGGCGCGGAATTGGCCTGCGCCATGGCGGC
>PLRZ01000532.1:10503-12873 GCA_003164075.1 Bryobacterales bacterium | reverse complement strand
TGAGTGCACAGGATATTTCTTCGCGGCTGAAAGCTGACCGTCTGATAGCTGGCCTACTCGTACCGGAGCGCTTCCGTGGGATTCAAATGCGCCGCGCGATTCGCCGGCAGAATCCCAAAAACCAGCCCCACCAGGCACGATACCCCGAACGCCACCGCAATCGCCACCCAACTGATGGGAATGCGGATGTCCGTGAACAGTCCGACGCTCAGCGGCATTGCCACTCCCACCAAAATGCCGATCAAGCCGCCCGAAAGACTCACCATCATGGCCTCGGTGAGGAATTGCAGCAGGATCTTGCGCGCCGACGCGCCCACCGCCAGCCGCACTCCGATCTCGCGCGTACGCTCCGTCACCGTGACCAGCATGATGTTCATGATCCCGATTCCCGAAATCAGCAGCGTAATCCCCGAAACCAGCACCAGCACCAGCGAAAGAATCAACGAGATGTTCTTGGCGGCGTCCAGAATTGCCGTAAGGGTATCCACGCGATAGGTAGCGCCGGGACGATGCCGGGCTTCCAGAATCTCCTGCACCCGTACCGCCATCCGCTCCACATCCGGCGCCGAACGCACCTGCACGTAGAGCGGGTCGATCCGCTCTACCGGTGTGAAATAACGCAGCACCGTGATCGGAATCACCACCGTATCGCGATCTACCTCCGACTGGCCGAACGTCTCCACCCGCTCGTGGAATGTGCCGATTACCGTGAACTGCAGTCCATAGAGCCGCGTGACCTGGCCCAGCGCGGCCGCTGGGCTGCCATACATTCGCTGCGCCAGGTGATCGGTCAGCAGCGCCACTTTTTCGCGCCGCGTGACATCGCCGGCATCCAAAAAACGGCCCGTACTGATTACCAGATTGCGCACCGCACGGTAATCCTCGTCGCTGCCGTTGATTTTGACGTCCTGTAGTTTGCCCGCGATCAGCACCTGGTCGAAATTCGACATCACCCCGGTGGCGGCCGTGATATCGGCGCGCAGTTCCTCGCGGATCGCCGCCACGTCGGCCATCTTGACGTAGTCGGCATCGGCCGTCGGTCTGGACGGGCCACCGGTAGCGTAGTAGGCGAAAATGATGTTCGAGCCNNACCAGGATCACGGACGCCGTTCCGATCACCATTCCGAGGCCGGTGAGCAGCGAGCGGACGGGATTGGCACGCAGCGCTTGAGCGCTGAAACGGAGAGATTCGCCGAGGAACATGGGCCCGGGCTTAGTCGCCCTGTGCCTCGCGCAGGAGTTTGGCCGCTTCCGACCTAGGCGGGTCTTCGGCGTTCAAATCCATGCTCATGTAGTGCTTCAATAATTGCCGTGCAACTTCCAGATTACGATGAGCTTTTACGTAAGTTTCCGCTCTGGCGAAAACCACCCGGGCACTGTTGGGCGCCACTTTTTCGGCGCGCTCGAAACTCTGGTCGGCTTCCTGGTAGCGGCCCTGTTTGGTAAGAAATCGGGCCAGTTCGATGAGCTTTCCCACCTGCTGCGGCGCCAGTTCGATGGCGCGGCGCAAGTGAGCCTCGGCGCTGCCCAATTCCTTCCGCTTCTCGGCCAGCTTGGCCTCCGCCCACTGACCCTCGGAGGGGCTGATGCGGCCCAGTTGCGCGGCGGTGGCTTCAGCCTTATCCAACCCGCCGCCCAGAAAACCGGGCGCCTCCAGATAATACTCGAATAAATCGCTCTGAGCTTCCAGATTCGTGGGATTTAGCTGTACCGATTTTTCGAAATACTGGCGCGCCTTGGAAGCGTGTGACGGCGCTGTAAAAGGGGTGGACGTTTCGGCGCGGCGTCCCCAGGCCCGTCCCAGCCACAGGGCGTACTCGGCGTTGGCGGGCTCCATCGCAACCGCCTTCTCCAGGACTTCGGTGGCCCGCTTGTAGTCTGCCCGCATGTAGTAGTCGCGGCCCATCAGCTCGTATACCGGACCGTCCTTCGAAGGAATCGCCTGCAATACTTTCAAAGACTGCTCGAAGTCTGTGGAATTATAGAGCTTACGCGCTGCGGCGAGCTCTGGTCCAGCGGCCATGGCGATGCCGGCGGCGAACATCATGGCAACCACTATCCCCAATCGTGCTGGAACCACCCCTTCCACTGTCATGATCGTCACTTTATTCGATGGATCTGCCGCCAAAAGTGTTTCTATTTCTTTGTGGCCGGCCCGGTGATGACGGGGTTGGCCATCCTCCGCGCGCGCGCCAATTCTTTGAGGATCAGCGGATTCTGCGGATATTCGGTAGCCAGCCCCGCCAGCAGCGATTCGGCGTCCCACGGCCGCTTTTCCCGCATTGCGATCACGGAAAGCAGCATGCGCGCGAAGGGACCGTAATACTTGCCCTGTTTGGCCACCAGTTCCAGCTCGTCGATACCCTTCTT
>PLRZ01000532.1:3286-10386 GCA_003164075.1 Bryobacterales bacterium | reverse complement strand
GGATCGGGGACCAGTTTGCGCCGATCCACCACCTTATCATCGTCGGTGAAGAAGTCCAGTTCGAGGATGCGAAGCCGGTCGAGTTCGGAAAACAAATAGGCCGCCGCTTTTGTGGCCGGCAGCAAAGGCGCCTGCGGATCCACTTGTTGCTGGTGGTCCAGAATCTCCTGCGCACCGTTGAAATCGAAGTTGTACAAACGGGCGTAGGCGCGTTTCAGCGCGGTCTCATTGTCGATTTTCTCCACTTGCGCGGCCGACGCGAAACCACAAGTCAGTACGATCCAAATCAGGCAGATGTAACGCAATGAGCAGTATACCTTTTTTGTCAGGGGAAAGGAGAATTTGACCACTAAAATGACTCGACGCCGCGGGCGCCGCCACGGTTACACATGTTTCTCCGCGAAGGTGCATTCGTGTATCAGCGGACACTCCCCGCAGAGCGGTTTCTTGTCCCGGCAAATGGTCTTCCCGTGCTGCCGCAGCAGCAGATGTGCACGCGTCAACGCGGCGGCGTCCCGCGGGAGTTGTCCCACGAGCGCCTCCTGGATGGAACGGTAGGTAGCGCCATAATTCTTCTGCGCGCGGCCATAGCCCACACGTTGCAGAACACGCGCACCGTTCCATTCGAGAGGCAGCCCCGTGTTCATGCCGCAGAGCATCAGGATCTTCTCGGCCCCGGGCTGTCCGATGTTGGGAAACTGCTGGAGCGCGCGCTTGGCCTGGGCATACGGCAACTGCAAGACGGCGGAATTTCCTCCGAACTGCGAGCTGGTAATGCGCGCGATCTCCCGCCAGCGAAACACCCGCGTCTCGGGCCGCATGCCGCCCATTTTGGCCAGCACCAGCAGCACTTCCTGGCCGGCTTTGCAGATGGAGGCCGCATCCATTCCCACCTGGGCGCGCAAACCTTCGAAGACGGCCGCGCGCCGCTGGTCCGAGAGCAGGTAGCAGGAGTTCTCCCACATCACCAATTCAAAGGGTCCGCGCGCCGGGGGCAGCGACGGTTCTCCGTAGTGTTTTTTCAGTTTGGCGATGAGCTTGCGAAACTCAGGCATTGTTCCCGATTATACAAAGGGCGCAAGCGGTACTATATTCCTTGCGGCATCTGTGAGCCACCAGCCCGGCTGAAGTATACTCTTGGAGAGCGGCGGACAAACCTATGAGTTTCTTCTCGAAGCAGTTCATCGACGTCATCCAGTGGACCGAACCCGGGGACGGTGTGCTGGCCTACCGGTATCCCATGGAAGACATGGAAATCCAGAATGGCGGCAAGTTGACGGTGCGCGATTCGCAGATGGCCATCTTCGTCAATGAAGGCCAGATTGCCGACGTATTCCAGCCGGGTCTGTACACCCTCACCACCCAGACCCTGCCCATCCTCACGTACTTGCGGAATTGGGACAAGGCTTTCAAATCGCCCTTCAAATCCGACGTCTATTACTTTTCCACGCGCCTTCAGATCAACCAAAAGTGGGGCACCACTACACCCATTACCATCCGCGACAAGGAATTCGGCGCCGTCCGCATGCGCGCGTACGGGATCTACTCGTACCGCATTCAGGATCCCAAGGTCTTCTACGAAAAAGTCAGCGGCACGCGCGAAACGTATCAGGTCTCAGACCTGGATGGCCAGTTGCGCAACACTATCGTAGGCCGCATGACCGACGTCTTCGCCAATAGCGCCGTCTCCTTTCTCGATATGGCGGCCGGCCAGCAGCAGTTCGGTACCAACATGCTGGCCGCTCTGAAGCCGATTTTCGCCGATCTCGGTCTGTTGCTGGACAGCTTCGTGGTGGAAAATATCTCGCTGCCCGACGAACTGCAGAAGCTGCTCGATCAGCGGATCGGGATGAACATGGTGGGCGACATGGGCCGCTACACGCAGTTTCAAGTGGCGCAAGCCATGCCCATCGCGGCCGCCAACGAAGGAGGCGGAGCTGCCGGCGCGGGAGTGGGTTTAGGAGCCGGCTTGGCGATGGCCCAGCAAATGATGGGCGCCATGCGTCCGCCCGCGCCTCCGGCACCCGCAATGCCCGCGGATGCCGCACCGGCCGCGCCGGCCGCCGGCGGAGCCACCAAGTTCTGTATCAGTTGCGGCAAGCCGATTCCCCGCGCGGCGCATTTCTGCTCGGAATGCGGCGGCGCGCAACAGTAATCCGCCCTCATGCCATCCGAAAAGAAAGCCGCGCAGTTCCCCTGCCCCGGGTGCGCGGCGGACATGCAGTTCGACCCTGCCACGGGTGGAATGAAGTGCCCGTTCTGCGGCCAGACCCAGGCGATGGCGGCGCCTGCCAAAGATGCCGTGGTCCCTTCGCACGGCTTCGATGAGTTCGTTGCGGGGGGCGCTTCCAAGTTGCAGCCGCTCACCGACCAGGCGCTCGAAGTGAGCTGCGACGGCTGCGGCAGTGTGGTGGCCTTCGAACCTCCCGAGGTGGCCGGCCTCTGCCCATTTTGCGGCGCCGCCCTGGTGGCGCAAGCCAAGGCCGCCGACCCGCTCATTGCGCCCGATGCCCTGTTGCCCGCGAAGGTCCCCAAAGATCAGGCGACGGCCGAGGTGCGGCAATGGCTGCAGTCGCGCTGGTTCGCCCCCAATGCGCTGAAGCGCGTGGCCCGTCCGGAAGGCATCAACGGCGTGTACCTCCCCTTTTGGGATTACGATGCCGATACCGACAGCCGCTACACCGGCGCGCGCGGCCAGCACTATTGGGAGACGGAATACTATACCGAGACCGACAACAACGGCAATTCCGTGCAACGTTCGCGGCAGGTGCAGCGGATCGCCTGGTATCCCTGCGCGGGCGAAGTATCGCGCCATTTCACGGGCGTCCTGGTGGCGGCTTCGAAAGCCATCGCCGAGGCCAAACTGAACGCGCTGGAGCCCTGGGACCTGGAATCGATGTGCCCCTACGAGCCCGCCTATCTGGCCGGCTTCAAAGCGCAGCGCTACCAGTTGGAATTGCCCGACGGTTTCGTGAAAGCCAAGGGCGTGATGTATGGGACCATCGTGGACGATGTTCGCCGCAATATCGGCGGCGACGAACAGCGCGTCGACGATGTGCAAACGCTGTACGCCAACGTGATGTTCCGGCATCTGCTGTTACCGGTCTGGATTGGCGCCTATCGATTTCAGAATAAGGTGTACCAGGTGGCGGTCAATGCCCGTACGGGTGAAGTGCAGGGCGAGCGGCCTTATAGTAAGGCGAAGATCGCCATGCTGGTGGCGGCGGTGCTGATGCTCGTGATACTGATCATTGTGCTGAAGTCGATGCACCGATAGGGGGCGAAGGGACTGGTTTTGGGGCGGTTTCGATCCGGGGGTCACTCTCCGAGTGGGCGACGATACGGACGGAGCGGGCCGGACGCTTCCCAGATCGCCGTCGGGTCCACCGGGATGAAGTCGGCCGCCGCAGGCGCCCCACCCGGAATAGCCGAATTGTATGTACACTGTAAGCGGGGATGATTTTTGACTAAGACGCGGCGAATGTCGATCACATCGCCCGTCACGGCGTCACGTCCACAGAGTGCGAGGAAGCCTATTGCAACGGATCCCTGGTGATCAAGCACCAGAGGCGAAAGCGGGAGCGTCGGCGGCTATGCCTGGGAGAAACCAACACCGGCAGACTACCGACGTTCGTCGTCACCGAGCGGCAGGGCAAACTGCGGTTCGTCACGGCGTACCCGATGCCTCCGCAAGTGCGAGAGATCTACCGAGGAGAAGACTGATGCCAACCGACACCTCTATTCCCAAATTCAAGTCGGAGAGGGAAGAGGCGCGATGGTGGGACGCCCATCCCGAGGTCGTTACCGCGCTTTTTCTGAAGGCGAGAAAGGAGGGGCGGCTTGAGCGATTACCGCGCATTCGGGGCGCAACGAAATCCGTCACGATCCGTCTTCCGGTCGCCGACCTCGAAAGGGCCCAGGAAATTGCGGACAAACGTGGACTACCCTACCAAACTTTCATCAAGGGCCTGCTCCACCAAGCGCTGGAGCGGGAGAGCAAGACGCGATAAATGCCGTTCCGTGCGGTACTCACCGCACTACTACTAGCTCTACTAGCTAGTTTCTGTCATGAAACTCAAGAAACCGCTCCCTTGCGGTCGCGGCTCGGTAACAGTCGCGCCTGATTCCACGGAACTTGTTACTGAGCTGCGACCGCGAGGGAGCGGTTTTGCCGGTACGAGTCGGAGTTTCGCGCCAGAAACTAGTTAGCTTGGCAAGTGTCAGCAACGGGCGTTCTTCGTCAATTTGGCGGCCGCCTGCCCCACGGCCCGGTAACCAGTGTATACTTTGCAACAGGTCAGGCCCAGAATCAATCCTGACTGTGATTCTGATGAATTCACCTACGACAAAGCTCGAATATGTTAAGGCAGAGCCGATTTCTCTGAAAAGCCACCCGGATTTCAGCGAGGTGTGGCTGCATGACCAGATATCAAAAGACCCTTCAATCCTTGGTCTGGGCGACCTTACCGTCATCCAGCGCGAACGAGTCCAAGTCGGTGCGGGACGGCTTGACATGCTGCTAACCGACGCCGATGGCGACAGCCCCCTTCGTTATGAAGTCGAGATCATGCTCGGTCCGACGGATCCCAGCCACATCATCCGCACAATCGAATATTGGGATATCGAGCGGCGCCGCTATCCGGCTTATGACCACGTTGCAGTGTTGGTGGCCGAGCAGGTGACCGCGCGTTTTCTGAATGTGATTGCTCTTTTTGCAGGCAGCATTCCTATCATCGCTATTCAACTGAATGCCCTTCGAGTCAGCAACCAGATTGTGCTTGACTTCGTGAAGGTACTTGATCAGCGACAGCTACGAGAAGACGACACAGGCGAGGTGGGCGGAGCAACGGAACCCGATGTGGATCGGTCAGCATGGGAGGCGCGAGTAGGCGCCGCGTCGATGAAGGCATGCGATCGCATAGCTCAAATCGCCAATGAAATCGCCGATCCAAAGTTGGAATTGAAGTACAAGAAAGGCCGAGTTGCTCTCAGTGTTCCGGGCAGTTTCTTCAACGTGTTGGCTTTTTGGCCCAAGAAGAACTTCATTCGCATCCGGTTTCGAGTAATTGATCCGGAAACGTGGGTCAAGCGCTTAAGTGAAGCCGGAGTTGAGGCCGACTTGAAGGATGGAACTCTTGTGCTTGTTCGACTTCGGAACAGCGATTTTGAACACCACGAAGATCTTCTTCGCGAACTCATTCATCAAGCGATAAGGGAAAAAGCTGAAAGCTAGACGAAGTGCGCGTTTTTCATTTTCGTTTCTTCTTCCATTCGACCTTGAAACGAACCACATGAGCGTCTAGTTGGAACGTCGAAGAAGTGGCTGCGAATCGGGCGCCCTCGACCACCTCGACGGGAACGAATCTGTCGTGCTCTATCGACTCCCGGTCAGCTCTTTCAGAAGGTCAGGGTGGCGGTCCAGGAGTCTAAAAAGGTTCACAACCGCGGGTAAGGGCGCCGATTCTCCACGCTCATACCGCGAGAACGCGTTGTGGCCGCCACCCGTCAGTTCGGCGGCCATGGCTTGGCTGAGGCCGAGCTTCCTGCGTATCCGACGGATCTCCGAGCGTTGCGCAGCACGCGCCTGCAGCACCAGTTTGTCGCCCGCAGCGGCGTACCGTTTCGCGCTTCTCCGGTCGAATTCAATTTCCGCACAAGAGGAACAACGCCGCCCGGACAGGCCCCTGACTTCGGCTGACGCACCCTTATGGGAAACCCGGAATGTCTCGCCTTTGAAGACCACGGCGCCTGGAGCGCCACAGTTTGCGCACGATTGGTGTCTCATTTCACTTCTCCTTAAACTGGATCACTGGCGCCGTGTCGCGCATCGTGATCTTGATATAGGCGTCCTGGTCAACCGGTGTGGGCGAATAATAGACGTCTTGCCAAATGCTGTGATCGGCGTAGGTCGTCATCGACTTATAGAAGTTTCGGCGCGTCAATCCCGCTATGACCGCGAGCATCTCACGGCTGGTCAGTCCCATGTCCCTGCCGCCATCCAGCGCGGTCTTTGTGAAGGCGGCAGGCCCAAGACGCGCGACCTGCGCTTGAATCACCGCAAGATCGTAGTGCGGGGTCGGCTTCTCCACACAGACAATTCTACCCTATAAGGGTAGTCCCTTCAACCTTTGAGCTGCGCTCCGGTATTGTGAGACGGAATCGCTTGGGTGGTTTGTCCCCGTCTCGGACCTTGGCCCGGACACGACATTTACCTCTTCGCGAATTCCTCCCCGAAAAATATCGACACCAAAGTGATCTTGCGGGGCAATAAGGCGCTGACCATTTGGAATCCGCACACCGGTGGACAGAAAGCGGCCGAGTTCACCGCGTCCGAGGCCAATGGCCAGCCGGTCACCACGGTGCACCTGGTTCTACCCGCGGTATCGTCGCGGTTCTACATTCAGCAATAGGAGGCGAATGGCGATGGTTCGATTCCGGCCCGGGCGATGACGCCGTAGGAGCGCCGGGAGTACCTGATGTCGTGGAATTTGCAGTGAGCCCACAGGCGGGGCAGGCGGTACTCGCCTGCCCCACCCCCGAATCAACGGCCACCCGGAACCGCTGCGATTCCTGGACGGGCGGGCTGTGGCGACTCCGCTCGACTGGCAGAAGCGCCGCGCCGAGATCCGCCGCCTCTTCGAGAAGTACGATCTCGGCACGTTTCCGCCCAGGCCGAAACAGTGGGCCGCGAAGCGGAAAGAGTAAGAAGTACCGGTATCGAAGCGCCCCCAAGTTAGTACGTCCGGACCTTTCTTCTACATCCCCGCCAGACTACCGTTAAGTTGTATGAGAATCGTGGACCCTACTCCGGTAGCGAAGGGCCTGGCAGTTGCGGCCGCCTGTCTCGTCGGTATTCCGGGGGCCTGCCGCTGGATCGAAGCCTACCCGGCAATGGGGTTTCTGGCCTTACTGCTCCTGGTGCGCTTCACCGCTTCTCAATCTTCACTTCCACAGGAGACCGAAGCCGCGCCGCGAAGCCGGCAACGTAGCGGTCCCAATCGGCTGCGTTCTTAAAGTCGCCGCCGGGCGTCCAGCCGAAACCGGAGTAAGAGACGCACGGTGCGCCGGACTCGATCTTAGTAAGTACGTAGTAATTGAGA
>PLRZ01000532.1:0-3211 GCA_003164075.1 Bryobacterales bacterium | reverse complement strand
ACGCGGATCGGCCCCACCGCATAGACTTTGGAATCGCGGAAATTCGCCGAGGGATAGAGCTTGCCGCCCACCCAGATTCCCGTGCCGCCGTTGCCGCGGGTCTGGCCGGCGGCATAGAAATCGGCGCCCTGGCCATGGTCCTTGTGATAATCGTCCACCATGTACCACTGGTTGATCACCAGGTCGCGCACGCGCTTGGTCCACACGTCCACGGAACTGCTGATCAGCTTATCCCTGGGGAACGTTTCGAGTTCCTTGCCGTACATACGATGGGCGATGCGGTCGTTCTCCCAGGCGAAATCGTCGCGCCGCTCGCGCACAAAACGGCCGTACGTCTTGTAATCGGCCGCGAGCGCCAACTGCCGGTCGCCCACGGTCAGCAGGAAGACGCGCGTCTGTTTGGGCGCGAAATCGGCCTGAAACAGCAATTGATCGAAGACACCGTCGTCATTGACGTCCACGGCCTGGACCAGCAAATCCTTATCGGAACCTTCGGCGCGCACGTGGACCTTGCGCACATCGTCTACCGGCAGAAGCGTGCGCAGCCCGGCGGCATCCAGCACGATGGTTTCGTTCGGCCGGGCGATGTCGATGGGGTTGCGGACGGTGACGGCGGCGCCCGGCGCGGCAGCGAGCGTCGCGGCCAAGGCGGGGAACAGGACTAACGATGAAAGACGCATTCCGTTTTTCTCCCGGGGCTATTGCTTCCTGGTGCGGTAATGGAAAGTGTTCAAATTGCGTTCGATATCGAACTGGCGAAGCATGGCGATGACCTCGGCGCCGGCCATCAGCACCGGCCCGTAGCCTTGCATGGCGCCCAGATCGGTGGGGCGGTTGTAGTAGTAGACCGCGTCGTACGCCGCGGTGGTGCTGACGCAGATGCCCTCAATGCGGCCATCGGAACGGACGCGTTTGGCCAGCGCTTGCCAGCCCGCCTGCGCCACCGGAGCATAAACCGGAGAGAGCCAGCCGCGGTTCACGCCGCGCGCGATGGCGAAAGTGAACATGGCGGTAGCGGAAGTCTCCAGGTAGCTGTCGGTCTTATCCAGCAACTGGCGCCACATGCCGTTGCCGCTCTGCGTTTCGGCCACGCCGCGCACGCCGTGCCGGAAGATCTCGATCACACGCGCGCGCTGCGGATGGTCCTCAGGCAGGACGCTGAGCAGTTCGGCGGCCGACATGAGACCCCATCCATCGCCGCGGCCCCAGAAGAATTTCGGGTCGTAGCCGGCGGTGTTCTCATACCAGGCGTGATCGAAGAGGCCGGTGGCGGGGTCCTGCAACCGTTGGGCCATGCCGATCGCCTGGCGCGCCCCATCGTCGTAGTAGGCGCGATCGCCGGTCAGCTTTCCCATCTGCGCCAGGAAGGGAATGCTCATGTACGAGTCGTCGATCCACAGCGATACCGGCTGCGGACGCGCGCGCGCCAGCGTGCCGTCGGGGAGGCGCATCTGCTTATGCGCAATGTAATCGGCGATCTTGTCGATGGTGGCGCGGTAGCGCGGGTCGGGCTTGGCGGCGTAGGCCTTGATGAGGGCCGCTCCAATGGCTCCGCAATCGTCCAGGGCCGTCATGTTAAGCAGGCGGCGGTAGCCGTTCGCCTGCGGGCCGAATTGCGCGGCCTGCTTCCGGAAGTAGTCCAGGTGGTCGAAGATGAAATCGAAATTCTTCAGGGTGTAGTCGCGATAACTGGGGTCGCCGGTAACATCGCTGATGTGCAGCATGCCGGCGAGCGCGACCCCGATGGGGTAATCCCAATCGTTGAGCGTCTCCACGCCCGCGGTCTTAATGGGCTGCGAGAAATCGGCGATGGGCTGGCCGGTCCGGGTGTCGACGACCCGGTAGGTGGTCGAGCGGACGAAATAGTCGCGAATACGGTCGAGCGTGGCCTTGATCTCGCCCTCGGTGGGGACGGCGTAGTCGACACCTTGTGGCGCCGAAGGCTGGGCTTTCGCGGGAAGGAAGGTCGCGGCCAGTGCCAGCGGAACGACGAAGTACCGCATTATGAAATGATGTACCATTTTCTTGACGTTGAATTCTAGCATAGGGCGGGAGCCCTTGACGTTGGCCTCGGAATCGCTCACAGTAGACAATCATGAAGCGCATACTCATCATGGCGGCATTATGTGTCGCGGTCGCATCGGCCGCGGACATCAGCGGCACCTGGAAAGGCACCGCGGAGAATCAGGGCGCGACCATTGAACGAACCTTCGTGTTCAAAGTGGACGGCGCCAAGCTGACTGGCGAAAGCATCAGCGAGATGATGGGCAAGTCCACCATCACCGACGGCAAGATCGACGGCGACAACATCGCATTCACCATCACGGCGAAGTTTCAAGACAATGAGATGAAGCTGAACTACAAGGGCAAGGTTACCGGCGACACCATCAAACTATCGGTGGACTTCCAAGGCGGCGGTGGTGGCCAGACCATCGAGTGGACGCTGAAGAAAGCGTAATTTCAGAACTCCTGATGTCGTGGAATTTGCAGTGAGCCCGCAGGAGAGGGCTGGCGAGCACCGCCTGCCCCACCGAGCAAGGAATAGAGAGTCCGCGCCACGATGTTTGCCGACGCATCACCCTCCGTATGGCATGGCAGGAACTTTTCCCAGCAACCGGGAGTAGACCGTCAATGCGCCGCGGTGATGCGCGGTGTGCTCCACCATGGACCATACGATATCGCCGATGGGTTGACCGCCCATGACCGGGCCTGCGGGGAGCGGCAGGGCGAGTTCCTCGGGACTGCGTGAACGGAGGAATTCGACGGCCTTGGCGAACGAAGATGCCAGCCACTGGCGTGCGGCCGCAAGCGACGTCACGCTCGCCAGAGCCTTGGCATGTGTCGCGAAATCCAGATTGAAGCCTTCCGGGCGGGACGCGCCTTCGATAAACCAATCGAGGGTCTGTGCCGCATGCGCCACTTGCTGCGCGACGGTCATCATGCCTTCCCGCGGGCAGAATTGCGAGTCTTCTTCCTCCAGCACGCGCGTGGATCGGGCGAAGAAATCATGGCTGGCGAGGAGTTGGGAAGCGAAATCGTAGGGTTTGCTCATGGATAGATCCTACCAAGCTCCCTGCCGCGCAGGCCATACCGATATTCGCGTCACTCCTGGCGCAGCGCCACTAATTAGTTAATTGGTTTCTGTCGTGAAACTCCGACTCGTAACGGCACAACCGCTCCCTTGCGGTCGCGGCTCAGTAACAAGTCCCGT
>PLRZ01000129.1:232-14227 GCA_003164075.1 Bryobacterales bacterium | reverse complement strand
CCCAAACCATGTCCACCGCAGTAACTGAACCCGTCGCCTCCCGCGCCGCGATCGCCGCTTTCCCGTCGCGCTCCCGGCCCGCTTGCCGCCCTTTTCTGACCTCGGCCGCCATGGCCTTCTGCGACCTTGTGGCGCTCACCCTGGCCCTCGCCGCCGGCTATGGCTGCTGGTTCCTGGTCAATCCGACGATCCCGCCGTTTCATCCCTCCCTGCTGCTGGTGCCCGCCTGCACGGTCGCCGAGTTCGTCTTTTCCGGTCACTATCCGGGCTTCGGACTCACCGCCGTGGCGCATATCCGGCGCATCTGCCGCGGAATCACTCTCGTCTACCTCCTTCTGGCTGCTTCCACGTTCCTCACCAAGGACATTTCCCCGGATTCCCGCGGCGCCGTCCTGTTGGCGTGGGCCTTCTCTTTGATCGCGGTGCCGGCGGCTCGATGGCTCGCGACGGCTCTACTGGAGTCCCGCTCCTACTGGGGTGTCCCCGTGATTATCATCGGCGCGGGGGAAACAGGCAGCGCCGTGATCCGCAACCTGCGTCTGAACAAGATCCTGGGTTACCGGCCCGTGGCCTGTCTGGACGACGACCCCCGGAAGCACGGCGTCTGTGAAGGAGTTCCCGTCGTCGGCTCCCTGCTGGATGCGGCATCGGTGGCCCGGCGATTAGGGGCTCAATATGCCATCCTCGCCATCCCCGGCATCGAGCGGGAGCAACTGGTCTGGCACCTCCGAAGGTGGCGGCAGATTTTCCCCAGAATCCTGATCGTGCCCAACCTCGCGGGCATCGCCAGCCTCTGGACGGAACCCCGCGATCTCGGGGGTGTGCTGGGCCTCGAGATCCGTCACAACCTGCTCAACCGCTGGAACCAAAGGGCCAAGCGGGCCGTCGATATCGCCGCTTCGTTGCTGGGGCTGCTCCTGGCGGCGCCGCTGCTTGCGATGTGTGCCCTCTGGATCAGGCTCGTGAGCCCGGGCAGCGCCTTCTACACCCAGCCGCGCGAGGGCCAGGACGGCCATAAATTCGGCGTGTTCAAACTGCGCACGATGTATGCCGATTCGGAAGGGATGCTCGGAAGGCATCTGGCCGCGCACCCGGCCGCGCGCGCGGAATGGGAACGGTACTGCAAGCTCAAACGCGATCCGCGCATCCTCCCCGGCGTCGGCCATCTGCTTCGCACCACCAGTCTCGATGAGCTTCCGCAATTGTGGAACATCCTCAAGGGCGAAATGAGCCTGGTGGGTCCGCGCCCCTTCCCCGAATACCATAACGCGCGCTTCGATCCGGAATTTCGCTGGGTCCGCACCCGCGTCAAGCCGGGCCTCACCGGCCTGTGGCAGGTGGCCGCCCGCAGCGATGGCGATCTTGCCGTGCAGGAGTCGCTCGATAGCTACTATATCCGCAACTGGTCCCTCTGGCTGGACCTCTACATTGTGGCGCGCACGGTGCGCGCCGTATTAGCACGCGAGGGTGCCTGTTGAAGACCTGGAGCGCCATATGGGTGGGCGCGCTGATCGCCGTCTCGCTCCAGCCGTGGAGGCCCCACGCGACTGCGGTGTTATACCAGTTCCATCGCGCCTTTCACCTGGCGGCCTTCGGTTTGACGGCCCTGGTGCTCTGGCGCCTCTTCGATCTCGCCAGGGGCACTGCTCTGCCGCCGCGCTTTCCATCGGCAGCCTGGATCCCCGCTCTCCTTGCGACCATCGCGCTGGGCGGAATCATCGAGGTCTCGCAGCACCTGATTTATCGGAATGGCATGGAGTGGGGGGACGTCCGCGACGACGCGCTGTCGGCGATCGCGGCGATCCTTCTGGGCCACGCGGCCCGCGCCGCATGGACCGTTAGGGAATCCTTATGAAGAGAATACTTGTCAACGGCGCCGGTGGTTTCATCGGCGGGCATCTGGTGAAGAGGTTGAAGCGGGAAGGATTCTGGGTGCGAGGCGTCGACCTCAAGCACAACGAATTCTCGCCCAGCCCCGCGGACGAATTCCTCATCGGCGATCTGCGCGATCAGACCGTCGCCCGTGAGGTCGTCCAAAACATAGACGAGGTCTACCAGCTCGCGGCCGACATGGGCGGAGCCGGCTACGTCTTCACCGGGGAGCATGACGCCGCTATCATGCACAACTCCGCCACCGTCAACCTGAACACTCTGGAGTTTGGACACAAGGCGGGCGTCCGCAAGTTCTTCTACTCTTCTTCGGCCTGCATGTATCCCGAGTACAACCAGAAGGATCCCGACAACCCCAATTGCGCCGAGGATTCCGCCTATCCCGCCGCGCCCGATTCCGAGTACGGCTGGGAGAAACTCTTCAGCGAACGCCTCTACCTGGCCTATCGGCGCAATTACGGCGTGCCGGTGAGGGTTGCGCGCTTCCACAACATCTTCGGTCCCGAGGGCACATGGAACGGCGGGAAAGAAAAGGCCCCCGCGGCGCTGTGTCGCAAAGTAGCGGAAACCCCGGCGGGCGGCGAGATCGAAATCTGGGGCGACGGCCTCCAGACCCGCTCCTTCTTATTCATCGATGAGTGCCTGGAAGCTGTCCGCCGGCTGATGGATTCCGACTTCACCGGTCCCGTGAATATTGGCTCCGACGAGATGGTCAGCATCAATCAGTTGGCCGAAATGGCCATGCGCCTAGCGGGGAAGCCGCTGCGGATCAAGCACATTCCCGGCCCACTGGGAGTCCGGGGCAGAAACTCCGACAATCGCCTGATCCGCCAGAGACTGGGGTGGGCCCCGTCCCGCCCGCTCTGCGAAGGATTGGAGACGACGTACCGTTGGATCGACGAGCAGGTCCGCATCTCAAGATTGGCCGCCATCGCCGCATAGCAGCAGGTCCCCTTCCGGGGCCGCGGACACGATAGACCCGGTTGTAGCCGGATGCAAATCGCCCTCACGCGGCCCGCCCGCTCCTTCCCTCCCTCCCGCCCGATTTTCCCACCGATGTGATCCACCTGGCCGAAGGTGTGCCTGAACGCCGCGTTCATTGGCTTCCCAACCTTCCCATCGTCGTCCATTTCCCTCACGGGTCAGAACTCCTGATGTCGTGGACTTTGCGTTGAGCCCACAGGCGGGGCAGGCGGTGCTCGCCTGCCCGCCGGCCGCTGAATTAGGCCCGCTGCTCGAANNCGGGGCGACATCAGGAGTTCTGACGGGGCGCCCTCTGGGCCCAGTTCGGAGCCCACATACTGAGCCGTGCCCAGAGAGCACCCCGTGAGAGAGCGATGGCACTTATCCGAATCTGCGAAACAGTCGATTGGGCGATTTAGTACTCAGTAGTACCAAAACCTAAACGCAGCCAAGGCCCGTACCCGTTCCGCCCGTTTTGCAACCGTCTCAGATTCAGCCGGTGTATAACTAAGGCGGATGCGAAAACTTACTCTATCTTTCGTCCTGGGCGTGTGTATGTTGCAGGCCGAAGACCACGCTATAGAAACACTTTCCAAGCCTTTGATCGACCCTCCAGCCGCAACCTTCCATACCGCGCGCGCCCTGTGGCGCTGCAGCGTGGGGGCCTTGGCGATGGCCAATGTCTTGGACGCACAATCCTCCTGGGGAAAGCGCGAACTCAATCCCAACCTGTCCGGCAGTCAAGGCACATTCGGACTTCACGGCGCGCTGCTCAAACTCGGGATCCAGGGCAGCGTGGTCGGCCTGGAATACCTGATTCTCCGCCACCGCCCGTCCGCGCGTCTCTACCATCTCCTGACCGTGATTAATTCCGGGGACGCCGCCGTCACGGGTGTGGTCGTCGCTCACAACTACACCATCCCGCGCCCCTGAGTGTAACGGATCGCGATGTTCGCTTCGCCGCGCCTGCCGGCACTCTCTTGACCCGTTTCGGGCCATTTCGAACACTGCTCCACCCAAGAGGCAAAGATCGTCAGAGGCTATCGAGCCGAATTCGGGAATGACGGGGGAGAATATCGCGGGCGCGTTACACCTGATCCCGGCTATTCGCGGTACTTGTCCCGGCACTCCGGCGAACAGAAGTACACCATCCGGCCGTTGATGGTTTGCATGGTGCCGGAATCGCCCGACACATAAGTGCCGCAGACCGGATCCTTGTGGAGCACTCCACCCGGGCGCACGGGCGGCGGTGCGGAAGCGGCCGGGGGCCGGGAGGCTGGACGCCGGAATCCGGCAAAGACATTGCGCAATACCGCGCGCAAAAACAAAAAGAGCAGCAGGGGTATAACGAATTCGCGAATCAGGGCCGAGATCATGCGATCGGGGCCGGACCATGGGATCCAGCCCCGTATACTCAGCTCTTACTTCTTCTTCTTGGCCGCATTGGGATTCTTGAAATTGGTCTCAATGCTGCCGCCCAATTGCGCGATCATGTCTTTGCAGGCTTGCGCATTCGGACCGGTAGGCGCCATTTCCAGATACTTTTGGAATGCCTCCAACGTTCCCGGAGGGAAGACGAACTTGCCGTCTTTGTCCACCGTCGCCTGACCCGCCAGACTGAGTCCGAACTGATAATAAGATTCGGCGTTCTTGGGATTGTCCGGAGCCGCGTCAATGGCTGCCTTAAAGGCCTTGGATGCCGGTGCGGCCTGACCGATATTGCTCAACAGTGCCCCCAGATTGTAGAACCTGGAATAAGCGGTGGCGGGGTCCAGATCGGCGGCCTTTCGTAATTCCGCTTCCGCCTCGGTGTACTTCTTGGCTTTGGCCAGCGCCAATCCATAATTATTGTGGGTGGCGGGATCGTCGGGCTTGAGCGCGATGGATTTGTTGTAAGCGTCAATACCTTTAGCCGTCGCATCGTCGAACTCCGGCCCGGTCTTGGTGCTCGCCAACCCCAGATAGGCGTCGCCCAGATTTGCCCATACCGCCGGCTGGGCGGGATCCACCTCGCCGGCCTTTAGCAGGGCTGTCACGGCAACCTGATACTGCTCTGCCCTGGCCTCGGGTGTGGCCTGCGTAGGCGCCGCCTGCAACGCCGTGACGCCTTCGTTGAACGAATCGTTGAGGGCTTTCTGCTTCTGGATCTTGCCCTTCTGTTCCGTCATCTGCTTTTCCAGCGCGGCCTTCTGCTCCGGAGACATCTGGCGCTTCAACTCATCCGAAATCTGCCCGGTCTCCAGGGCCTTCTGCATGAGCGCCTGCGTGGGGGAATTGGCTGCGTTAGCCGATTTCCGCAAATCGAAGTTCGTGGGAGGATGTTCGCCCAACGTGGACTTCACGCCACTCAGCTTGTCGACTTCTTTGCCGTCGACCGTGACAGTTATTTCAAATGTACCCAGGGGAACGCCGGTATGGATGTAGTGGCCCCGTTTATCGGTTTTCACCGTGGTATCCCACTTGACGTCCACGCGGTGGATCTTGACCATTGCCCCGACAGCAGGCTTGCCATCCGCGCCTGTGACGGTCCCCTCCAGGGTCGTGATCTGGGCCAGGGAACTGGCGGCGAAAATGACGAGTCCGGCAATCGTCATCCCTAAGCGACGCAACTTCATAGAACCTCCAACTAGGGACTAGTTTGTATTAAATACCCAGTATACCGTATTTGAGATTTTTGGCACCTTTTACTGTTCATCGAACAGACCGATTTGATCCGCCGCATCCGCCTTCGCTTTCCGTTTCTTGAGCGGGCTCCCCACCACCCCCAGAACCTCGACCGACAGCAGTGCCACCCGCGGAACGAAAACCCGCTGCCGGTTGCCGTACGGATCGGGTGGAACCACCACAAACCCGTGGGGTTCAATTTGCAAAAGGTTGTTCGGCAGAATTCCTTCCATCGCTTCGCCATCGCGGAACCGAAAGCTCACCCACAGTCCCGCCATCTTGGGACGGGTTTGGAAAACCTGCCGATCCTGCTCCTCCGTCTGGTCGAAATCGCGAACGAAGCTGGCCATCTTGACCTCATCGTAGGAAACGATCGCCACCTGGCCTTCCGCGGAGAGCAGTTCGATCCCCGCAGGTTGCAGAAAAGTAACGGGATTTAGGTATCCGGCGAGAGTTTCCCGGTGAAAACGGCGAATCAGCGCCTTTTTTGTTGTGGAGCTGGCCAAAAGTTCCTCTATTGCAACAACCATGTTTCAAACATTTCGCGGCTTATTGTATCATTGGCACGATGTCTGGAGTGCTCACCGCCGAAACGGCCCATCTGCAGAACCAGATAACCGCGTTCCTCAACTTCTGCCGGCTGGAGAAAGGTCTCGCGGCCAACTCCCTGGAGGCATACTCCCTCGATCTGGCCAAGCTAAGCGATTTTATAGGACAAACTTCCGAGCTTCCCGGCGCGGAAGGCCTGCGCCATTATCTGGACCATTTGTACCAGTCGGGTCTCAACACCAGGTCCATCGCCCGGCATTTGACCACGATCCGGGGGTTCTACCGCTTTCTCCTGGGGGAAGACCAGATTTCTACCGATCCGACTGAACACCTGGGTACCCCCCGGCAGTGGCAGAACATTCCTAAGTTTCTGAATTTAGAGGACATTGAGAAAATCATTCAAGCCACGGACGCGACCCGTCCGACCGGCCTGCGAGACCGCGCCATGCTGGAACTGCTGTACGCCACCGGCCTGCGGGTGTCCGAGCTGTGCCGTCTCGGGCTGGGCGACTGCAATTTGGATATGGGCATCGTCCGCACCACCGGTAAGGGAAACAAGCAGCGGCTGGTGCCCGCCGGCCGGGACGCCATGAGGGCGGTCGCGGCCTACCTCGAAACCGGGCGCGCCGCGCTGCTCCAAGGCCGCGCCAGCCGGTACCTTTTCATAACCGCCCGGGGCAGTTGCCTCACGCGCCAGGCCTTTTGGAAGCTGCTGGCCGGATACGGCAGAAAGGCCGGTATTTTTCATGGACTTACGCCCCACGTGTTGCGTCACAGTTTTGCTACGCACCTGTTGGAAGGAGGGGCCGACCTGCGTAGCGTACAGGTCATGTTGGGCCATTCCGATATCTCGACCACACAGATTTATACCCACGTCATGCGGTCGAGACTTCGGCAAACGGTAGAGGAGCACCACCCGAGGGCCTGAGCGGTCCTTACCTGGACCGCCGCCAAGAGGTGAGGAATCGAGAGCGCATGCGATGAGCGATTACGTCTACATGTTGGAAAGCCACCTGAGTCCGGACCAGAACCGGGTGGTTGAAGACGTTCAACTGGCTGCGGCACAGGCCAATGTGAACCTCTTCCTGACCGGCGGCGCGATGCGCGATATGCTGGCCGGCCTGCGGATCCGGGACCTCGATTTCGTGGTCGAAGGCAACGCTCTAAAGGTGGCCAAAAGCATCTGCGAAAGCACCGGCGCCCAGACCGTCTCCGCCGATGAGACCCGCAAGAGCGCCGAACTGGTCTTCGCCAGCGGCGTCACGGCGTCGGTCGCCATGTCCCGTCAGGAAAAATACGCCCACAGCGGGGCCAAGCCCCAGGTGTCGCAGGCCACCATTCAGGAAGACCTGCGAGGCCGCGACTTTACCTGCAATGCCATCGTCCTGAGCCTGAACAAGGCCTCGCGCGGCCTGCTGCTCGACCCCATGAACGGACTGGCGGACATCGAACGGCACGAACTTCGCGCCATCGGCGCCTACGGTTTCTACGACGACCCTTCGCGCTTGTTGCGGCTCATCCGTTTCCGCGTGCGCCTGGAGTTCACCGTGGAGGAACGAACCCGAATGCAGGTGTCCAATGCGCGCGAAGCCGAAGTGGAGAAGCTGATTCCACCGCGCGTTCTGGGGGAAGAACTGAAACGCATCAGCCTGGAAGACAACCCCTCCGAAATCCTGAAGGCGCTGGAGGAGGCCGGGTTGTTGGCGCTGTTTTCACCCGCGCTGGCCGGGCCCAAGCTCAATTTGCCGGGCATTCAGCGATTCGAAAAAAACAGCAAGCTGCTGCCCGACGACGCCCCTTCGCGCGCGGCGCGGTTCGGGCCATTCCTCTATGTTCTGACCGAGAAACTCACCGTCAAGGAAAAGCAGGCTCTGGTCAAGGCCACGGAGATGGCCAAGACCGAACTGGAACCCTGGCAAAAACTGGAGGCGCGGGCCAGGAAACTGGAGGCATTGTTGCGCGCGGCCCGCGTCCGAAAGGCTTCCCACGTGTATCGGATCATGACCGCGGCGGCGCCCGACGAAATCCTGTTTCAGCTTTACCACTCCACCTTCAAGCCCGTGCAGGAGCGGATGCGCAACTACTATCAGAAGTACCTTCCGCTCCTGCAGGAGATCGCGCCGGAGGAATGGGCCACCATTGAGGGCAAGCCCGGCACTCCCAAATACGACAAAGCGCGCGATTCTTTCATTGCCGTCCATTTGGACCGTAAAGTGACGAAGCCCGTAATTGCCGACGCTCCACCGGCGCCTCCGCCGGGGCCGCCACCCAGCAGTTGGGCCACGCCGGAGACGGCCATGGCTCGCCGCGGACGGCAGGGCTGAAGACGAGGGGCCGGCCACGCGAGTGATTTACCGGTATTTTCCGAGGGAAGTCCCGTCGGTGCCGGTGGCCAGCAATGTCGAGGGTGTGCGTAGTGTGGTGCTCTGGTCGGACAACACGCCTGTGGTCCGGAACTCGTGCTGTGCCATCGCCACGACGGTGCGATTTTGGCTGGTCCGTACAATGCGGCCGGAGACAATGAGTTGCATGGACGCGACGTTCCGCAGTAGTACCGGCCAGGAGATGGACAGTTCCACGTTGAGGCCCACGGGCAGTTGACGCCCCGGGTCAAACAGGATGCCGCCGCTCGACAAGTCGACCGTCTGGCCGACGCCTGTCTCCAACACGCGCCGGCGGCGAATCAGCTTCCAGCGTAAGTCGAGGTGGATCCCGTAGCGGCGGTCCTGCCGGCGGTCGCCGTTGATGCTCTCGATTTGTCTCACTTCTTCAGACCATTCCATCAGTTGACCCCGTGCGTTCGTCTCGTGATTTTCCCGAACGAGTCCATTATGCGAAGCGGCGGCCGCCGGCAACAGTCATGCAGGTACCTGGAGAGTACTCGCGGTTCTAAATCAACTTTCGATAACGTCAGAACTCCTGATGTTGTGGAATTTGCAGTGAGCCCGCAGGGGGGCAGGCGGTGCTCGCCTTCGCTCGATCCTAATTCGAACAGCGGGCCTGATTCAGNNCCTGCGAAGCTCTGGCCATCGAAAGGAATAGCTCAGCCCATTTTCCCCACCAGGCAGAAAATGCGGGGCGAGATCAGGAGGTCTGAACGTTGGCTTTTGGCATACAGACAGGAGCTCGCCCAAGCCATGAGTCGGCACGCGTTTGCCGCGACGAAACACTTCCACCGTCGTCGGTGCGGTGCGCACGTCCACATGTACCAGCGCGCCATGCACAACTTCCTCCTCCTGCGTGTCACCGGATTACCAAACGAACCTAATCCCATTTCCGGACAAGCCGAAGAGACGTCGCTCACAACGCTCGATCGCGATTCCGGGCAGTCCCCGTCAAACGCCGGCAGGCCATCGCTTTAATCGCGAATTAATCGCGAAGCGCTCGTCGCGCAGTCGCTTTGAAATGAGCCCGCCCCTGCTATTCTCTATAAAGGTACAGGAACCTCCAAAACGTGATAGGATTTCGCTTCGGCACGCTCCTCTGTCTGGGAGCGCTACTTCTTCCCGCGCAGGAACTCCGGGATTATGAACGGAAGGTCACTGAGTTCACTCTCACCAACGGCCTGCATTTCATTCTCCTGGAGCGCCACCAGGTCCCCGTCGTATCGTTCCACACGTACGTGAACGCGGGATCGTCCCGGGACCCTGGCGGGCAGACCGGCATGGCCCAAATGCTGGCGCGCCTGGCGTTCAAAGGCACCGATACCGTCGGGACCAGGAATTGGCCCGAGGAAAAGAAAGAACTGGACGAATTGGACGCGCTCTACGATCGCGTGGAGCAGGAGCGCAGTAAGGGCTCGCGGGCTAACCAGGGCAGGATCGGGACTCTGCAAGCGGACGCTGCGGTGGCCTTGAATATAGCGACCCGAATGGAGAACCTGGACGAGTTTACGCGTGCGTTCCAGGAAAACGGCGGCATAGGCGTGGCCTGCCATGCCACGCCCGACTCCATCGAGACGTCCTACAGCCTGCCCTCCAACCGGATCGAACTCTGGTTCCTGCTGGAATCGCAACGCCTGGCGCACCCCGTATTCCGCGAATTCTATAAGGAACGGGAAAACATGCTCGCCGACATCAGGAGCAGCGTGGAATCGAGACCGCAGGCCATTCTGCTGCAAACCCTGCTGGCCACCGCTTTCGAGGCGCTGCCCTATCGCAATCCCCTGTTGGGGTGGCCCAGCGACGTCATCAATCTGAAGAAAGCCGACGCCAACGCATTCTTCGATACCTACTTTGTGCCGGGCAACATGGTCATCTCGATCGTGGGAGATGTGGATCCGGCCAATGCCCAGCGGCTCGCCGAACGTTATTTCAGCTCTCTCCCGGAGAAGCCGCTTCCGCCCCCGTTGCACACTCAGGAACCGCCCCAGCTAGGGGCGAAAACCGTGGCCCTGTGGGGCAACGCCCAACCGCTTCTGGCCATTGCGTACAAGCGGCCGGGCGAGACGCACCGCGATGACGCGGCGCTCGATGTCATCAGAATGATCCTGGGGGACGGGCGGACGAGCTGGATGTACAAAGATCTGGTGGAAGAGAAGCGGATTGCCCAGTGGACCGACGCCATGGCCACCTTCCCGTCCGGCCGCTACACCAACCTGTTCCTGTTCCTGGTAACACCCGCGAACGATCATACCGTGGAAGAAAACCGGAAGGCCCTCGACGATCTGCTAACCCGGTTCCAATCCAGCCCGGTAGACGCCGAAACGCTGGCGCGGGCAAAGAACGTCATCCGGGGCCGGGTAATCCGGATGCTCGGCAGCAACCAGCAGCTTGCGGCCTTGCTCCCTTCTTATTATGTGAATTATGGCAACTGGCGCAGGCTTTTCACGGACCTCACCTTGTACGACCAGGTGACCGCCGAGGATCTGCAGCGCGTCGCCTCGCAGTACTTCATTCCGGCCAACCGGACGATCGGCTACATTGCCACTGGCCCGCAGCCCGGTTCGGCCTCCGGCATTGGAGGTCCGCAATGATCCGCCTCACAGCGTTTCTGGCCATCGCGGCTGTCACCGCTCTGGCACAAACCCCTCCCCCCAAGACTCCGGCGCCCGCCCCTCGCAAGCCGGCCGTTGCCGCGGCGGGGTTTCCAAGCTATGACGAACTCAAGTACCCGGAACTGCGGCCGATCGCATCTCCCGCCATTGAAAGCGTCACCTTGCCCAACGGGATGCGGCTGCTTCTGCTGGAAAACCACGAACTGCCCCTGATCGACGGGACGGTGCTGGTGCGGACCGGAAGCGCGTTCGATCCTCCCGAAAAAATCGGGCTGGCGGGGCTCACAGGGCAAGTGCTGCTGGAAGGCGGCGCCACGAACAGCCCCGGAAACGACCTGTTTCGGCGGCTCCAGGACCAGGGCGCGGAGATCGATGGCAGAGTGTCGGAAAACAGCCTGTCGATTTCCTTCTCGGCGCTGAAGGAAAACGCCGATGCAGTTCTCGATGCGCTCAAAGACGGTCTCACCGCGCCCGAATTCCCTCAGGATCGGATCGATCTTGCGAAAACGCGTTTGCGCAACACCATTGCCCATCGCAACGATGACGCCGCCGCCATTCTCCGGCGCGAGTTCGCGGCCACCGTGTACGGGAAGAATTCGCCATACGGCGCCCTGATGGAGTACGCCAACGTGGACCGGATCAACCGCGCCGACCTGGTGGCTTTCTACCAGCGCTATTTCTTTCCCAAGAATGTGATTCTGTCGCTCGAAGGCGATTTTGACACCGCCAGGATGAAGGGTCGGATCGAAGCCGTGTTCGACGATTGGAAAGCCGAACAGCCGGCCGTACCCGCATTCCCTAAGATGGACGATGCGGCCGCACCCGGCAAATTTCTGGCAGTGAAAAAAGATATCTCGCGCGCGTACTTCGCCGTGGGCCAAATCGGCGGCGACGGTCGCGATAAGGACGCCGCCGCGCTGGCAATCATGGCCGGCATTCTGGGTGGTGGACCGCAGGGTCGCCTCAACCAGCGGCTCCGCAGCGGCGTCGACGCGCTGGTGGCGTCGTGGACCGCGGGTTTCGACCATCCCGGCCTGTTTGAGGTGAGCGGCAATATCAACAACCCCTTCCTCACCCCGCAGGCGATCCTGGTGGTTTTTGAGGAGTTGAACAAAATTCGCACCGTGGAGGTGTCCGAACAAGAGCTGACGAACGCCAAGTCGTCGGCGCTCAACAGCCTGGTGTTCACTTTCGACAATCAGTTGTCGATTTTGCCGCGGCTCACGCAAGATCTATACTTCAACCTCCCCGCCGATTTCACCCAGCAATACCAGAAGGCTTTGGAGGGAGTTACGCGCGCCGACGTGCTACGGGTCGCCAGGGAACGGTTGGATCCCGCGAAAATGACCACCGTAGTGGTCGGCAACCCGACGGCATTTGAGGTGCCGCTCGAAAATCTGGGTAGCCCCGTTACTCCCATCGACCTGACCATCCCTCCCCCCAAGCCGGAAGCGACTTTGGGCGACGCCGTCAGCCAGCGGCGCGCCAAACAGCTTTTGGCGCGCACCCAGCAGGCCATGGGCGGGGCCGACAAACTGGCGGCGGTGACCGACTACGTTCAGGAACTCTTCTACCAATTCGACGCGAGCGCCGGCGGCGCGCAGGCCACCATGACGGAGCGCTGGATTGCCCCCCACTACTTGCGCCAGGACAATTCTCTGCCTGGCGGCAAGCTCTCGGTCTACTGCGATGGCAAAGCGGGCTGGGTCTCCTCCGGGCTGGCCTCTTCCGCGTTGACCGGCGTTCAACTGAAACAGGTCCAGAGCGACCTCTTCCGCAATCTTTTCCAACTGATACTGAGCGACCGCCTGCCTAACCGGAAGGTAACGGCGCTGGACGAGAACACGGTGGAAGTCAGCGACGGCGCGGGCCAGATCGCGAAACTGGTTTTCGACTCCGCTACCGGCTTGACCAGGAACGTCCTTTACGATGCGCCCACCGAGAACGGTCCCATCCCGGTGCTGGAAACGTATTCGGACTACCGCGAAGTGGGTGGACTGCAGCTTCCCGCCAAGGTGGCGATCACCTTGTCCGGTAAGAAGTTTCAGGATCTGACCGTCAAGAGTATCCAGCTCAACACCGGGCTGAAAATTCAGGACTTGGAAAAACGGCCATGAAAGCGAATGTCATCTTGAAACCGGCGGCATTTCTCCTGTTGGGATCTGTTGCGCTGATGGGCGCGGCGCCGCCGGCCGAGACGGCCGCGGAGCGCGGCAAGCGCGTAGTCTACGAAGCGCTGCAGTCGCTGGGCGGCGATCGATTCCTGCACATGAACGACCGGGTGGAAGCCGGGCGGGCCTATTCGTTTTACCGGGAGCGGATCTCCGGGCTTTCGGCGGCCAGGATTTATACGCGCTATCTGGCGCCGGTGCCCGGGAAGGTGGAAGTGCGGGAGCGGGAGAATTTCGGACTGAAGGAAGACAGTGCCGTCCTGCTGACGGAAACCGGCGGTTGGGAGATCACCTTCCGCGGAGCGCGACCGCTGGAGGAGGAGCGTTACACCAATTACAAGGACAGTACGCTGCGCAATGTCTTGTACATTCTGCGGCAGCGATTGAACGAGCCGGAGTTGTCGTTTTACTCGCGAGGCTCCGATATGTTCGAAAACCGGCCGGTGGAGATTGTGGATATCACGGATGCCGCCACGAACACCGTGACGGTCTATTTCGATCAGCGGACCAAACTGCCGGCGCGCCAGACTTTCCGTCGCCGCAACGAGCAATTCCACGATTTCGACACGGAAGTGACTCTTTTCGGGCTATACCGCAATGTCGGCGGCGGGGTCATGTGGCCCTGCAATATTCGGCGCGAGCGAAACGGCGAAAAGATCTACGAGATGTTCGCCGACCAGGTGGAAATCAACAAAGATCTCAAAGACAATTTGTTCAGTCTGCCGGGCGACGTCAAGGTGCTGCCCAAGGCGAAGTAGCAGG
>PLRZ01000129.1:0-171 GCA_003164075.1 Bryobacterales bacterium | reverse complement strand
CCGCCACGCAGAAATTGCGGGGCGAGATCAGGAGGTCTGTCCCTGCTACGCCGCATCCTCGAACCTGACGACGATCCGTTTGCCGAGCACTGCCAGCGCAGCTTGAATCTTCTCGGGCTTGGTGTTGTGCTTTGGGTCCAGCATTCGGCGGATAACGGTTTCGCTGACGGC
>PLRZ01000663.1:7700-9187 GCA_003164075.1 Bryobacterales bacterium | reverse complement strand
GAGACGTGCCTCCCGAAACTGTTTAAGCACCCGCCAGCCCGTGAGGAGTTGCAAAATATCGTTTCGCGTATATAATGGCAGCCTATGTTATTTCGGGGGGGCCGGTTCAGCCGGCGCACGTGATGAATCGCACATCTTACTAGTACCGTCCAAGCGGATTCGGTCGCTAAGAGAGCACCCGCCAGTGCAGAATAGGGTAGTTTCCGGGATGTCGGGGGAGGCACGAATGCTTCGGCCTCTGGTTTTTTGGGGGGAAATGTCGTGTCGTACCAAACCAGCGTTGCACGCAAGGTCTACTGGGGAGTTTTAGTCGCTTTCACCTGCATCCAGCCGTTGATTCTTCGCGGAGACAGGTCCGCGCCAGCTCCGGCTATCCCGCAACCCCCCGCCCTGGCAGCGCCTCCCAGGCATGTGCCGCCCATGCGGAAGATCGTGCCCCAGCCGCGATTGCTGGCCCAGGCGAAAACGGCGCAACCGCCGGCGCCCGCCCTTTCGACGGCACTGAAGCCCGCTGCCAGCGTGGCTTCCCCCATGGGGCCGGACGATCCCACCGACCCGTACGTGGTGGCGCAAGCCACGGCGCTGGGCAAAGACCCCAACCAGATCTATGCCTTCGTGCGCGACCAGATCAAGTTCGAGGCCTATCTCGGCTCGGTCCGTGGCGCGCGCGGCGTGCTGTGGGCCATGGCCGGCAACACCCTCGACAAGGCCAGCCTGCTGACAGCCCTGCTCCAGGCGTCGGGTTTCACCACGCGATACGAGCACATCTACTTGAACGACACTTCCGTCGGCGATACGGCCGAGGTGAATTTGATCCGCACGATGTTTCCGCCCACCACCGTGCTTCTGGGTTGCATCCCGCCGGGCGCCGGAACCGGGGATCCTGGATACAACGGCTACGCGGAGAACGATAGCGACGATTACTATTGGGTGGAATACGGACCGGGTCTCATCGATCTCGACCCCAATCTCCCCAACGGGACGCCCGGCCAAAGCCTGGCCCAGACTACCGGACAAACTCCCGATACCTTCTCCACCGTCTCCACTAACCTGCAGCAGCAGGTAACCATCAACATCAATGCCGAGCAGTACAGCCAGGCCAGCGGGCTGTTTGGCTTTGGACCGGCTACCACCACCGTTCTGACGCAGAAGTTCTACACCTGGCAACTGGTGGGCAACATCATCTCCGCGGGGAACATCGTACAGTCCACCGCCGCGGGCGGCCTCGATATCAGCGCCACTACGTTCACATATACGCCGTATCTTCTGATTGGCTCGGGCGGTCCGGATGTAACCGCGGACACCGTCGTCACGGGCACCGATTTCCAGGAGGTCTACACTAACTTCCCCCTGGGCAGCACCATTCTGACGGGGCTGTTTGTGGAGGTGGATGCGGATGACGATTGGTATTACCAACAGCACCCCTATACCCACACTATATTCGACCGCATTGGACCGGCGGCGCGCCAGGGGAACGCCACGGTGAC
>PLRZ01000663.1:0-7636 GCA_003164075.1 Bryobacterales bacterium | reverse complement strand
AAGTACCTGTTGATTGCCGAAAATGAGCTGACCGCCATGAGCTACAACGGGGCGGAAGACCAGTTGATACCGCAATTCGAGCAAGGCTACTTCGTTCACGTCTATTCCACCGCGCCGCGAATTACTGTGGGGGGCAGTTCGATGGACGCCGCCGGCGGCGCCGTCTACTCGCTGGACGTCTTGAAGAACGACATGCGCGCGACCGGCGGATTGTACCAGAGCACCAAGGCCCCGTACTACGAGGAAGTGGCGCGCGGCATGGTCACATCCGTCATTGAAGCGTCGGTTCTTTCGGGAGTTACCGGGCAGGCGGCCATAGACATCGGTACCGTGATGAGCACGCTGGGGGATCCCACTCAACTTATCGGGTTGGGACCTGCACCCTATTACACCCAGCCGCCCGATGTCAGCGCGCTGAGCGCCACCACGCTATCGGCCGATGCGCAGACGTTGATTCTGAACGCGGTGCAGAATGTGCCCAGTGGGTTCCCCGTCGCCGATGAGGTCATCACGCCTAACCAGATGGTCACCATCAACGGGGTCACTACGGTAGGTTGGTGGGAAACCGACGCGTTCGGACATACCGTAAGTCATTTCCCCAATGGCTACCATCAGGCACTTACCGATTACGCCGCCGTCAATGCTTTCGCGATCGCGTATAACAAGCCCATCGTAAGGATGATCGGCAATATAGAAGGCGCCGGACTGGTGGGGTACTCTTTTGCGGCGGGAGTCCTGCAGGGCATCGCCTCAAGCACCAGCTTTACGGGCATTCTGAAAGCCGGAAAGACGGGGGCAGCGGGCGCGAGTAATGGCAACGGGGGCAGCCAGCTTGGAAACTTCTTCGAGAACCTAAACAAGGTCCTCAAGCAGTTGGGCCTTCCGGAGGCGGACAAACTCGGCACCACGCTGATCGGTGAATTCGACTCCGGATTGGCGGAAGGCATCGAAAACATGAAGACCTTGCTGGTGGCACTCCTGGGCAAAGATCCGGAGATATTCAGTTTCCTGAGCACCCCGCCCACAACCCCGCCCGCGGGCGTGACCCCCGGAACCACGCCGGGCGTGACCATCGGTATCGCCACTGACCCGCTCTACACCGTGCCGTTCAACGGAAATGAACTGCCGCTGTACGATGCCACCATCGTCAACACCGGGCCGGCCACCGATACCTACCGGATAAGCAGTTACGATACCGTGGGGCAATTCAGTGTAAGCGCCAACGTTCCGTACCTGACCCTGCAGCCGGGCCAGGCGGGCATGATCAATCTTTGCGCCGTTCCTTATGACAGCGCCGGGGTGACTGTGGCGCCTGCCGGCTCTACCAGTACGTTCAATTTGATCCTCACCAGCACCACCACCAACGCGCAAACCAGCGCCAGTACTAACTACGTGGTGCCCGCCATTCCCACCGTGGCGGTGACAGCCGACCCGTTGGTGCTGAGCGTGGCGCCGGGTGGAACCGTCGCCGCCACTGTGACGATTACTTCCGTGGGTAACGCCAATCCCGGACCGGTGACTTTGACTGCGGCGCCGCAGACTGGTATCGCCATCAACGGACTGCCGTCCTCGCCGGTGACCGTGCCGGCCAGCGGGGCCATCGCCGAGCCGGTTTCTTTCACCGCCGCGGCAAACGCCGGGAACAACACTTACTATGTGACCATCACGGCCACTTATACCACCGCCGCAGGCCCCCAAAGCGTCAACTTCAACGTGCCGGTAACCGTGCAGGCCCTGGGCACGTGCTCTCTGAACGCGTCGGTCACCGCCGTTCAGACAGGCGCGGCGTCTCTGGGGAACACCTTACAGAGCCTGGCAAACGATATGAACGCGGCGGCGGCGGCGCCCGGCAATCCCGCCTACCTCACGCGCATCGCGGGCGATCTTACGGTGGTCAACAACGCTATTGCCGGCATATCGTACCTGCAGTCCTTTGCCCCCGGCATCACGGCCGCCGGAAACGCCGTAGCATCGGCCACACCGTCCACGTTGCCGACGGCGCTGAACAACCTGGACGCCACCATCTGTCCCGTGGGCGCCGCCCTGAGCCAGGCCAGTAGCTACAACACCACGATATCCCTGTCTCCCAACAGCCTGGTGACGGGACCGAATCTCCCGGCAATCTTCAGTCTGCGTCTTTATAACCCCTCAAGCACCGTGAAGGTCTATAACCTGACCGTCACCGGAGTGCCTTCCGGCGTGACGTCCCAGTTCAGCGCTTCTTCGGTTACTTTAGGCGGGTACCCCGACGGTTCCGAGTATTCGAATTCCATGACTCTTACGCTCACGCCAGGCGCCTCTTTCACGGCGCCGTTTACGTTCAGCGTGGTGGCAACGCCGGTGGGGGCCCCGGAATTCGCCATTTCAGCCCCCGGCACGCTGCTGGTGCGGCCCCAGGCGGTGAGTATCGACAACGTGACGGCCACTCCGGCCTACGGTCCTCCGGGCACCCGGTTCGTAATTACCGCGCGCGTCTTCGCGGAAGTCAATCAGCCTTCCCAGGGCTATCTTACAATGCAGCCCTACACTGCCAGCGGCAGTCCCATTACGTCCGGGTATCAAAGTCCATATTTCAACCTGACCACCGCTTCCACGTTGGCAACCGTAACAATCGCCACCATCGATTCGACAACCTTCGCCAACGGAACTTATACACTCAACATACAGGGTTACAATTCCGCCAATGGCCAGGCCATTAGTGGCGCAACCGCGGCCGGTTCGTTCCTGGTGGGCGCGCCGCTATCCGCCACCCTTACCGCGAACGCCGGTTCCACGCCCCCCGCTACGGTCCCGCCTGGAAACAGCGCGGTGCAGGTAGCCCTGAACATCTCCCGCGACACCACCCCGAATCCCATCTCCACGCTGGTGGGCACGGTCGCCATGAGCGGCGTCCCCCGGGCCATGACGCTCTATCAGAATGGAGCGAGTCAACAGCTAGCCTATGTCTGCTCCGATTCCGTGGTCAACATCGTGGATGTCACCAACCCCGCCAGTCCTACGGTGTTAGGCACGTTTGCCGGCGGCATACTGACCACCGAAACCAGCGGCACGTACGACCCACCGAGTGGAGTTGTGCCAGGGTTCCAGGTGATGGCCTGCGGTATTTCCGGCAGTAATCTCATCGTCAGTTACAGCCGCTTTGACGGCAATACCACAGCGAGCGCCATTCCTACTCACTTCGCCACTTTCAGCCTGGCGAATCCCCTGGCTCCGGTGCAGGTGGGGAGCGTAGTGGATATCGAGCGTAGCGACAGCACCGGCTTATATATAGCGGGAAATACCGCGCTGATGTACCAGAGCACCACATTTTACAATCCCTATTCCAATTTCATCTTCCAGGAGACGGGAGATATTTGGGCGGCGGGCCTGGGCAACGGCACGGTCACGTACGACAATGACGTCTACTCCTGCGGCGGCATTAATTCCACCACCAACCTGTGCAATAACGTGACTAACGTTCCGGCCGCAACCTATACCAACGGCGTCTGCACGCCCAATGGAACTACTCCCATCGCCAACGATCCCAATCGCGGCGGCCCCTACCGCATCGGCCTGGGTACGGCGGTGAACAGCACCACCACGTACTTCGCTTCCACCAACGCATACGGCGGCNNCTGGCCGTGGCGGTGGGCGATTCCACCGGTGTTTACGATATCAATTCGGGGTATGTGGGCACGCTGGTTATCTCCGCCTTCGATATCACCAACCCCACCAACCCGGTGCTCCTCAGTTCGATCGCGACGCAACTGACCGATACTGCCGGGTCTTTCATCCTTCCGTTAGGGTCGAACACCTTCGCTGTCGGCAACACGTCACTGAACAAAGCCGCGGAACTGGTGCTGGTGGACGCCACCAATCCCAGCGCGCTGCGCTATATTCCGTACAATGCCACCTTTGTGGCCAACCCCACCATCGCGCAGAACGGCTACTTCTTCGCGCTCAGCGCCACGCCGGCTTCCACTACCAACTCGCTCTCGGTCTTCCAACTTACCCGAATTACCGGCCCGCAACTCACCGTCACCCTGCAACTGCCCACCACCAACTGCCAAAACACCAGCTTCAGCCTGGCGCCCACCAGTTGCACTCCCGGAACCACGTCGGACACTTACCAGTTTGTCCAGCCCACCCCGAATACCATCACCTTCAACGTGAACCTCACCAGCGTGAATCCCGGCGACGTGAATACGGTGGTGACCGGCGGCCAACTGAGTTACACCCTGCCTTCTTTGGGTTCGGGAACTATCCCATTAGGGCCGCTCACGGTCCTGTGCCAGCAGATCCTGAGCGTCGCGCCGAACGGGCAGGCTGTTCAAAATGCCGGGAACTCAGCCACCTACACGGTAACGGTGAGTAATCCGACGGCGGCGACGCAAACGTTTGTGCCGTCCACGCTGGGTATCCCGGCCTCCTGGGGTGTGCAACTGCCCGCCAGCGTGACGGTCTCGCCGGGCGGTAGCCAGACCTTTAACCTGGTGCTGACGACACCCCTGAACGCGGCGCCCGCGACTGATAATTTCTTCGCGGTGGTAAGTACTGCCGGAGGCATCACGGCCTCCGCGGCAGACGCGTTGACTATCTACTCCGCCCCCAATTCGGGCGGCGGCAATGTCAACACCGCTTATGTCGCTTACACGGCCAGTATCAATCCCAATCAAGTTACCGTCGGCCAGCAGGGGTCGGCCCCGTTCCAGGTCTCCATCACCAACACCGGCACCGGCACGGCGAATCTTTCGGTTGGGTATGCCAGCGGCTACAGCCTGCCCAACGGGTGGCAGATCAATTGGGCGCCACCCAATTACAATTCGCCCTTTGTTCTGCCCGGGCTCGCCAACACCGCGACGGTAACCGGGACGCTCCAGCTTCCGCCCACCTTTTACAACACCACAACTCCCGGCACATACACGATCCCCCTCCAGGTGCAGTACTATTCTCAGACCCCTGTTAACATCCCCTTGACGGTGATCGTGATCGCCTCCGGGGTGACGTCCACAATCAGTCCCGGGTCGGGCTCTCCGCAGAGTAACTTCGTGGACGCCGTGTACAATGTGGGCAGTTCGCGGGACACATTTAACCTTACTGTTCAGGGCACGCTGGCCCAGGTTGCTACTGTACCGGCCACTGTGGGGCCCATCGACGTCGGCGGCAACGCGCCGGTTCCCATCGCTATAAACCCCGTCGAATTCCTCTCGCCGGGGAATTATACGCTGTTGGTAAAGGCGGTTTCGCAAAGTAATCCACTGGTCCAGACCATCGCCCAAGCCACCGTGACAATATCCGGATCGAAAGGCGTCTCGGCGGCCATCACCCCCTCGTCGGCCAGTGTGCAAACAACCCCCGGATCGGTGCCGCTGTTATTGCAAGCTACTAATACCGGCAACGTGCAGGATAACTACACCGCAAGCATTACCGGAACCACCGGCCCGGTGACGGCCACGCTGAATGGGTCGGGGCAATCCATCGCGTCGTTCCCCATACCGGCGCTCGGCAACTCGGAATTCCCGCTGAATGCGCAGGTTACCGGTCCCGGAAAAGCCACCATCAGTGTGGCCGTGACCTCGCTTTCCAATAGCTCCATCACCGGCAACGCTACCGTCACTATCGACAACTCTACCCCCGGACCGCCCACAGCAAGCGCCGCCGCCGGGGGCAATACGCCCGTTCATCGCCTGGCCGTGCTCAACGCCAGCGCCAGCAGCGATCCCAATAATCTCCCGCTCACCTTCCTCTGGACTCTCACCTCCCCGCCCACCGGCAGCGCTCTCAATTCCAGCTCCATCTCGCTGGCCAACAGCGCCGTCGCCGCTTTCCGCCCCGACGCGCCGGGCGTCTACACTTTCAACGTCAACGTCTCCAACGGGACCGCCAGCGCCAACGCCACGGCCTCCTACACTGCGGTCGACTTACCGCCGGTAGCCGTCACCGCAAATAACTTCAACGCCGCCGTAGGCGCTTTCGCCTTCCTCAACGGCAAGAATTCCTACGATCCCGATGGCCAGCCCATCGCCTTCGCCTGGACGCTTGTCTCCGCCCCCACCGGCAGCTCCGTCACCACGGCATCGATCAATAACTCACAGACGCCGCACGCCTTTCTCAAACCCGATGTCGCCGGCGCCTACCAGTTCCAGCTCATCGTCAGCGACGCTACTGCGCCCAGCCTGCCCGTCACGCTCACCGTCACCGCTTATAGCGGCGCCATCCCTCCCAACGCCGACGCCGGACGCAATCAAAATACCGGACTGCACGCGACTGTCACCCTCACTGGCAGCAATAGCGTGGACCCCAACACTTCACCGCTCCCCCTCAACTATCAGTGGAGCTTCGGCGCCATTCCATCCGGCAGCGGTGTCACGCTCGCCAACTCTACCAGCGCTTCGCCACAGTTCACCCCCGACCTGGCCGGCGACTACGTGGTGAGCCTGGTGGTCTCCAACGCGCATGGCACTTCGGCCGCGGCCACCACCACGGTCCACGTCTTCACCGGTGACGTGCCCCCCAATGCCGATGCCGGCGCCAGCCAGTTCGTCACCCCCACCAGCACTGCCAGTCTCAGCGCGCAAGCCTCCGCCGACCCCGATAACGGCCCGCTCAACCTGGCCTATCTCTGGTGGCTCGATTCGCTTCCGTCCAGCAGTACGGCCACCTTGCAGCACCCCAACACCGCCACTCCGCAGTTCGTCGCCGATAAGTCGGGCTATTATATCGGCCGCGTGGAAGCCAACGATGGCTTGCTCGCCAGCTTCTCCAACACCTTAGTCACGTCCGCCGCCTTGTGCGATGCCGATGCCAACGGGGTCGTCAACCAGACCGACATCGCGCTCATCACGGCAGCTCTTGGACAAACCGTACTGGCCAACGATCCGCGCGATTTCAATCACGACGGAACCATCACGCAGGCCGATGTCACCGGCTGCAGCGGCATGCTTTCCAGCAGCGGACCAACCCTCCAGATCTTACCCACGTCTTTCACCGAGAGCCTGGTGCAAGGCGGCGCCGCAGTGATGCAGGCGATCCAGATTTCCTCTTCCGGCAACCCCATCGACTTCACCGTGTCGTCCGACTCTACGTGGCTCACCGCCAGTGTCACCTCCGGCTCTACCGGTTCGATCGGCAGCCTGAATGCTACCGTGTCTCCCGCCGGACTGACGCCGAGCACTTACCATGGAGTGCTCACATTCACGCCCGATAGCGGCAGCGCGATCGCCGTGTCGGTCACCCTGACCGTCAACCCGCTGGGCCTGCAGCTCTCGCCGTCATCTTTCACTGAGAGCCTGCCGCAGGGCGGCTCCGCGGTGATGCAGTCGCTGCAGATTTCCTATTTCGGCAACCCCGTCAACTTCACCGTGTCGTCTAACGAGCCGTGGCTCACGTCCAGCGTCACAAACGGCAACACGTCCACCACAAGCAGCCTGAATGCCATGGTGAATCCCGCCGGGCTGACTCCGGCGACTTACAACGGGAGCCTGACCTTCACCCCCGCGAGCGGCAACGTACAAACCGTGCCGGTCACCTTGACGGTCACCAACCCCGGCGCGATCAACGCCAACCCCTCCACGTTGTATTTCGTCATGCCCTATGGAGGCACCGCTCCGCCGCTACAGACGGTGAACCTCACAGCGGGCAGCGGCGCGGTCAACTT
>PLRZ01000585.1:1297-2824 GCA_003164075.1 Bryobacterales bacterium | reverse complement strand
TGCGGACGCGGCGGACGCATCCATCGGCCCGCTGTCCACACATACGCCCCGCCGCGCCAGTTGTAGAAGCCCTCGGTCCACATGTAACCGGGCCCCGGAGCGACTCCCACTACCGCATAGCGGGGCGGAGGCGGCGCGAACCCCACCACCACCGCGGCGCGCGCCGCGCACCCGCTGAAAAGTGTTCCCGCGATCAGAAATCCTGCTGCTAACAGTTGCCGTTTCATATCTAGCAACCTCCTACCGAATTGAACGCGGAACCCCCCGCGGCAGTTGCGCCCCTGAACGTAAGTTAATATTACGAAGACTTCATCCGGCACTGGCCGATTTGCGCCACAATATAGACATGGCGAGGGTCACAGAGCTGGATGTGAATGGAACGCGTCACCGGATCGATGCCGATCCCGATCGCACCCTGTTGAGCGTCCTCAGGGACGATCTCGACCTTACCGGGACTAAGTACGGCTGCGGCGAGGGCCAATGCGCCGCCTGCACGGTCCTGATCGATGGCACGCCTACCAAGTCGTGCCTCACTAAAGTGGGAACGGTGGCCGGCAAACGCGTGGTCACCATCGAAGGCCTGGCGCCCGCTGGCAAACTGCATCCCGTGCAGGAGGCCTTCCTGGAGGCCGACGCCATGCAGTGCGGCTGGTGCACCCCCGGCATGATTCTGGGCGCCGTGGGACTGCTGCAACACACGCCCCACCCCAGCGAGGCCGACATCGTCAGCAGTATGAACGGGCACATCTGCCGCTGCGGAACATACTCGCGCGTAGTGCAGGCCATCCAGGCGGCCGCGAAAAAAGGAGTCCACGCATGAAGCGGCGCGATTTCTTCGCAGTAATGGGCGGCGGCGTGGTAGTAATGCTGGTGGATGACGATGTGTACGCGCAGGAGAGCGGCCGCGGCGGACGGCGCGACGTGCCGCAGAACTTGAGCGCCTGGCTGCACATCGGCGAAACCGGCATTGTGACGGTATACTCCGGCAAAGTGGAAGTGGGACAGAACGCCCGCACCTCGCTGACCCAGGCCGTGGCGGAAGAGTTGCGCGCACCGGTAGCGTCCATCCGCATGGTGCTGGCCGATACCGATCTCACCCCCTTCGACAACGGCACGGTCGGCAGCCAGACCACTCCGCAAATGTGGCCGGTGATCCGCAGGGCCGCGGCGGCGGCGCGCGAAACGCTGGTCGACCTGGCATCGCAGAAGTGGATGGTGGAACGCTCCGCTATCCAGGTGGCCGACGGCAAAGTGACGGCCGGCGACCGGTCGGCCGGATTCGGCGAACTGACCAACGGGCAGAAGCTGACCCGCACGATTCCCACAAGCGTGGCGCTGGTTCCGGCCACCGAATGGAAGATTGCCGGAACGTCGCTGCCCAAGGTCAACGGGCGCGAGATCGTGACCGGCGCGCACAGATTCACCTACGACACCAAGGTCCCGGGGATGCTCTACGGGAAGGTGCTGTATCCGGCCTCGTTCGGGGCCACGCTGGTGTCGCTCGATAGCGCGGCGGCGGAGGCCATG
>PLRZ01000585.1:0-1118 GCA_003164075.1 Bryobacterales bacterium | reverse complement strand
GAGCGCGTGCGGGTGATCGTGCCGGATACCGGATCGGGCTACGGCGGCAAGCACAACGGAGAGGCTGCCTACGAAGCGGCGCGGCTGGCCAAGGCCACCGGCAAACCGGTGAAGCGCAATTGGACCCGTGAGGAGGAAATGACGTGGGCCTACTTCCGTCCCGGCGGGCTCATCGAAGTGGGCGGCAAGCTGAATCCCGACGGTACCCTCGCCGAATGGGAGTTTCACAACTATAACTCCGGCCCCTCGGCGCTGCAGACGCCCTACGACGTGCCCAGCAAGAAAGAGCAGATGCATCAAAGCAAGTCGCCTCTGCGGCAGGGCTCGTATCGCGGCCTCGCGGGGACGGCCAACCACTTCGTGCGCGAATCCTATATGGATGAACTGGCGCACTCGGCGGGCATCGACCCGCTGGAATTCCGCTTGAAGAACACCCGCAACGAGCGGTTGCGAGCGGTGATCCTGGCGGCGGCCGACAAGTTCGGATGGAAGGACCGCAAGAAGGCGCCGGGCCGCGGTTTCGGCATTTCGGGCGGCTTCGAGAAGGGCTCCTACGTGGCCAATTGCGCGGAGGTCGGCGTGGTCGACGGCGCGGTGAAAGTGGTTCGCGTGGTGGAGGCCTTCGAGTGCGGCGCGGTGGTGAACCCCGAGCATTTGCGCAACCAGATAGACGGCGCGGTAGCCATGGGCATTGGTGGCGCGCTGTTCGAGCAGGTGGATTTCGCCGGTAACAAAATCGTCACCAACCGGTTGGCGCGCTACCGTGTGCCGCGCTTCGTGGACATGCCGGTAATCGAGACGGTGCTGCTGGACCGCAAGGACATCCCCTCGGCAGGCGCGGGCGAAACGCCGATTATGGGACTGGCGCCGGCCATCGGCAATGCGATTTTCGACGCGACGGGCCAGCGAATTCGGTCGCTGCCCATGGTGCCGGGGAAATTGCCGAGCTAATTCGGGGACAGGCTACATAACCTCGAAATACCGTCGCGATCCTCGCCGAAGGACGGTCTGGCCCTATTTCGAGGTTATGTAGCCTGTCCCCGAATTAGCCTTCACTTCAGTCTCTCGGTCAGCGGCACGGGACTCTTCAATCGGAACGTCACGCGCGTCTCCGACGG
>PLRZ01000128.1:12056-12387 GCA_003164075.1 Bryobacterales bacterium | reverse complement strand
GTTGGTAAGTGTTTACAGAGCCGCGACCGCGAGGGAGCGGTCGTTCAGAGACGGGGGTCCCCCAGATCGGTTACGCACCCGTAGGCGAGGGGGGGCCGCAGTCTAGTAGTGATATATAGTACAATCGGGGGAGTATGCGAGTAGTGTGGGCCCTTCTTCTCTTTTCCTTCGGTTGTTCCGCAATGAACCCCCTGGAAATACGTCTGATGGACCAGATGAAGTCCTGGCAGAAACGCCTGGGACTGGACGATTGGACCATGACTTTGCAGGTAGTTCGCCAACGGGAGATTAACCCCAACGCCTGGGGATCGTCCCACTGGGATATTCACGC
>PLRZ01000128.1:11101-11986 GCA_003164075.1 Bryobacterales bacterium | reverse complement strand
GTCCCGTGGAATCATCGCGGCGTTTCCGAGCCGCGCGCGCAAGCAAGCGGTCCTTGCCACTTGACGGGAGTTTCGCGACAGAAACTAATTAGAGCATTTCGGGGACAGGCTACATAACCTCGAAATTCAAATCGGCGAGCGGACCGGAGTTTCGAGGTTATGTAGCCTGTCCCCGAAATAGCCCATTCATGCGTGGCGCAGCACCGTGCAAACGCTGGCGCAAATGGGGCCGCCGATGTTGAACGTGGCGGCCAGCTTGGGATCCCCAACCTGCAATTCCGCGGGCGCTTTGCCCTGTAACTGCAGGGATGCCCAGCCGATCATGGCGATGCCCGTGGCGCCGATGGGGTGGCCTTTGGCGATCAATCCGCCGGATGTGTTGATCCCGCATTCTCCATCGGGCCGGGCCCTGCCGTCCACCCAATATTGCGCGCCGCGGCCGGTCTCCGCTTTGCCGATCACTTCCGTGCCGATTGCGCCCATGACAGTGAAGCAATCGTGGACCTCGGCCACATTGACGTCCGCGGGCCTGGCGCGGGCCATCTTGTAAGCGCCGTACATGGCGCGGTAAGCGCCCAACGGATGGAGCACGTCGCGGCCGGCTTTGCGGATCGGGTCGGTGGCCTGCCCCCACCCGGCGATTTCGACGCAATCCGATTTCGGCACGCCCAGCTTCGCCAATCCCTCCTTCGTGGCCAGGATCAGGGAGGCGTAGCCATCGGTGATTTGCGAGCAGTCGTAGGTTTTCAGCGGCAGGCCATCCACCACGTAGCGGTTCAAGCCCTCGATCTTGAGCGCCTGGTCGAGCGTGATCTGCACCTTGCTCATCTGCGCGCAGGGATTGTATTTGGCATTGGCGTATTCCTGGACGGCGATAGCCGCGAG
>PLRZ01000128.1:2438-11068 GCA_003164075.1 Bryobacterales bacterium | reverse complement strand
TTCTCGTAGCCCACGGCGATGCCGGTGTGGCCCATGCCGAGTTGCAGCTTCTGAATCACGGACAGTACCGCCTGGCCACCCGTGGCGCAGGCATTTTCCACCGCCTCCATGGGTTTCCCTTCGAGCCCCGGAGTCATGGCCATCAAACCGGCCAGCAGTCCCTGCCGATTGAGCGAGAAGTTGCAGGCCGCGCCGATGGAGCCGACATCCAGTGCCGAAGCCGGCGCATCCACCTGGCGGCATGCGCTTTGAATGGCGGCGTCGACGATCTGAGGCACAGTCATGCCCATAAGTTTGCCGAACTTGGATTGATGATAGGCGGCGATATAGATTGGCTTCATAAGAGTTCTCCGTGGGATTGGCGCCACACTTCACTAATTGGGGCTTGATGACTTTGCCGTAAGGGTCCGCGGCAACGCCTGTATAAAATAGTACCTCTTGGGCAGTTTGTAGTGGGCGGACGGGTTTCCAGAAACTGCGAAGAAGACCATCGGGTCCACCCGCCGCATGGAGCTTACGTTCCGGTGACTACGCCGCCATCCACGCTGAGGACCGCGCCGCTCACGAACGACGCGGCGTCGGAGGCCAGCCAGAGGTAGGCGTTGGCGATGTCTTCGGGCTGGCCCAGGCGGCCGACGGGTGTATGGCCGATCATGGTCTGCAGGACCTTTTCGGGCATCCCTTTGGTCATGTCGGTGGCGATGAAGCCGGGCGCCACGGCATTGACGCGGATGTGGAACTTGCCCAACTCGCGAGCCCACACGCGCGTCATGCCGATCACGCCGGCTTTGCTGGCCACATAGTTGGTCTGGCCGAAATTGCCGTGGAGACCCACCACGCTGGAGGCGTTCAGGATCACGCCGCCGCCGCTCTCGATCATCCGCGGGGCCACGGCGCGGGTGCACACGAAGACGCCCTTCAGGTTCACGCCGATGACGGAATCGAACTGCTCGTCGCTCATCGTGCCGGTGAGCGCGCCTTCCTTGAANNGCCGCCGGGAGTGGGCTCACTGTCGCGAACGTCCCACGAAGCTACCCGGCAGCCTTCCTGCGCGAAGCGACGCGCGGTGGCGTTGCCGATACCGGCCGCGGCGCCGGTGACGATTACCACTTTGTCGTGCAGTCCTGTTTCGATCATGACTTCCTATAATGACAGGCTTGGGCAAGCCAAAGCTTAGCTAATTTCTGTCGCGAAACTCCGGCTCGTAACGGCAAAACCGCTCCCTGGCGGTCGCGGCTCGGTAACAAGTCCCGTGGAATCATCGCGGCGTTTTCCGAGCCGCGCGCGCCAGCAAGCGGTCCTTGCCATTTGAACCTAAAAACGGCGGTTGACAGGCCGCCACACAAGCTTCCTCTTTAGCCCCAAGTGCTTGCAGAAACAGCAGTTGTCACCCAACGGGTGAACTGCGCGGCAGTTGGAGACCCATACGGGTCTCGGACTTGCCGGCAACGCCGGCAGTCAACCGCCGCTTTTAGGTTGAAGGCAGTTTCGCGACAGAAACCAGCTAGGAACCGCTCCCTGGCGGTCGCGGCTCGGAATGGCGCTTCAGTTTTTGTAAGTGTTTACAGAGCCGGGCACAGAGGGCGCCCCGCGAGGGAGCCGTCGATCGGAGACGAGCTTCCTGCGGCAGCGTCAAAAACACTGGTACACTTTCTCTTTCGCCAAAAAAACAGGAACGAGGTGTTCGCTTGACCATTCTCCGAACGCTACTGGTGTTGGCCGGTGGCTGTGGCGCTCTGCTGGCGCAAGGCAATTATGAAGTACAGGTGTACGGGAGCGAGCTTGTCCCTCCCTCCCGCACCATGGTGGAGTTGCATTCGAACTTCACCTTCGAAGGATCGAAGACCGCCGTGGATGGAGTCCGTCCCGACGAGCACGCCCTGCACGAAACTCTCGAGATCACGCAAGGCTTCACGAGCTGGTTTGAAATCGGGTTCTATGTATTTACAAGTTATCGGGCGAGTGAAGGCTACCAATGGGTGGGAGACCATATTCGCCCGCGCGTCCGCATTCCGGAGGACTGGCACTGGCCGGTGAGCGTAAGTCTGTCGACGGAGATCGGCTACCAACGCCGCTCTTACTCGCCGGATACCTGGACGTGGGAAATCCGGCCCATTGTCGATAAGCAAATAGATAAGTGGTACCTGGGATTCAATCCCGCCCTGGAACGTTCCTTTCACGGGTTGAGCGTGCACCAGGGGGTCACGTTCGCGCCCAATTTCAAGGCGAGCTACGACGTCACCAAGAAAGTCACCATGGGCATCGAGTATTACGGCGACCTGGGCTCGCTCACCGGCTTCGATCCCTTGCACCAGCAGATCCAGGCGATTTTCCCCGCGCTCGACCTGAATCTCGGACCTAACTGGGAATTCAACTTCGCTCCGGGCTTCGGCCTGACCGGCAGCACCGATCATTTCCTGATCAAGATGATTATCGGCCGGCGTCTCAAGCTGGGGTCAAGATAGTCAGGGCAGCCGTGGCGGCGCTTGGATCTGTTGCCAGCCCTCGCCGCTGAGCGACTCGAGGAAGGCCAGCAAGTCCGCCTTTGCCGGCGCATCCAGAAAGAAGGGCGCGATGCGCGAATCGAGTTGCGGACCCGGCTGTCCGCCCTTGCGATAGAACTCCAGCACCTCATCCAGGGTCGCAAACCGGCGGTCGTGCATGTACGGACCGGTATGGGCTACCTCGCGAAGCGTGGGCACCTTGAACTTCCCTTCGTCGCGCCGCTTCCGGGTGATTTCGAATAGCCCTAAGTCGGGCGCCTGGACTTTCGGATCGACGCCCAGACTGGCGAATTTCTCATTAGTGAAGTTGTCGCCGTTGTGACATTCGGTACATTCGCCGGTGCGCTCGAAGATCTGCTGGCCCCGTTTTGCCGCGGGACTCAGCGCTTGTTTGTCCCCATTCAGGGAACGGTCGTACGGCGAGTTGCCGGAGAGAATCGTCCGCTCGAAGGACGCGATGGCTTTCGTGATCCGCTCGAAAGTGACCTTGGCATCGCCGAATGCCCGCTCGAACAGCGAACCATAGCCCGCGACCTTCGATATGGCTTCGGCCGCCGCTTGTGGCGTGGCGCCCATCTCGTCGACGTTGGTGACCGGACCCAGGACTTGGTCTTCCAGCATGGCCGCGCGTCCATCGTAGAACTGGCTTCGCCCGTAGGCTCGATTAATCAAAGTGGGCGCGCGCCGCCGGAGCGGCTTGCCCGTGACGCCGAACGGAGGAGGTTCGCCGCCCGCAAACGCGTGATCGGGAGGATGGCAAGTGGCGCAGGAGACGCTTCCATCGGCCGAAAGACGGGGATCGAAGAACAGATAGCGTCCCAGTTCGACGCGGGCGGCCGAGTATGGGTTATCGGCCGGCCAGAGCACCGGCGGCAATCCCAGTGGGGGCTTGGGGGGCGGCTGGGCAGGCAGATTGCCCGGCGCGATCAAGGCGATCGCCAGAAGAAAGTTCGCACCGGGTTGCCGTATAATGCGTTTGCGGAGTGCAGTCAGCAAGATCTTACCTATTGTCTCAAGTTGAAGGGCTCGGATGGGGGAAACAACATGAAGCAATTCGTTTTCGGGTTCGTGGCCGCGATCGTTTTGATCGTAGGCGGAGCGTTCAGCTACCTCGCACTGGGGAAGGCCCCGGTTGCGACTGCTTCCGCGCCTCTGCCGTTCGAGAAACTGATCGCGCAAATGGCGCTGAATGCGCGGGTCCGCAAAGAGGCGCCGGCATCGTCGCCGATTCCGTTGTCGGATGAAGCCTTCACAGCGGGGGCACGCATCTACCGGGTCAACTGCGCTGTCTGCCACGGCTTGCCGGGCCAGGAGACGACGACCATCGCCAGGGGCGAGTTCCCAAAACCGCCCGACCTTTTTACGGGCAAAGGCGTCTCCGACGATCCGGCAGGCGAGACTTACTGGAAGGTCGCCAACGGCATCCGGCTCACGGGAATGCCCGGGTTCAACGGTTCGTTGACTCCCGAGCAAATGTGGCAGGTGAGTCTCCTGCTGGCGAACTCCGACAAGTTGCCGCCCGCGGTTCGAACCGTGCTGCAGCAGCCGCTTCCGCAGTAGAGTTGGCGCGTACATTCCTCCGTAGACGTGTGGAGACTCCTGATCTCATGGAATTTTTGGAAAGCCCGGAGTGGGGCAGGCGGTGCTCGCCTGCCCCACCGAGCTGGCTTCTGTCGCGAAACTGCCATGCGGAGGAGCAGCACCGCTCCCTGGCGGTCGCGGCTCGGTAACAAGTCCCGTGGAATCGTCGCGGCGTTTTCCGAGCCCGGCCCAGAGGGCACCCCGTCAGCAAGCGTTCCTTGCCACCCGAAGTGAGTTTCGCGACAGAAACAGGATAGAGGGCAGGCGAGCACCGCCTGCCCCACCGAGAACCGCCCGAAATTGCGGGGCGACCTCATCACCCCCTGCCCTCATGCAATAACCGATAGAGCTGCGCACCGTACTTCTCCACGGTGCTGATCCCGATGCCGGGAATGGCAAGCAACTCGGCAGCCGTGCCCGGGCGAGTGGTCGCCATGGCTTGCAACGCCCGATCGCTGAAGATGCGGAACGCCGGAACGCCGTGGCGCTTGGCTTCGGCCAGCCGCCAGTTTCGAAGCGCCGTTTCGACGCCCGTATGGGGAGCGCCCGTATGGGGAGCGGCGGCGTGGGGAGCGGCGGCCGCGGCCGGCATCTTCCCGGCCCGCTTGCGCTTGCCGGAAGCCGTGGCTTTCTTCTTGCGTTTGCGGCCTTTCGACACCGGCTCCACGTCCAATTTCATGAGGATTTCGAAACTCTCGCGATCGTCGAGCAGGCTGGCCTTGCGGTACGGGATGCTCTTGCCGTCTTTTTCGAAGACCTCGCCGGTGAGACGCACCAGGCCGGCGCGCGCCATGGCGCCGAGCAGTTCCTCAAACGCGTCGCGGGTGACGCCGCCATCCGGATGGAGTTCGGTGTGCAGCCGGCCGGTGGATTTCCCGCCCCTGCGGAGCGCCGCCATCACCGCCAGCGCGGTGGCGCGTTCGTCCGCGGTGGCGGCGCGGAACTGTTGCCCGGCGCATTCGGAAGGTGCGCAGAAATCGCAAATGCCGCAGGGCTGGCGGGCGCCCGCGAAGTCGCCGAAATGGCGCACCAGCGCGGCCATGCGGCACTCGTTGCTCTCGGCGAAGCGCAGCATCAGGTCCAACTGCTGCTGTTTCTGTTTTCCCTGAGCGACATAGGTTTCGCGCCAATGGTCCTGCCCGCGGGTGACGTTTTCCGCAAAATCCACTACCGCGCCGCCGTGGATCCACAGCTTCTCCAGAGCCTTATCGAAAGCATCCTCGCCCATACGCGACTGCCGCTGCAGCGCCGCCTTCTCTTGCGGCTCCGCGCCCAGCCGCGCGAAGATGCTGTCCAGCACGGTCACATCCGGGTAGTCGCGCTCGAAGAAATAATCGTGGGTGCGGCGGTCGGCGTAGGAGTGCATGAGGATGGTGCGGCTGGGCTCGCCGTCGCGCCCGGCGCGGCCAATCTCCTGGTAATATGCCTCCAGACTCCCCGGCAGCGCGGTGTGGATCACGGTGCGCACGTCGGGCTTGTCGATGCCCATGCCGAACGCGATGGTGGCCACCATCACTTCGATCCGGCCGGCCAGAAACTGCTCCTGGACTCGCTTGCGGCGGTCCGCATCCAGCCCGGCATGGTAGGCGGCGCATGGGAAGTGCGCCTCCAATTCAGCGGCCAGGCTGGTGGCCTGCGCCCTGGTGGGCGCGTAGACAATGGCTGGCCGGCGCGCGGGGTCCTGCAACAGCTCGCCGACCAGCGCCGGCCGCTGCGACGGCGGCACCTCGATCACTTCGACGGCGAGGTTGTCGCGACGAAAGCCGTGGATGAAGCGGGACGCCTGTTCCAGCCCCAACTGCTCGGCGATATCGTCTTGCACCAGTGGAGTCGCGGTCGCGGTCATGGCGATCACCGGCGCGGGGCGAAGCGTGGGCAGGTATTGCCCGAGCATGCGATAGTCGGGCCGGAAATCGTGCCCCCATTGGGAAATGCAGTGCGCTTCGTCGATGGCGATCAGGCTGGGCTTGCGCTTGGCCAGCATTTCGGGGAAGCCGGGAACGCGCAGGCGTTCAGGTGCGATGAAAAGGAATTGCAGATTGCCGTTGAGATAGTCGATGCAGGCCTGGCGCGCCGCCGCGCGGTCGCGGCCGGAATGAATGCGCTCCACCGCCAGGCCGCGTTCGCGCAGTTTGGCCGCCTGGTCCTCCATGAGCGCGATGAGAGGACTGATGACCAGGGTGGTCCCGCCGCGCGCGATTCCGGGCAACTGGTAGCACAGCGATTTCCCGGCGCCCGTGGGCATCACTAGGAGCGCGTCCTGACCGTCGATCACCGCGCGGCAAACGGCTTCCTGGTTGGCCCGGAACTGTTCGAAGCCGAACGCGTTGCGCAGCAATTCCTGCGGCGTACCGGTGTAGCGGGTGGGCTCAGGCTTGTTGACAGGCGCCGCGCTGGGAGCGGCCTCGACGGTGGATCGGGGAACGGCGGGAGTTTGCGCCACTTTGCCCACCACCTCGGTAACGTAATCTTCAATGCCTTTCAGAAATGGCGCCAGTTGCGCCGACCCGCGCTGGATGCGATGGAGATACGCCTCCCACTGGCCCGTCATCGCCGGACTCTTGACTTCGGGATGCACCACCTCGATCAGCCGTATGCCTTTGTCGGTGGCGACCAGGTTCTTGCCCTCGCGCACGATGTACTCGCGTTTGAGCAGCACTTCGATAATGGCCGCGCGGGTGGCCGGCGTTCCCAGACCGGTCTCCTTCATGGCGTCGGAGAGTTCTTTTTCGTCGAGCGTCTTGCCGGCCGTCTCCATGGCGGTGAGCAGAGTTCCTTCGGTGAGGCGTTTGGGCGCGCGGGTCTTCTTCTTGAGAACCTCGACATCCACCACGTCTTGCGGCTGATCTTTGGCAAGGCCCGATGGCAGCGCCTGCTCCGCACGGGGATCTTCGGCGCCGGGTTTGGCCTTGGGCGGCTTCGCGGCGGGCGCGAGGTCGAGCACTTTCCACCCCACTTGCCGCACCTCGCTGCCGGTGGTGTGGTAGCGGTCGACCACGCCGGGGTTGCGGACGGCCGTGATCACGGTGGTGACCGAGCAGATGTGATCCTCATGCCAGGCGCTCAGCAGGCGGCGGCAAATCAGATCGTAAATCTTGCGCTCCTCGGGCATGAGCGACACCTTCTCGGGCGACACCGTGGTGGGAATAATGGCATGGTGGTCGGTGACTTTGGAATCGTCCACGAACCTGCGGCCCAGGGGACGCTCGCCGGTGCCGGGCGCCAGTTGCTGGCGATACGGGGCCGCGATGGCGTCGACAATGCCGGGGAGCGTTCGCGCGACGTCCTGCGAGAGGTGGCGGCTATCGGTGCGCGGATAGCTGATGAGCTTGTGGCGCTCGTACAGCGCCTGGGCGATGTCCAGNNGCGCCATGCGCTGGGTCTGGGCTTCGATGGACTGGATGGCCGCGGAGCCTGTGCGGGCGCGCGCGGCGATTCGCTCGGCCTCTTCGCCATCCGCCGGCAGACGCATGTCCTCCTGCGTGGGACGCTGGCGAAACCACGTTCCCTTGTAAGTATTTTTCGGAGGGCTGCCGGTGGGATGGAAGGTGGCCATCACTTCGCGATAATCTTCCGGCACGAAGTTGCGGATGGCCAACTCGCGCTCCACCACCATAGCCAGGGTGGGAGTTTGCACGCGCCCCACCGAGAGATCCTTCACGTCGTAGGCCAGAGCATAAGCGCGCGAGAGGTTCATGCCCACCAGCCAATCGGCACGGCTGCGGCCGCGTGCGGCGTCGGCGAGCGCGTCGTAATCGCGGCCGGGCCGCAGGGTGTCGAAGCCTTTGCGGATGGCGTCGGGAGTGAGGGAGGAGATCCACAGACGGCTGAAGGGCTTGGAACATTGCGCGGCTTCGTAGATGTAGCGGAAAATCAACTCGCCTTCGCGGCCGGCGTCGGTGGCGCANNGGTTGCGCCAGCGCGGCGAGGTGTCCGATGGCCCAGGTGACCACGTAGCCGTTGCCGTGCAGGTATCCATCGCCCTTATTGCCGGCGCCGAGCACGCGCGCAATATCGCGCGCCACCGAGGGCTTTTCGGCAATTACCGCGATGGTTCCGGACTCGGGGTTCGCGCTCACTCATTTCAGTGTAACGGGGCTATCGAGGCTGGCGGGAAGACTACTCCATGTGCTTGGGCCAATTTTGGAGCGGGCTGTAGCGAATGGAGTAGGATTTAACGGCTGCGGTACTCACGGCCGCGGCATTCTCTGTGCTCTCTGTCCCCTCTGTGACCTCAAAACTACCAGGACGACGCCACGACCAAAATGTTACCTAAGGAAGCGCGCAGGAATAACTTCGCAGCAAGCGTCGTGGCGCAGACACTCTTGTCTGNNGGGTCGAGATGAGTCTCGACCCGGCAGGCAAGAGTGCCTGCGCCACATTGCTGCCGCAGACAATGTGAAGTTATTTCTGCGTGGCTCCTAAGGACCTTTCTAGTTTTCCTCTGTGCCTCTCCGGTGAACATTTCTTTTCCACCTCAGATGTTCACAGCGCGGCGAGCCAGACCCAGCGCTTCCCCCCAGAAAGACGTGGACGTGTGTGCCA
>PLRZ01000128.1:0-2407 GCA_003164075.1 Bryobacterales bacterium | reverse complement strand
TCTGTCCGAACATGGCGGGATGGATGCGGCGGAATGTCTCGAACGGCAGGCGCAGCCGCATTTGGTGCGGCGCCTGAAATTCGATGCCGGAGAGCATGCCGGCGCCGCGCACCGATCGCACCATCTCGTATGGCCCCAGCGCTTCCGAAAGACGGCGGCGCAGTTCGACGCCCAGCGTTTCCGCGCGCTCGCCCAGCGACTCCTGCCGCAGCACGTCGAGCGTGGCCAGACCGGCGCGCATCGACAGGCTGTTCTCCCCGAACGTGGAGGCGTGCACGAAGGCGCGGCCCAGCGAGCTGAAAACGGAGTCCGAGACAGCCTCCGACAGGAGCACCGCGCCCACCGGCATCAGGCCGCCGGAGAGCGCTTTGGCCAGCACCACGATGTCGGGCTCCACGCCATAGCGGTGCGCCGCCAGGAAAGGGCCGGTGCGGTACATGCCGGTCTGCACTTCGTCGAGCACAAATAGCGATCCGTAACGGTGGCACAACTGCTGGGCCGACTGCAGATAATGCGGCTCGGGGAGGCGGATGCCGGCCTCAGCTTGCACCGGCTCCACGATGAAGGCGGCGAACTTCTTGGTGGCCAGGTGCAACTCCAGAAGGTCCAGATTGCCAAAGGGCAATTCCTCGGTGCCCGGCAGAAGGGGGCCGAAACCTTTGCGCCACGTAGCGTCGCCCATCAGCGAGAGCGCTCCGCAGGTGAGCCCGTGAAAGGCCCCTTCGGCGTACAACAGGCCGGTGCGGCCGGTGTGGGCGCGGGCGAACTTGATCGCGGTTTCCACGCCTTCGCTTCCGGAATTGGTAAAAAAGACGCGGCTCAAGCGGCCGCCGGCGCACCTGGTGAGGCGCTCGGCCAGTTCGGCGGCGTACTCGGGAACGTTGCTCTGGAGCATCACCGGGCCGCCGCGGTCCAGCTCCTGGTGAAGCGCCGCCACAATTTGAGGATGGTTGTGCCCGGTGTTGTGAACGCAGTAGCCCGACAGGAAATCGAGAATGCGCCGGCCATCGACGGTGAATAATTCGGCGCCGGAGCAGCGCCGGTATTGCACGTTCATTTCGAGGAGGTCCAGCAGGCGGACCCATTGCGGATTCACGTGCTCGGCGTATTGCCGGTCGATGGATGGTGCGGATGTAGTCCCGGGCATCAGTGGATACCATTACTGACGAATGCCCGCCGGCGTACGTTTCCGGTTAATTTCGGGGACAGGCTACATAACCTCGAAATTGCGCGCGTAATTTCGAGGTTATGTAGCCTGTCCCCGAAATCCCGGTACAATTGAACCGTGACAGGTCACGAAATCAGACAGCTTTTCCTCGACTTCTTTGCCGCCCGCGGCCACCGCGTGCTGCGCAGCTCTTCGCTGGTCCCGGCGAACGATCCCACGCTGCTGTTTACCAACGCGGGCATGAACCAGTTCAAAGACACCTTTACCGGCGTGGAAAAGCGCGACTATTCGCGTGCCGCCACTTCGCAGAAATGCGTGCGCGCGGGCGGCAAACATAACGACCTGGAAAACGTCGGCTACACCCGCCGCCATCACACCTTCTTCGAAATGCTGGGCAATTTCTCGTTCGGCGACTATTTTAAAGCCGACGCCATCGAATTCGCCTGGGACCTGATCACCAAGGATTACGGCCTTCCCAAAGACAAGCTGTACGTCACCGTCTTTCGCGAGGACGACGAGGCCGAAGAGCTGTGGCAGAAGGTGACCGGCATCCCCAAGAGCCGCATCTTCCGGCTCGACGAGAAGGACAACTTCTGGCAGATGGGCGAGACCGGTCCGTGCGGTCCGTGCTCGGAAATCCACTACGACCTGGGCGTGGAAGCCGCCGAACCGGGCCGCGAGCGCGAGCAGTTCCCCGACGATGCCGGCGGCCGCTTTGTCGAAATCTGGAACCTGGTGTTCATGCAGTTCGACCGCGACGCATCCGGCAGAATGACGCCGCTGCCGCGCCCGTCCATCGACACCGGCATGGGCCTGGAGCGCATCGCCGCCGTGCTGCAGGGCAAGATTTCGAATTACGAAACCGACCTGATCCATCCCATCATTCTGCAGGCCGCCGATCTGTGCGGCCTCACGCACGGGTCGGACCCCCGTATCGATACCGCCCTGCGCATCGCCGCCGATCACGGGCGCGCCGCGGCTTTCCTGGTTCACGATGGCGTGCTGCCTTCCAACGAGGGGCGCGGCTACGTGCTCCGCAAAATCATGCGCCGCGCCATGCGAAACATTCGCATGGTGGGGATGGAGGAGCCGTTCCTTTATAAGTTGACCGGGTTCGTGGCCGAGCTGATGAAGGGCCCTTACCCGGAAATGATGGAGAGCGTGCAGCGCGTGGCGCGCGTGGTGAAAGACGAAGAGCACCGCTACGCCACCACCTTCCTGACCGCCGAGAAGGAGTTC
>PLRZ01000635.1 GCA_003164075.1 Bryobacterales bacterium | reverse complement strand
AGCCCGACGCAATCGTGTTCGCACGGCTGAGCCGGCACTCGCTTCGCCGGGCCATGATGACCCCGGGCGTGCGCGAGTTTGACGCCGCCACCATCCTGTGGCGCGCCGAACAGGGCGACCTGGCTCGGGATTTCCGGCAAGCCGCGCTGCGCGCCCTGTTCGACGCCTGTTTTGCCCGTACCGTCGCGCATGAGGAGGANNCGGGGCATGGCCTATTGGCCCATGCCGCACCGCGAGAGAGGCTTCTACGAAAGCGTGCGGACGCTGCTCGGCCGGCGCGGTGGCATCTTCCCCAGATATCTGACGGGTCTGGACGAAGAGTTTCAGCGGCAGGAGTATTTTTCCTTCTCGGCGGAGGACGCCGTCCTGGACTATCTCGACACTCTGTGTTTCCGGGAGCCCGGCTGGGAAGACGTTCTGCAGTCCGAGTTGCTGGCGTTGCCGGGGTGGGCGGGTTTGATCCACCAGCTCGAAGAAGAGCCCGGCCTGGCCCATGATGAAGCCGTCCCCTCTTCGCTGATGGATTTCCTGGCCGTGCGGCTGACCATGGCTCGCGTGGCCTCCCGCCAGGGGGCTGCTGAGGCCGCTCCGCAGGAAAACCCGCTGAAGACTCAGGAGAAGCGGCGTCTGAGCCGCACCGCCCGCGTCTACGATGCAGCTCGCGTGCTGTCCCTCTCAGCCGGCGAAGTAACCGGGCTCTCCGATGCCGAGTGGGCCGCTTTTGCCGGCGAGGTGAAAGCCTGCGATGGACTGGAGCGCCGCCGCATCCTCCATCTGGCCTATGAACGCTGGCACGAACGCAGGATTCTGCGCGGCCTCGCGAGCCATCGGAGATACCGCGGCCTATGCGAGCTCCGGACCAGGCCCGCGGCGCAGATGTTTTTCTGCATGGACGAGCGCGAGGAATCCCTGCGCCGCGCCGTGGAAGAGGCGGATCCGGAAGTGGAAACCTTCGGCGCCGCCGGGTACTTTGGCATTGCCGTGGACTACCGGGGAATCGACGACCCGGATAGCGCCCCGTTCTGTCCCGTGGTAGTCAAGCCGAAACACGCTGTCCTCGAACAGCCGAAAGCCGAAGACAGCGCGTTGCTGGAGCGGCGCCGTTTGCGCCGGCGGCTTCTCGGACTGCTGATGCGGAGCTGGTTCGTATCCTCGCGGACGCTGATCCGCGGCTGGCTCTCCACCACCGCGCTCGGATTGCTTTCGGCGGTTCCCCTCACAGGTCAATTGCTGGCGCCGCGGCGCTACGCCCAACTGCGCGAGTGGCTGGACAATTCGTTCCTTCCCGCGCCGCGCACCGAACTGACGCTCATGAGGAACACCGCCCAATCGCAAGGCGCGGTGACGGGCCTGTTGATGGGATTCGCCGCCGCCGAGAAAACCGAAAGAGTGGCCAGCGTATTGGGCCCCGCGGGTCTCACCGGGCGCTTCGCCCGCCTGGTGCTCATCCTCGGCCACGGATCCACCAGTCTGAACAATCCGCACGAATCGGCCCACGATTGCGGCGCGTGTGGCGGACGCCGCGGCGGCCCTAACGCGCGATTGTTCGCCGCCATGGCCAACCGGCCCGAGGTGCGCGACCGCCTGCGCGAACGAGGCATCGATATTCCCCGGGACACCTGGTTCGTCGGCGGTAATCACGATACATGCAGCGACGACGTGGAACTCTACGACCTGGATGCCCTCCCCGCCACGCACCAGGCCGATCTCGACCGCCTTCGCGAGTGCCTCGACAAGGCCAGGACGCACAACGCCCACGAGCGCGTGCGGCGGTTCGAATCCTGCCCGCCGTACGTTACGCCGGAGGCCGCGCTTCGCCATGTCGAAGAACGAAGCCAACACCTGGCCCAGCCCCGGCCGGAGTACGGACATTGCACCAATGCCTTTTGCGTGGTTGGACGGCGCAGCCTCACCCGCGGACTGTTCCTGGACCGCAGGGCGTTTCTGGTTTCCTATGACGCCGCCCAGGACCCCGGCGACAAGGGACTGGCGGCACTCATGGCCGCCATCGTTCCCGTCGCCTCCGGAATCAGTCTGGAGTACTACTTCTCCTTTGTCGACAACGATCGCTACGGCTCCGGCACGAAACTCCCGCACAACGTGGCGGGTCTGGTCGGCGTGATGGATGGCCACGCCAGCGACCTGCGAACCGGTTTGCCCTGGCAGATGGTCGATATCCATGAGCCCGTGCGCATGCTCTTTGTGGTGGAGACAACGCCCGAGCGTTTGTGGAAGGCGGTCGAGGCCAGCGCCGCGCTGAAACAGCTCGTGGAGAATCGCTGGATCCGTTTAGCCGCGATCGACCCGGAGTCGGGCCGCGTGCAGGTCCGCCGGGACGGCCGTTTTGAAGAGTTCGACGATCCCGTGGAACGCCTGCCGGTGGCCCTTTCTTCCGCCGAATGGTATAGCGGCAAACGCCGCAATCTGCCCATGGCCTGGATCCAAAACGCGGTAGGAGGCCGATAGGGTGGACCTTTCGCAAACCGCGCTGGTATTTCTGGTAGTGGCGCCCGGTGTGGTCTTCGCCGTCCTGGCGCTGGTGTGGTTGATGGGCTGGATCCCGGACGAACACGTTCTGTCCCGGATTTCCGGCGGCACGTTCTCCGCCGCCGTTCTGGCGCTCGGTCTGGTTGTCTGGAAAGTGGTCTCCACGGGCGCTCCGGTGATGGTGACGTTCGGTACCTGGTTCGCCGTCGGGAACTACCACTTCCCCCTGGTGCTCATGGCGGACCGGCTGGCTCTCCCCTTTCTGGGCATGACGGCGGTACTCTCGGGGCTCATCGGGGAATTCTCCGCCACCTACCTCCATCGCGAGCGCGGCTTTCTGCGCTTCTTCCTGCTGCTGCATCTTTTCGCCTTCGGCTCTTTGCTGGCATTCTCCGCCGGTTCGTTCGACCTGCTGGCCGGGGGATGGGAGATCGTGGGCATCACTTCGGTGTTGCTGATCGCCTTCTTCCAGCAGCGGCCCGCTCCCGTTGAGAACGCTCTTCGCGTCTTCGCCGTCTATCGCGCCTGCGACATTGGCTTGCTGGTGGGCATCTTCGCCATGCACCATTGGGCCGGAACGGCCTCCTTTGCCGGCGGCCTGCCCAAGCTAACCGGAAACCAGGCCTCCGCGGTCTGCCTGCTGCTGCTGTTCGCGGCTGCCGGAAAGGCCGCGCAGGTTCCGTTCTCCGGGTGGCTTCCACGCGCCATGGAGGGCCCCACGCCATCCAGCGCCATCTTCTACGGCGCCATCTCGATTCACGCCGGCGCCTACCTCCTGCTCCGCGTTCAACCGCTGCTCGCCCAGTCCCCGCTGGCATCGGCTCTGGTGATCGCGATCGGCGTAACCACCGCCATCTACGGCACCATCACCGGCCGCGCCAGCGCCGACGCCAAAACCTCGTTGGCTTATGCGTCGCTCACACAGGTGGGCCTGGTGTTCGTGGAAATCGGAATGGGCTGGAAAGCCATCGCCGTGGCGCACATCCTGGGACACGCTACGGTTCGCACGTTGCAGTTCCTGCGTTCGCCGTCCATGCTTCACGACTATCACCAGATGCACTCCGCTATTGGAGGGGAACTCTCACCGACGGGCAAGTTTCTGGAGGATCTGTTTCCGGAGCCGGTTCAGTTGTGGCTCTACCGATGGGCTCTGGACCGCGGCCATCTCGACACCATTCTCGATAGCCTGGTGGTCCATCCGCTCATGCGGCTATCCGTGCTCTTCGCGAAACTGGATGGCCTGGGGCCGGTGGGCGCCGCGAGCCTGCCGGAAGAGGCTGCCATTCCCATACGAAGCTCTGCCGGGCACGGGGGCGGACGATGACGCATCCGGTCCTGGTTCTCACCGTTGCGGCCGTCGCCATTCCCTGGTTCGCCGCACTCCTGGCGGCGGGATTCGAGCGGCACGCGCGGGCTATCGGCTTCACCGCTTCCTGGGCGTGCGTGGTGGCCAGCGCGCTGCTGCTGCGCACCGTGCCGCCCAGGGAGTCGTTAGTCGAAACCCTGATGGTGCTGTTCTCGTGCCTCACGCTGGGCGCTATGTTGGTGCTGCCGCGGCGCGACTGCAACTCCCGCACCATCGGCGGAATTCTCTTCCTCCTGGGCTCCACGCTACTGGCTTACTCCGCCGAAAATCTGCTGGTGCTGCTGCTGGCCTGGATCTTGTCCACCGTCCCCTCTTTCCTGGCGCAGTGGTTCCGCGCCGTCACATGGCGCCCGCGAATGGCGCTGCTGCTTTCGAGCATCGCCCTCGCGCTGGCCATTGCGCTCATTGCGGCCGACGGCCACGCCATGTCGATCGAAGGATTGAAGGGCCAGGGCCCGGGAGGAATGGCCGTGTTTGGCCTCCTCGTGGTAGCCGTAATCTCCCGGAAAGGAATCTGCCCCGCGCACGCCTGGGTGGCAGATGCCGTGGAGGGCGGTCCCTTGATTCCCACCGCTCTTCTGCTGAACGGCCACTTTGGAGCGTTGCTGGTGGCCAAACTGATTGTGCCGCTGTTTCCACATACGGCCCGCAATCTGTTTCCGGTGCTTTCGTATCTCGCCATCGCCACCGCCCTTTACATCGCCGTCCGGGCGCTCACCGAGAATTCCCCTCGCCGGCTGCTGGCGTTGATTGCGCTCAGCCAGTCGGCGTGCATTTTGGCGGGGCTGGAGAGTGAGACCGTGGAGGGAATCACCGGCGCGCTGGTTCACTGGATTGTGGTGACGGTATCCACCATGGGGCTGTTCGGGGTTCTGCGGCTGCTCGAGGTCCGCTTCGGCGAGAACCTGACAGCCAGCAGACATCTTGGTTTGGCGGAGCATGCGCCCAGGCTGGCGGTTTTCTTCATTGTGTTCGGGCTCGCGCTAGTGGGGCTGCCGGGCACGCTGAGTTTCTGTTCCCAGGATCTGCTGATTCACGGAACGCTGGCGTCGCACCCGCTAACCGGCTTGCTGCTGCCGATTGCCACCGCCATGAATGCGGTCAGCGTTTTCCGCTTGTTCGCGCGGCTCTTCCTGGGCCGGCGCCGGACCGGTTTCACGGTGATGGCGGACGCCTTGCCGCGCGAGAGGTGGATTCTGACCTTGGGAGTTTTGTTCGTCGTGTTGGGCGGATTGTTCCCGAATGCAATCGTGGCCCAGCGGTCGGCGGAGGCGAACGGGGTGGAGCAGGCAATCGAGGCGCCAATGCGCCCGGGCCATCATGGCACCCTTGGCTCCTCAACCCGCTCAGGAACATGAAATCCCTGGATGATGCGCTTCCATTCGACTTTGGACTTTTGGAAATTGACGAGAAGGCACAAGCCCAGGTTGGAGGCCCGCAAATAGTTGAGGCATTGCGCGGTGTGTTCATTGGCGAGACGATCCACACATTTCAATTCGACCGCCAGTTTATCCTCGACGAGGATGTCGGCACAGTACTCTCCGATGCAGTGGCCTTTATAGGTAACAGACAGTGAGACTGGGGAGCTTGCGGGGATGCCGCGAAGGGCGAGTTCCCTCAGCAGGGCACGCTCGTAGACTTTCTCCAGGAATCCAGCGCCTAGAGTATTGGAGACCTCAAAAACAGCGCCGAGCACACGCTCCGTCAGGGAATCCAAGTATCCGTTTTCATCGGTGTTCATCGGTGTTCATCGGTGGCTAATTCTGTTGTGTTGCCTTACGTCAATACTTCTCAGGATTATTATTGGCCACCGATGAACACCGATAAGAAACACGGGCGGGCGCCTGATTACGCCGTGGGCGGCGCAAACAGGTCCAGCGGATCGAAGGAAACGATCCGCCACTTCTTGCCGTTCTTCCTGATCTCGCACTTGACGGTTTTCTGCCGGCGCGTGGATCCCGGATTATCGTCCTTGTGGTCGATGCGCAGAATCCAGTCGAGCGTCAGCTTGCGCACGCCGTCATCTCCCTCGTTACTCAGGATCTCGATGGAGCAACTCAGATCGGCCTGGCTGGTCAACCCGATCACCGAATAGCGCAGCTTGGCGAACTCCGGCATGGCGGGGTCGAAAGCATCCAGAAACAGTTCCGGCTTGCCGGCGCTCAACGCGCTGGCCGCGGAGGCAATCAGTTCCTCTACCTCCTTTTCGGAGTCGGCCCGCAGACAGGCGGCCAGGGGAGCGAGCAGCAACACGCGGCGCGTCATATTCAGGTCCTGTAACTGGCGTTGATGCGGATGTAGCCTTCCGTGAGGTCGCACGTCCAGAACCGCGCCGCGCCTTTCCCTTTGCCGCGGACGGTCACCAGGATATCGCACTCCGCGGCATCCAGTTTCTGTTTGAGTTCCTCTTCCGAAAAGGCCGCCGCCAGCCCGCCGCGGCAGACCAGCACCTGCTGCATGCGGATATCGGTCTTGGAGGGATCGAAGACCACGCCTGCGTTGCCCGCGGCCGAGAGGATCCGGCCCCAGTTGGGATCGGAGCCGGCGATGGCGGTCTTCACCAGCGGCGAGTTGGCAATGGCGCGGGCCATCCGCGCGGCGCCATCGCCGGTAGCCGTCCCCGTCACCCGTATGGTGACGAATTTCCGCGCGCCTTCGCCGTCGCGGGCGATGGCCTGCGCCANNGGCCGCACGCCGGAGGCGCCATTCGCCAACAGCAGCAGCGTATCGTTGGTGGACGTGTCGCCATCCACCGAGAGGCGATTGTAGCTGCGTTCCACGGACCGCTTCAGAATGGTGCGCAGCACGGGCGGCGGAACATCGGCGTCGGTCATCACAAATCCCAGCGTGGTGGCCATCTGCGGGTGGATCATGCCGGAGCCTTTGGTCA
>PLRZ01000192.1 GCA_003164075.1 Bryobacterales bacterium | reverse complement strand
CGAGAATCTGCTGTCATCATCCTGGCCGACGTTGCTCGGTGCGGCGGGGAAGAGACCGCGTTGGCGGTGACGATATGACCACCGTTCCCCGGCCTGTCGATCTAACCCAGGTGCCCGCGGTCCCCTGGGCGTGGGTCGACGAGCACGTGTACGCCGCCATTCGCGGGTGCAGCGTGAAGGTTTTGCAGAACGAACGCCGGCTAAACGTCGGCTGCCCCTTCCGACGCATCAACGGCACCATGATCCGCTACAAGTTCGGCGACATCACCGCCTTTCTGGAATCGCAGCCTGGCGGCGGTGGCGCCGCGGAACCGTGTAATCAGCAGCGCCGCGGCGCTGGTCGCCCGCGCAAATCTACGACTTGACTGTGTCCGTCGACCGAAGTGACACATGGTGTGCAACGCCGGTGGCCTGAAAGGGCCAGCGGCAAATCGACACAATGAGCGTTTTCAAAAACGGCAGGTTCTTCCATTACGAGTTCACCAAGGACGGTCGGCGCCACCGCGGCTCCACTGGCACTGCCAACAAGCAGCAGGCGATCACCGAGGAGCGCGCCCAGCGGCAACGGCTGGAGCAGAGCTATGGCCAGATCCTGGAAGAAGAGAATCGTGAACAGCGACGGAAGACGATCAAGCAGGCCGCCGATGAGTTTCTCGCCGACTACAAGCTGAAACACGAATCCGTGACTTTCGCGATCTATGCCCTCGGCCACGTGAGCAGGCTGCTTGGCCGCAGTCTCGTGGTGGAGATTACGCCGAAAGTCGTGAAGCGCTATCAGGCCGATCGGCTGAGTGAGAAAGCCAGCCCCAAGACCATCAACGACGAAGTGCAGCTTTTGATCCGGCTGTGCGGCGAGCAAGGCATTCTGATCCGCGCGACCCTGCGCCGCGACAAGGCGCTCAAGCTGGCGCTGCCGCCCTCACCCGGACGTCCCTACAGCTCGGAAGAGAAGGCGCGCATGCTGGAGGAGGCGCAGAAGCTGCGCACGCCGCAGATGCACGCGGCCCTGGCGTTGGATCTGAACACCGGCCTGCGCGATAAGGAATTGCGCCAAATCCGGTGGGACCAGATCGACCTGCTTAACAAGAAGGCCCTCACGGTGGGCAAATCAAAAAGCGAAGCCGGCACGGGACGCGTGATCCCGTTGAACCAAACCGCCATCGCCGCGTTGGAGGCGCACGCCGCCTGGTACACCCGGCGGTTTGGGGCCTGCCGGCCAGAGTGGTTTGTGTTCGCCTTCGGGACGCCTCTGCCCAAAGATCCGACGCGCCCCATCACGTCGTTCAAAACGGCGTGGATCAAGGTCCGCAAGAAGGCTGGGGTGAAGGGCCGGTGGCACGACAACCGCCACACCTTGGTCACGGAGCTTGCTGAGTCCGGCGCCGGCGACGAGGTGATCATGAGCATCGCCGGGCACGTCTCGCGCGCCATGCTTTCCCGCTACTCCCATGTCCGGATGGAGGCGAAGCGGCGTGCCCTGGACGGGATCGCCGCAAACCAGTGCGCGGCGGATGAAAAGCGCCAGAAGGAAGCAAAGCAGCGGGAGCAGGCTGCCAGCGTTTCGCCATTAGCGCTGGTACAGTAATCGGCGGTGATTGCGGCTGCAAGGAAACGCCAAGCACCCCATTCTCTCCGCAGCCCATGACGCGTCCAAGGGGGCATCTTCGAGAACCGGCCTTTTGGCCTTCTGATCAACGCTTCAGCAAAGCACCTAGTCGCCTCTAGGGCATTACTTTCGTAGGTCGTAGCGGGTTATGGAACGCTCGTATCCTTCAGCATCAACACCGTCTTCCTGGTAGTCCTCATGTGTAATCTGCCAACCCTCCGACAGCAACTGCTGAAGATAGTTATAGCCCCGCAACTCGCTCCCTATACCTATCACTTCTACCGTCGTGTACTGGGTCTGCCGCATTGGGTGGCCACAGCCAGGACAGGCCGCTGCCTGATCGGAAATCTTACGGTTGCAGGCTGGACAACTCACGAGTGGCACGTCGATACCTCCTAAGATTTATTGGGCGCATCCGCGCGGCACAATTCTAGCACGTCACCGATGTCGGTAACGGCTGTCCAGCCGAGCGATCCCGAACGATCCTACCCGCCCCGTAACAACGTGCGGACAGCGTGGACCAGAGCGCGCGACAAGGCGAATGTCGCCGGGCGCTGGCACGGCCGTGCTCTCCCATTCGGCTATGGTTCAGTAATCACCAGCCTCGGCCACTCTTCGGTCCGCCGACATCTATTCGCACGCTATCCGCGCGACAAGGATTACGCGGCCGCCGTGTGTTTGGGAGGAGATCCTGCAGCGAGCCCCCAACGAGAAATCAACCGGCGTAAACTGGAGATCGAAGAGCAACCTTCGATCAACAACCGACTCGGTTAAAATCGCCTCACACTGCGACCATGGCTCCTGCGTCTCGCAGGAAACTCAATTGTCCCGATGATAGGGGACTTTCGGGGGACAATCAGACGCTCGTACTCCGGGCTCGACACTGTTCTTTGTACTGGGTCAGAGGTCCGAGTTCGCGGTCTATGCCCGCCTTTTCAACCCCGAGCCGCGACTCCGAATCGGCCTTGATTCGTTCGTAAGCCTGTTTCGCTCCTGGGATCTCCGATCGGATGTTTCGTGCTGGTAGGTCTGCATTGAGAAGCTTCATCATGGGTTTCCACCCCAAGCCGATAATTAGGATCACAAATGCGACCATGCCTCCAACGGCATAGTTGTGTCGGTCCGCGCTGTCGAATGCCGGAACGGCATTGAACCCCACGAAGCACCAGGCGGCGACGATGCCACCGATCACAGCCAAACACCCAGCAAATCCCGAAGAGCTATAGGATTTCTCGACGCTGCTCGCCCGGTTCTCGATTTCTTGCACACGGCTAAATGCCTGGGACAGCTCACGGCTGCAGTCTGCCTGCGCCTTCGTTAATGCCTTGTGTAATGTGTTGATCCGTTGATCGAGTGCAACGACTGCCGCCTCGAGTGCCTGCCTTTCAACGTCTCGAGCAGGCTCAACAAGATCACGAAATGCGAAAACGGTTCCGGTGCGATAGGAAGACTCAAATTGCTCCAGACGCTTCTCCCACCCGGCAATATCCGCCATGATCTGCATCTCGCGCAGTATCTTGAGAGTTCCGACAAAGTGGTCCAGCCGCTGTCGCGCGAGAACTCGTTGTTCTTCACGCATGTCGGCCAGAAGCCGTTCTACCCGATTGCGAAGAGGGTCCAGGTTTGCGTCGCTGATCGACACCGACCAGTACGTCCAATCTGTGCTGATCGCCTGACGGAGATTCAGGATCGCTTCTTCAGCATTGGAGGCACGCACACGGTACACGGCGGTTTCGTACCAGAATCTGGCACGTTCCGGTGCGGCCTCGGTGGCCGCAGTAGATGACTGAATAGCCTTCCGCAAATCACCAGCAGCCTGATAGCTTCTCGCCAAGTGCGACAGCGCCAAGGCACGCGAATGTCCGCTATCTGCGAATTTACGCGCCAGATCGAAATTGTTGATAGCTTCCTGCGAATTCTCATCGTGAACAGCAATAAACCCCAGATACTGGTAGGCGAAATAGTTGGTTCGGTTGGCGTCCAAGGCCCGATTAAATCGCTCCTTAGCCATGAGATGCTCAGAGGTTTCGTAGCACTTTACGCCTTGCTCCCAATACTGTCGCGATGAGTTGTCGAGCGAACTGAGAAGGACCTGAAGAATCCGCCCTGAAACCTGAGTTTGCCGATCAATCGCCCATCGCACTTCACAGAGTTGACCACCAAGGTAGTCACAGGTCCTCTGGAGCGCATCTACAACATCAGTTGAACCTCGATCAATGGCATTAATCAGGTTGTCCGTCTGATACTGGATCTCCCGTTGAAGCAGCTTTGCTGATTGCAGTTGGCCGTCAGCTAAACGATCAATGCCGGCACGGAATGCCGATGATAGCTGCTCCCGCAGGAGCGCAACTTGCTTTTGATTTGCACGGAGGCCTGACTCAACGGTGTTCTCAAGGGACCATTGGGCAAACGTTCTCTGCCGGGGCCCGACTGGGGTCAACCAGTAGCCATTGATAAAGTCATCTCGGAACCCCATCTCGGATTATTCGCCTCCTTGCAGATCTCTAGGCCGCTGCTGTCTTCCGCCGCGCCGCGCGGGATCTCAAAGCGCATTTCCTTTCTCAAGATGTCAAAGTGTAAGGAACAACACGATTCTACACCCGCGAAATAGCTGGGCACCAGGGGTTTGGTCTGTATCATAGCGGAATGTAATGCCGGCGACGGATGATCCAATGGAGCCAGCGTGATTACGGCAGTCTGAGGAATGGCAGGGTCCCCCCAGAGTCCCCCCAATTTCCGGGGAATTCAGTCTTTCGTGCGTGTAAGTACTTGTGTTTGCAACACGAGGCGGCTAAAAGCCATTCGGCTGTTAACCGAAGGGTTGTAGGTTCGAGTCCTACCTGAGGAGCCAAACTCCAACTACGTCAAT
>PLRZ01000525.1 GCA_003164075.1 Bryobacterales bacterium | reverse complement strand
ACGCGCCGTTCGCGGCTGTTCATGGGATTGAAGCGAAAGGGCGTGCCCGTGCGCTTCACATTCTCGGCCACCGTCAGCGCGCTCAAACGCAACTCTTCGATGCGCAACAGACGATAGTCGTTGGCGTCGAAAGAAACCCGCGAGTGATGCTCGGAAGGCATCCGCAGATGCTCCATGGTGACGTGCTCCAGCGCCAGCAACAACTCGGCGCGATTGGAAAGGAGCAGATCCACGTCCGGGCCGGAGAATTTCACCACCACATCGGGTGTCTCGAATTCGTCACCGGACGACTGCTGGTCCTGAATGTCGTAGGTGACCTTGAAGCCGGCGTTATCGAGGGTCGCTTGCAGGAATCCGTCGATCTTGATTCCAATGGTAGCTACAGAGTACTTGCGCTCAGTCACGGGTTATTTCTTGCCGTCCTTCTTTTTTTTGGGCGGTTCCACGGACCGGGCGGCTTCCTGCGCTGCCTCGGTATGATTGAAGAACCATTGCTGACCCATGCTTACCAGGTTGCTGGTCAAGTAGTATAACACCAGGCCGCTGGCGAAGTTATAGAACATGAAACCGAAGATCAGCGGCATGAACTTCATCATCTTTTGCTGATTAGGGTCGACATTCGCCTGCGGGGTCATGCTCTGCATCATGAACTGGCTAGCGATCATGATGATGGGCAGAAACTTGATGGCAAACGTCTCCGGCTGCGAAAGATCGTGGATCCAGAGCCAGTTGGCGCCGCGCATCTCCACCGAGACGGTGAAGACCTTATAGAACGCAAAGAAGAACGGGATCTGCAGCAGCATGGGAACGCAGCCGCCCATGGGATTCACGCCGAACTTCTTGTAGAGGTCCATCACCTCCTGGTTCTGTTCCCCTTTCTTGGGGTCGGTCATCTTAATGTTCTTGTACTTCGCGTTGATGGCGTCCACCTGCGGCTTCAGCGCCTGCATCTTCCGCATGGACTTCATATTCGCCAGCTTCAAGGGAAACAGCGCGAAGTTGATGATCACCGTGACCACGATGATGGCCCACCCGAAGTTGTGGACCACATTGTCGTTGAACCAGTTCACCACCAGGAATAGCGGCTTGGCCAGGATCGACAACATGCCGAAATTCACCAGTTGCTCCAGTTTGGGGTCCACGCGCTTGAGCAGGTCGTAATCCTTGGGGCCGACGAAGAATCTGAAATGATTCACCGTGCCCATGGAAACGGCCGCGCCGGTGTAAGCCACGGGCTTTTCGATCAGTGGCGTGCGGGTGGTGTCGGAGAACGTCACCTCCTGCATGCTGGCGTTGCCTTCCGGCAGGAATACCGCGGTGAAGTAACCGTCCTCCACGCCGGCAAACGAGAAATTACCGCTGTTGGTGACCGGTCCGTTCTTGGCGGCGCTCACCGTCTGCTCTTTCAGGTTGTCTCCGAATGGGTGCCACAGAGACGCCGGCGCGGAGGGGTCGAAGTAAATGGTCGACTGCTTGGCGGCGGGATTGGCCAGAGTGAAATCGCCAAAGCCCCCACGCCACTCGAGCGAGTTGTTGATGGGCTGCCCATCGGTCGTGACTTCGCTTGAGATCTGCCCCAGGTAGCTGTCCTTCTGAAACCGGAAAGTCTTGCGAACGGTGGTGTGGCCGTCGGAATAATCGTAGGTGACGCCCAAACCGTCGGGATCGACCGNNTTGCCTTCGGCCAGCGACTTCTTCAATTGCCAACTGCGCACCGTGGCGCCCTGGTTGCTGAACGTGATCCTGTACAGGTCGGTATTGATGACGAAAGGCGGTTCCGCCGGCGCCTGGGTAACGGGAGCGACAGGGGCGTTGCCGGCCTCCACCGTCTCGGCGGGAGGCTGCGCCTCGGCGGGAGTGGGAGGCACGGTGCTCTCGGCGGTCTGCCCGGCTTGCGTGGATTTCTTGGCATTGGGCGCAGGGGGCTGCGACTTGAAGAAGTAGGGCGTGAGGAACATGATCGCGCCCATCAGGAGGAACGCGAGCAAGAGCCGCGTTTCCGTCGACATCTGGTCGGGCGGCTGTCCCAAACCTTTATTACTCCCAGTTGATTCGGCCATTCAGAAGATTCCGTTCGATCCTGGCGTCACCGGACGGGGTCGTACCCACCGGCATGAAACGGATGACATCGCGCCAGGCGTCGCAATCCCATCCACACCCCTTTAGCCGCGCCGTGACGCTCGACGGCTTCGCGCATATAGTCCGAGCAAGTCGGGTAAAAGCGGCACGCCGAGGGCAGCCAGGGGGACACACAAAACTTATATACGCGGAGTGACCGCGTTATGATCCATTGCAACGGAGAAACAGGCGCTCCACCTCCCGCTGCAATTCCGGCGTAGGCGCATCGAGCGCTTTGCGGCGGGGATTGATGACGATGGACCACTGGGGGTTCAACCGATCGAGGTGGAGGCGGACGGCCTCGCGGACGCGCCGCTTGATACGGTTGCGCACCACGGCTTTCCCGAGGGCGCGGGGGGTGGTGAACCCGATGTGAGGTCCATCCGGCTCCATTTCGCGTACGCAGAACGCCGCGAACAGGGACCCGGAGAAGC
>PLRZ01000232.1 GCA_003164075.1 Bryobacterales bacterium | reverse complement strand
CCGCCAGACAGAAATTGCGGGGCGATATCAGGAGTTCAGAAAGTAGTCCGCTGAAGCGGAACTTAGACTGCCTTGTAGCGAATCGACGACGACAGACGCTGCGAAGGTAACTCGACATAGCGATAGAAAACGGCCGCAGCGGCGATGGAAGCGGCCATGGCGGCGGCAAGCAGCGCGATCATAGCCGGGGCGCCGTGTACGAAGCGACCTCCGAGGTTCATGATCTTGCCGCCGATGGGCACGTGCAGCAGGTACAACGAGTAGCTGATTAAGCCGAAGCCGGTCAGTCGCGAAGATCGGAGTTTCACGAAGCGGACGATCAGGGCGGTCGCGACACCCACGCAGGCGGTCAGCGGGCCGTTCCCGAAGCAACCGACAGCACCCGCGACCAGTAATCCCCCCAACAGAACCCGCGTAGAGATCAAGCCCGCTTTGCACTGGAACGCGAGCATGCCGGCCACGAACAACGGGAGGTAGGAGAAAACCAGCGAACCGTCACGAATCGGAATTGACAGAACCAGGAGGAGCCCCAGGAAACCGAATCGCACCGCGTTGCGGCGCGCCACCAGCAGCGGGAAGGTGATGCCGATAAGCAGGTAGTATTGGAACTCGATCGCCAGGCTCCAGAAGACCACGTTCACCCATCGCAGGTGAACCACCGAATTGACATAGTCGATGTGAGCCGCCAGTTGGCCCCAGGTGTATTGCGGCCGTCCGCCGCGGAATCCCGGCGCGAGGGTCACCAGGTAGGACAACGCGATGCACAGCAGAATGTCGCAGAAATAAGGCGGATCGAGGCGCGCGATGCGCTTCACCAGGAAGCGGCCGAAATCGCGACCGTGGTAGCCGGCCGCGTAGAGCGAGTACGGGACGATGAAGCCGGAGATGACGAAGAACATCTCCACACCCAGCCAGCCGTACGAACCGCTGGAACGAAGCCATCCCTCATGCAGTACGCCGCTGCCGTTGGTGCAGTGATACCAGGCGACGCTGAGCGCCGCCACACCGCGGAGGCAATCCACCGTGCCGAGACGGCCTCCCGGGGAGCTCGTCATCGGCTAATGCATCGCCGCCACGGACTCAAACGGGCTGATCAGATTGCCGCTGCCGGCGAATTCGAAATCGATGGTGGCTTCGATTTCCAGGTCCGGGTTGCGCTCCACTACCGGGCGAAGGTTTTCGCTCAGCGCCAGGCGGCCCAACTCCATGGTGTTGCGAATCCAGCCATAAGTCACCTGGTCGAGGTCGAGCTTGCCGACCGTCGGAGCGATGCGTTCCAGGCATTCGCGATCCGTCGGAAAGTGGATGGGCGTGCGGATGGCTGCCGGCGTATTGGCGGTGAGAGAGTTGACCAGGGTGGGCGCCCAATCGGTGCGGTTAACCAGCCGGTCGGTCACGATATCGGCCATGCCGAGGCCCACGGCGCTGTTATAGGTCAGTTCGCTCAGGTCGCGCACGAAAACGCGCTCGAAGCGCGGTATCCCGGGCCAGGGATTGTACTGGCCCTGCACGCCGCGGTTGACTACCTTGGTGTCCATCCCCGCGCCGCTGATGTTCTTGCCGATTTCGTCCAGAATCAGGATGTCCAGGTCCGAAGGCACCCGCGCCATCCACGACTTCACCAATTCCAGGTTGGCTTCCTCGCGGCGCTCCATCTCTTCCACCGGCACGGCATCCAGCTTGGCGGTGTTGTGGTTGGCGTCTTCCAGGATGGCGAGGCCGCCCAGAATCTTGCCGGACCCCAGCACCTGCCGGCCCACCGAGCGGATCACGTGCTCCAGGCCGAGTTTGTAGGCGTAGGCGTGGTAACGTTGCGCGCCGGCGAACTTGCCCAGCCCGATGGCCATCATCTTGAAAAGACCGCTCTCGATTTTGCCGGCGAAATCGGTATGCCACTTGACGCGCCCGATCAGCATGACGCCGTCGGATTCGTAGGCCGCTTTGTCCATGAAGGCTTCGATGCCGTCGGACGTCTGGCCCAGGGAGACCACGTCGAGATGGCTCACGATGGGACAGCCCATGGCTGCTTCGGTGATGCCGTAATGCGCCAGGACCGCGGTTTGGCCTTCCGCGCTGGCGGCGCCGTGGCTGCCCATAGCGGGGAAGAGAAACGGGCGCATGCCCTGTTCCAGCCAATACTGCACCGCGCTACGGACGATGGCGGCGTAGTGGTGTATGCCGCGGCTGCCGACACCAATGGCAATTCGGGCTCCGGGCTTGACGCGGGCGGCAAAACCGGACGCGGCGAGTTGCTTATGCACTTCGGCCGGAACATCCGGAAGGCTCCGGTCGGGGAATTTCTGTCGGGTCACCAGCAGGCGGGGAAATCGCATCACCTTCTATTCTAGTCCGCTTTTTCTTCCCACTGCGACTCGAGCATGCGGGAGTATTCTCCCGAGGCGTACAGCGGGAAATGGAACCGCCTGACGTCCGGCGCGCGATAGGGCTCCAAATCCATGTAGCATTGGAACAGGGAATCGGCGTAGCGATGGTAGTTGCGCAGAAACTCCTCGCTGAGATCGGCGAAGGCGGGCGGAGCCGTGAACAGGGCATTCAGCCCGATCGCCCGGCGAAAAATCGACAGGTAGTCCGACACACCCCAGCGGATCAGCTTTTCCTTCACTTCCTCGGGCGTACTCGACGTCAGGAGCGCCGCAAAGGTTTGTAGACGCCATTCCCGCTGGTGCAATTCGGGCACCCGCGTCACCCAGTCCATACACTGGTCGAGCCAGCGGAACACATCTTTCCCCAGGAAGAACAGCATTCGGATTTCCCCGTAGCGACCCGCCAGTAGCCGGCGGCTCAACTCGTCGGCATCGCTGCCGTCACTCGGGATAAGCCCCGATAGCATCAGGGCCGCCTTGGAATTATCCAGAAGGGCGGAAGGCGGGACGTGCTCGTTGAACGGGTGCAGGATCAGCGGTGGCAGATCCCACATGGTCTCATCGCGCGACGAACTGGGCGTTGGCATTTGTCTCCACATGTCTTATCGGCGGAAAGGCAGGAAAACTTGAACGATCCCTGCCGCGCTCTTCCCGCCCATCGTTAAACCACTGATTCCATTATAGTAAATCGGCAGCGCCAGGCTCTTATCTAAAGACATCATAGTAGGGAATAGGCCATACGCCTTAGAATCCGGTCTTAAGCGATGAAAATGTTGAGGACCGTCGCGGTCTTCCTGGGTCAGAAAGACCGCGGACAGGACGTCGCCGAATACTGCCTGCTAACCGCATTAGTCGCCCTGCTTTGCCTGGCCATCTTCTTGCATGTGTCGGGCGGTCTGCAAGGTACGTGGACTTCCATCAACGCCGGGCTGGCCGCCGGTAACACCACCAGCACCGGTGGCACGCCCGCCGGGGGCACTACCGGCAAGTAAGCACACAGTTTCGCAAATACAAACGCGTGTTTTGCACAGGGCGAACGCTCCCTTACAGTCCCCTCACGGTCGCGGCTCGGAATGCGACTTCAGAACTCCTGATGTCGCCCTGCAATTNNGCAGGCGGTGCCGCCTGCCCGCCCGTACTGAACCAGGCCCGCTGCTCGAATAGGATCGAGCGAAGGCGAGCACCGCCTGCCCCACCTGCGGGCTCACTGCAAATTCCACGACATCAGGAGTTCTGGACTTCATTCCGAGCCGCGACCGTCAGGGAGCGAGCAGACAATAACGGCTGGCCACAGGGGGCACTACCGGCAAGTAAGCACACAGTTTCGCAAATACAACCGCGTATTTTGCATAGGGCGAACGCTCCCTCACGGTCGCGGCTCGGAATGAAGTCGCATGCGGCCCTCCGCTAGACCCCTTCGAGCCCCAGGAACCGTTGCGCGTTCTCAAAACAGATGGCGCGAACGGTGGGCCCAACCAGCCCGTAATCGTTGGGGAGCAAGCTGGCCTCCATGTCGGCCCCGAACAGGCCGCACAGCGTCCGCCGGAAGTACTCGTGCCGGGGATACGACAGGAACGACCGCGAATCGGTCAGCATCCCGATGAATTTCGAGATCAGACCGCAATTGGAGAGCGCGTTCATCTGCCACTCCATGGCTTCCTTCTGATCGAGGAACCACCAGCCGCTGCCGAACTGGATCTTCCCCGCCACGCTGCCGTCCTGGAAATTGCCCACCATGGTGGCTACCAGGTAATTATCGGCCGGATTCAGGTTGTACACCACGATCTTGGGAAGCGCATTTTCCTGATCCAGGCGATCCAGATAGCCGCCCAGCGCGTCCGCCAGAGGCCAATCGCCGATGGAATCGAAACCCACGTCGGGGCCAATCTCGCGGAACCGCCGGGTATTGTTGTTCCGCCGCGCGGTCAGGTGAAGCTGCTTGGTCCAACCCTTCTCCGCGTCCAGCCGCCCGAATACCAGCATCAGGTAGCTGGCGAAGCGCGCATGTTCCGCCGGGGTGGCCGCCTGCCCGCCACGCGCCCGCGCAAAGATGGACGCCGCTTCCTGCTCGCTGCCGAAATCGGCAAATGGAACATTGAGGCCGTGATCGGAGACACGCCCGCCCATCTGGTGGAAGAAATCGTGCCGCCGGCGCAGCGCGTCCACCAGTTCGGCGAGCGTGGCAATGCTGACATTGGCGGCCGCCTCGAGCTTGCTCAACCAGGCGTTGAGGCGCTCCGGCAGGTGTACGTTGAGAGCCTGGTCGGGGCGGAAAGCCGGATAGACTTTGGTGGCCATGCCGGAGGCCGCCATGGCGCGGTGATGCGACAGATCGTCGGTGGGGTCGTCGGTGGTGCAGACGCCTTTCACGTGGAATTTGCGCATGATCCCCTGGGGCCGCAGGTCGTCGTTACCGAGCATGGCATTGGCCTGGTCCCAGATGCGCTCGCCGCTCGATTCATTCAGCAGCTCGTCGATGCCGAAGTAGCGCTTCAGCTCCAGGTGAGTCCAGTGGTAGAGCGGGTTGCGCAGGGTCTGCGGCACGGTCCGCGCCCATGCCAGGAATTTCTCTTTGGGGGACCGTGCGCCGGTGCAGTACTCCTCGCCGATCCCATTGGCCCGCATGGCACGCCACTTGTAGTGATCGCCCTCCAGCCAGATCTCGAACAGGTTCTGAAAGCGGCGGTTCTCGGCCACCTCGCGCGGCGGCAAATGACAGTGGTAGTCGAGAATCGGCTCGCCCTCGCAGTACTCGTGATACAGCCGCTCGGCGGCCTTGTTGGTCAACAAGAAATTTTCGTGGATGAAAGACATCGCATCTAATAGCATAATGTCGTTTGGTCCGAAAATTCATAGCGTCTCTCGAATCCGGCGAACGGAGCCCCCGCGACCTGGTGGATTTGTGCCTGCGCCGCATCGCCGAAAGGGACCCGCAAGTGCTCGCCTGGGCGGCCGTTTCGCCCGACCCGCGCCCCGCTGACGGTCCTTTGCTGGGCCTGCCGTTCGGGGCCAAAGACATCTTCGAAACCCGCGATTTGCCCACCTGTTACGGGTCGCCGCTCTACGCCGGGCGCCGGGGACAACGCGACGCGGCCCTCATCGAAGAGCTGTTCCGCGCGGGCGGAGTGCTGCTGGGCAAGACGCACACGGCCGCGTTCGCCTCCTTCGACCCCGCGCCCACACGCAATCCGCGATATGCCGGCCACACGCCGGGCGGAAGTTCCGCCGGTTCGGCCGCCGCCGTGGCTGCCGGTATGGCGCCGTTTGCCATCGGGACGCAGACGCTCGGCTCGGTCCTGCGGCCGGCTTCCTACTGCGGCGTCTGCGGCTTCAAGCCCAGTTACGGCCTGATTCCCGTCGATGGCGCGTTGCCCTTCGCTCCCTCGCTCGACACGGTGGGCTTTTTCACGGAATCCGTCGACGACATGTTGTGCCTGTGGACGCGCGGCTTCGGAGGGCGCTGCGACGCTCCCCTACAGCGCGCCGCGCGCTTCCGGGTCCACGCCGAAGAGCCCATGGAGCGCGCCCTTCGCATGGCTGCCGAGGGCCTGCGCGCGAGCGGCGTGGAGGTTGACGAGATGGATCCGCCCGCGGGTTGGGACGGCCTGCCGGCGGCCGCCCGCACGGTCAACGCGTACGAGGGCGCCCGCTCGCACGCCGCGCGCTACCGCGAGTTCGGCGACCGCATCGGCGCTCGTCTGGCCGGACTGGTGCGCCAGGGCCTGGCCATTCCGGAGGGCGAATATCAGGCCGCGCTGGCCCACATCGGCGGGATGCGCGGCGCGGTGTCGCAGATTTTCTGGGAATATCCGGCCATTCTGACGCCCGCCGCCGCGGGGCTCGCGCCTGCAGGCCTGGACTCCACCGGCGACCCGGCCCACAACGCTCCGTGGACCGCCCTGGGATTGCCGGCGATTTCCGTGCCCCTGCCTGTGGATTCCGGGCCGCTCGGCCTGCAGATGACCGCCGCCTGGGGCCGCGACGATGCGCTCATCGCCGTGGCCGCGCAGGCCGAACAGTTGCTGCGCGCCGTTACAATATAAGACCATGTCCCTGCGCCTACGCCTGGAACGCTACTTCGAATTTGCTCCACTCTCCGCCAATTGGCGCACCGGGATTCTGGCCGGCTGCACCACGTTCATGACCATGACCATGGCCTACATTCGGGTTTGATTTTGGAACGCCAAAAACCGATGAAAATGGCCTTTGCTCATCATCGCAACTTCACCGGCTCATTCCCGGACAGCATCCAAATACCAGCAAAATCCACGGTTCTCCGTCCATTCTGCCCGCCTCCAGCGTTGACCCAAAGTGTTGCACAGATTCTGCGAATTTGTAGGATATTTCATCGAGCAGATGGAAATGATCGGGACCCGTGAAAAGACGGAGGTTAGCGAATCCCTGATGAGTTCGGACGCCGTTGCCATACGACACTTCCCTGATGGCCGTTACCGGGATCGCGAACCGCTGTTTCCCCTTGTATCGGCACGATTTCCTTTTGGTTGACATAGGCGGTGACTTTGTTTGGCTTTAGAGGCAAACTTCCGCCTTGGTACTCTGCGAAACTCATGACACCGTCTTCCCTGCCGCCGGCGCCTTCCAGGCCGCTGATGACGCCTTTCGTTTTCATGTTCGACTTCTCCGGCAAAGGCGCCGCGGCGGGAGTGTCGGTAACGGGTGTTTTGGGGGGAGACGTTTGGAAAGCGATTCCGGACGCGGCCAGTATCAAGGTCAGAATGGGTCTCATTCACGCCACATTTGGACCAAAACTGAGCAAAAGGTCGAACGAGTTTCCCGACGCGCGTCCACCAAGCGCCCTTACCACGCCAGTGGCACACGATACTTGGGAATGTTGCCGTCTGCTGTGGCGAGGGCCATTCCCTCCGCGCGCGCTTGCGCAATGAGCAGTCTGTCGAAAGGGTCGCGATGATGCATCGGAAGGGCCAGCAGTTCCGGAATGTGCGCCGGCAGCACGGGCAGCACGGGCCAAACTGTGCCACTCAGGATTCGGGAGAGCACTTCCTCCACTGGCACGTCGAAGGAGAGCTTCCCGCTTTGGTGCTTGATGGCAATTTCCCAAGCGCTGACGACGCTCACATGCACGTCGGCGGTTGGGGAGTCGATGGCTGCCCTCATGCGCCGGGTCAGGGAGCGGTCGTCGTTGAGAGCCCAGATCAGTATGTTGGTGTCGAGCAGGATTGGGCGCGTCACAAATACGGCCCGAACTCCGCGGGGATGGCGTCAAAATCCTCCGCCATGTGAATTTTGCCCGCGAACGCGCCGATCAAGCCGGTGGACTTGCGGCTCGACAGCCGCGTCAACCGCGCCACCGGCTTACCGTTCTTGGCGATCAGGATCTCCTCGCCGGAGGCGGCCCGCTTCACTAGGCGCGAGAGACTGCTCTTGGCGTCGTGCATATTGACAATTGTAGCCACGATCTTATATTAGCCCACTTTTTCGGGCTAGCGACCCTCCGGTGGGCATTGCCGGGCAACTCTGCGCGCCATGATCGAGCAGTTGGAACTCGACACCAAGGATTTCGGCTTAAGCTAAGGAAGGCGCGATGGACCAGTCTGCATACCCCGGTCAATTCACGCCCGATGAGGGCGGAAGTTTGATGGTCCGTTTCCGGGATCTCCCGGAGGCCATCACGAGCGGCCGGAACTTGGCAGACGCCACCGAACAAGCAGCCGACCGCCTGCAGGAGGCCTTGGCCGGGCGTCTTGTCAGACGCGACGCCATTCCGGGTCCGTCAAAGCCGCGCCTCGGATCATGTTGCGTACTGCGTCGATAATTCCGCTCACGGAAGACCGGCTCAGATGGCGCGTTGTCTGTAGCGGAATATCCATGCCGTGCATCAAGTTGGCTTCTGTTCTGGGGTCGAAAGGAAACTGAAGTGTTCCCGTGCCGTGCTTGAGCAAATCCTCCAATTCGCCGATAGGTTGTCCGACGAAGCACTTGGACAGATACACAGCCTCTCTGTGGTCTTCAAACATCATGGGTATCCATCCGTGGTACGGGTTCCACGAACGAATCTGGCCGGTCAGCAAGCGGTGCGGTGGTGCTGAGTCCCCGCTCTTGTAGCCTTTCAGTTCTTTATCTATCCACGTCTCGGCTTCTGTCAGGGACAGCTTGCGCGCCACCACCAGCGCCTTGCGCAAGACTTCCAGAATCGAGACGTTGGCGTCAAGGCATTCGGCCTGTAGCTGTAGGACCAGGGGTTGCATGATCGTTGGTACCTGTTCACCATCATCCAACATTTCTGGCCCCAGTTGTTTCCGTTAGAATTGGACTGGAGGGACAATGCGCCACCTTGAAACGATGAAGGGCCGGGGCACCATGACATCGAATGCCGGTGAACGGGTCGCGGTCCAATACGAACTGCACGTCTACCAAAATGAGATTGACGCGGGAAGCCTTGGCAACCCTGGGGCCACGATTCCCGGCATGAAGCAAATTACCGGTACGGTCCAACCGGTGCGCTTTTTCGGTGAGAACGGCCTGACCCTGGAAATGCAGGATGGCCGCAAGCTGAAGCTCTTTTTCACCGACACAGAGGGTTCCATCGCGCTCAACTCCTGGATTGGATAGTCAAAACAAGCCCGGCTGTTCATGTTTCGTTTTGCGTTCAGCTTTCTGGAACGTCGCGACGTTCGCGCCCTGCGGTATGCTGATGTGCTTCTGTTCCACCAGCAGTTCCTCAATCGTGAACAGTTGCAGTCTGGGGTACTTTCCAGAAAGGTGTTCCGGCTGGTAGAAGCCCGCTGACGCGGCTTCCTGGATCATGGGCTTCGTCGGTGTCTCCAGGGTAATCAGCACACCGATGACGGCCTTCTCCCGTTCCATGGTTCCCTTCAAATCACGGACGTGATGAACGCCAGTGTGCCCGGCCTTGACCTGGACAATCAACTTCTTGGCATCACCGCCATGTTCTTCGAAGAAGTTGATGTAGCCGTCCACGCCCGAGTCCGCGCCCTTCTTGTGGTCCTTTGCGGGCCGGGCATTCACTAGGTCTACAGCCCACCATTCGAATTGGTACGGGTCACGCCGCGCCAGTTCTTCTGCCCCGGCCACATCTGTGGGTGCGCCGATAATCTCATACGGACTCAGGTTCGATCCGAAGTTATCCATCAACCGGCGCTGAACCAGATTGATTGCCAGATATGTCACGTCAATACCAATCCACTTGCGCTTCAAATGTTCAGCGACGGCCACAGCCGTACCGCATCCGCAGAACGGGTCCAGCACCACGTCACCTTCATTGCTGCTGGCCTGTATCACCCGTTCCAGCAAGCCTTCCGGCTTCTGAGTGGGGTAGCCCAGCAATTCTTTGGACCGGTTGTTGATGGACGGAAGGTCGTCCCACAGGCTTTGGGCCGGAATGCCCGGCATTTCGTCCAGGTAGCGTTTGTATTGCGGGACAGCACCCGGTCTGGTCTGAATCACGCGGCCATCGCGAATCAGTTGTTCCATCTTCTCTTTGGAGTACCGCCAGTAACGCGTCACCCCCATCACTTCGTACGACGGATTGCCCTTCTCAGCACCACCCGGCCCCTGGAGGTTGTCTATCCGATAGCGCCGCCCATCGGCGTCCACGCGCCGATAATCCCTATCGAGGTAGCTTTGATCGTATGGCCGGTACAGGGGGTTGAACGTGGTTCGTTCCGACCTACCGTAGAAGAGAAGTGTATCGGTGATTCGTCCGAAGTGCTTTGCCCCCTGTTTCGCGTCGCTGTGGGCTGAAGCGCGCTTCCAAATGATCTCATTGCGGTAGTTCTCGACTCCGAAGATGGCGTCCATGACCAGCCGCAGGTAATGGCTGGCCGTGGAATCACAATGGAGGTAGATGCTACCGGTGACCTTCAACACCCGGTGCAATTCGACCAGCCGCACAGCCATCATCACAAGGTAGGCCATCATGTCGTTGTGCCCCAGAAAAGACGCCATCGCCTGCAAAAGGTCTGCCAGCTTCCTGGGACCACTCTGAACCACGTCCTGATAGACGCTGGCGCTTTCCAGCGTCCAGTGCCAAGTATCGTCAAATGCCCGGATCTGGGCCGCAGACTGCTCACCGCTTTTCTCTTTGAACAGCACGTTGTAGCTGGCGTTCGAATTGAAGGGCGGGTCCAGATAAACTAGGTCGATGGACTCGCTTGGAATCTCTTTGCAGAGAATCTGGAGGTTGTCACCGAAGTACAGGCGGTTCTTCCAAGCGGCTGGCATTACGCCATTATCGCGCCATTAGTATTCGGGGTCCAAACAGCATCAACGACAAATGTTCCCGATGCCCGCGCCGCGACGTATGGACAGCGGCGCGGGTTCCGGCTTGCTATTCTGGGTTCTCAGGTTTAGCCAATGTTCCAGCGGTTATTTGATGTTTTCTCACGTCGGCCAGAGACGGTGGCGACAGCCAAGAAAGGGCACGAAGTGCCTTCCACCACGCGGACACGCGTGCTGATGTGGGTGAATGAGCTTTATCGCGGCGGGCGCGGCGATCTTGGCATAATTTCGAACGGCGATTACAGCGCCGAATTCTGGGAAGAGATTGGGCGTCGGATTCTGTACCGGACTGGCGATACGCAAGTAGCGCAAACATCCGGCTGGCAGAACGTCCCGCAGGGGGTCATGCAATACGTCTACACCTGTCCGGGGGAGCAGTTCCTGGATTTCCTTGAAGACATCTTCAGCGCCCACATCTTTTGGCGGTTCAGCCACAACAGCGACCCCCTCATTGACGAACTGAACGGGCTGCTGAGAGTCGATAACCTGCCCTATCACCTGACGCACCTTGTTACCGAAACCATCAGCAACGGGAGTTCCTACAGCGTCCACATCCGCGCGTTGCCGAAGGTCATCGTGAAGGAAAGCGAAGTCCTACATGAGAACGCTATCGGGCCGGTGATGACGTTGCTGGAACGCCCCCACTTCAAGGGCGCGAATGGTGAGTATCTTGCCGCGTTGGAAGACTACCGCAAGGCCGATATACAAGACTGTCTGACGAAGTGCGGAAGCGCGTTTGAAAGCGTGCTGAAGGTAATTTGTGACCGCAAAGGCTGGGCCTACAAGCAGACTGACACAGCCAAGACGCTTATCAACATCGTGCTGCCCAACACGGGGTTGGATTCCTACTTTGAGCCACTGCTAATAATCATCGCCACGTTGCGCAACAAACTGAGCAGCGCCCACGGCACCGGAACAGCCGTGAAGCAGCCAGCCCGCCACATCGCACAGTACGCGCTGAACGCCACGGCAAGCGCAATCCTTCTGATTGCCCACGAAACAGGGGAAGCCTGATTTCCTTGTCCTTGCTACATTCCCTTGCCGCAATCGTCTTCAATGCCCGGCCATGCGGTCTTGCACTCCGCTTCCCGCTGGGCGATTTCAGAATCCAGACCAAGTGAGAAGTGCTCATTTTCGACCCGCAGCATTTTCAGCATGATGACGTGGGCCGTCATGATCGCAAGCCCTGAGTAGGTCTTCTGAACGGAGTTATCGAAGAAATGTCCATCCGGCTGCTGCTTCAACCGGGAAGTCAACGCAAGGACGGTAGAATGCGCCTGCTGGGTGGGCGTGGCATAGGCGTTGTAGTAGCAATGCTCCAAGCCGTGGCCAGCCTTTTTCGCCATCGCTGGCAGGCCCAGCTTTGACCAGGAAAACATGGTGCGGGTCAACCCATGCTCTTTGCACAGCGTTTCCTGAAAATCGTCCTTGACCTGTTGGTACTCATCTTCAACCGTCTTGATGTGGTCCGGCCCCAGCACCGATTCAAGGAACGTCAGCCCGTGAAGTTCGCGCGCGTGGTTCAGCAGTTTGCGACGGGGAATGGACCAATACTTCCAGAACCGCTTTGATTCATCGGGAAACCGGGAAAGGTACGCCGCAGTCACGGCGCGCTCGTACATCCCGCGCAACACCTTCAGCGCGCCAGTTCCCAGCCCGTTGCCCGCCATTACCCACACTTCAGTGAAGTCTTCAAAAACGAGTGAGCACAGGAAGAACACCGTCTGGTCCACAGGATGGTTTTGTGGAGTGAAGGTGCGGACACGGACTTTGTTCATGGTTTCCGCAAGGGCATCAAATGCCTTCAGGAACCCTGGGAAGCGTTCCTGGAACTTCGCCCATTCATCCGGGAAACCGAAGATGTAGTCGCCATCGTTTAGTTGAACACCGCCCAGCTTCATACAGCTTCACTGTAGCAGGCCCAAAACAAGAAGGCCCGTCCATGTGTTGGTCGGAGCAAAGGGCGCGGGTCCCGGAAACGGTGGTTTGATGGCCGAATTGCGGAAGTCCCATTATGACCAATCGGCCCGGCCCAAAGCACGGCCAAAGCGTGTTGGAAGCATAGGGCCGGAAGCCGGTTTTACTCGTGGGAAAACTAGTGGGACGCCAGATGAAAATAGGGGCGTTTTGAGGATACTCGGTGATAAGACGGCTTCCGGCTAACTCACTGATGTGGTTATGGATATCGTTGAAATGGAACGGGTTGAAAAGACCCCCTGCGTTGCCTTGGGCGCAGGGGGTCGGGCGTTCAATGAACTCCTGAACCCCTGCCCCGCCCGTGACAAAACCGGGATATGCTACAATTCTGTATATACACGTGGTCTTCGTTTGGGATGAGAAAAAGAACCGCACGAATCGGCGAAAACACGGCATTTCCTTTGAAATCGCCGCTCTGGTCTTCGACGATCCGTCACATCGTACCGGGATTGTATGGTTGACGAAGAAGAGCGCTGGCACGCAATCGGCTCCGCCGGCGGCATCGCGATCCTCTTGGTAGTCCACACAAGCGAGCAACATCATGGCGAAGAAGAAATCCGCATCATCTCGGCAAGAAAGGCGAGTCCCCGCGAAAGGGCTCTTTACTACCCCAATCAGTGACAAGCAGAAACGGGAACTACGGCGCATCGCAGCTCTGCCCGATTCTCAAATCGATCTTTCCGATATTCCCGAAGGAAATCCACGGCCCTCGGACATCCAAGTCGGGCGTTTCTACAGGCCAATCAAGCAGTTGGTGAGCCTCCGCGTGGATGCCGACGTGCTCGCCTGGTTTCGCGGCAAGGGGAAAAGGTACCAGACGCACATGAACGAGGTCCTGCGCCGCGAAATGCAGACCAACGCCAGCAGCCGCTGAGCACCGTTCACAACTATTTTTGCCCAATCCAACCCCTTCCAGCCACTTACAGCCACTTACAGCCACTTACAGCCTATCCCCGCCAGTCCCCGCTTGTCTCCAAGTTATCCTCCGATGTCATGGCATCCCAAAAACAGACCGAGGCCAACCGCCTCAACGCTCAGAAGTCCACCGGCCCGCGCGGGGCGCCCTCTGGGCCCGAGGGCAAAGCCGCCTCCTCCATGAACGCCCTGAAATCCGGCATTGACGCCAAATCCCAAATCATCCGCGCGGCTTCGGCTCTGCGTTACCGGAACCGGCCCGAGGCCGCGCCGGTCTGTTGATAGATGCTAGGATCTGTGGTGAAATGAGTTAGTGAAATTCGAATGGGACGACCGGAAAAACGAAAGCAACCGCCGAAAACACGGGTACTCGTTCGATACCGCCTCCCTCATCTTCGACGACCCGAATTGCCTGATCTTCCCGGAACGGGTCGAGGCAGGCGAAATACGCTGGCACGCTATCGGCCCCGTGCAAAATTCTTTACTGTTTCTGACCGTGGTACACACCTATGACGAGCAGGGCGGAGTGCAGATCGTGCGAATCGTATCCGCCAGGCGCGCTACCAATCAAGAAAAGGAGCTTTATGCTGAAGCAATTCTCTAAAGAGGAACTCCTGGGAAAGCCGCCTTCTGAAAGTCAGCGGGCGGAGATTCTCGCCGGCCTGCAAGCGGCGGGAGATGAAGGTATCGATTTTTCCGATATACCGGAAATCCGCGAGATTCCGCCTGGCGCGGTCCGCGGACTGTCAAATGTGTCTCGCGCTGTTCCTGTCTATCTCGACCGGGAACTCCAAATCCGCCTCTCGGCAATCGCCGTACGCAAAGGCGTTTCGCTCAGCGACCTGGTGAGCCAGTTACTCCGCAAGGAAATCGAAATTGCCGAAGTGCTGGCGTGAAGGCATGGACTGCGGATATCGACCCTGCCACAATACCCGATGGCGTGCTGAAGTCCGAACGGGCACGCCGGAATGCCGTGAAGCGGACCACTTACTCCGGCGGTGTCTTCTGGAAACGGCATAATCCCAACACAACGCGATGCCGCTGCCGGCGATGCATGGCGCGCCGAGTGAGCCGCCAGCCCCGCTAGCCTTACTTCTTGGCCGCCGGCAGTTTCTGCGGATTGACGATGAATCCGCCTCACGACCGGGCGCCAGCCAATGCCGGATTCATAGAACAAGCGAACGGGCGCGGCGAAAACGAACAGCGGGCTGCCGACCAAACGCGTTTCACTTGGAATGAGAAAGAGAACCCCCGCCCGCCGCTCTGGCCTTCGACCGCGACCGCACAAGCGAGCAACCCCATGGCGAAGAAGAAATCCGCATCGTCTTGGCAAGAAAGGCGAGTCCCAGCCAAGTGCCTTTACCAGACAGGAACGAGGTCCTGCGCCGCGAAATGCAGACCAACGCCCGCAGCCGCTGAAGCCCGTTCACAACTATTTTTGCCCACTCCAACCTAGCCCTTTCATCCACTTACAGCCCATCCCCGCCAGCCCCGCTTGTCTCCAAGCTATCCTCCGATGTTATGGCATCCCAAAAACAGACCGAGGCCAACCGCCTCAACGCTCAGAAGTCCACCGGCCCGCGCTCCCCCGAGGGCAAAGCCGCCTCTTCCATGAACGCCCTGAAATCCGGCATCGACGCCAAATCCCAAATCATCCGCGGCGAAAAAGCCGCCAACCTCGAAACCCTCAAAACCGAATATTACGACCGCTACCACCCCACCGCCCCCGAGCAGCGCATGCTCGTCGACACCCTCATCGACGCCGAATGGCTCCTCCGCCGTTTCCGTGTCGTCGAAGCCCAACTCTGGGAGCAGGGCGCCCAATTCGCCTTGAAGCCCGAACCGGAGATCGAACTCGCCAAGGCTCTCCGGGATAACGCCGAGTATTTCACCCGCCTCCAGCGGCGCATCGACACCGCCCAGCGCAACTACCGCAACGCCCTCCAGGAACTCCAGCACCTCCAGGCCGAAAACCGCCCGCTTCCCGACCCCGAGCCCGCGCCCCAATCGGCGCGGCCAGCCCCTCCGCGGAATCGACCGGTTACCCCCGCAAATGGCTTCGTTCCCAAAGCCGACCCCCAAAACCCCACGGAGTCCCAGTCCTCGCCTTCTCCCCGTGTCGTAAGCCCCGACAGGGATCTCGTCCTCTGAAAAAACACCCGAATTTGCACATCCCGCCATTCGCGGTATCATAAAGCTCGGAGCGTTTTGGCAGTATATGCGCCTCGCCAACCTAAGACGCCGCACCCCCGCCAAATCTCACCGGCGATTTCCCTGAGCCGCCGCAACTTCCTCCGCGCCGCCGCCGGCGCAGGCGCGGCCGCAGCCCTCTTCGGTCCCGCAACCCTGCTCGCGAACGCGGCCCCAAAGAATCGCAAAGCCGTGGTAGTCACGTTCGGAGGCGGCGCGCGCGACGACGAAACCTTCGCGCCCGATGGCGAGGAAAACATCCCCCACCTCCTCCACGAACTCATCCCCCAAGCCCCGTTCCTTTCGAACGTGATCGATCGAGGCATCCTCGGCCATTACGTAGCCACGGCCAGCATCGTCACCGGCGTCTACGAGACCTTCAATAACTTCGCCGCCGTCTTCCCCAACAATCCCACCGTCTTCGAGTACTTCGGCAAAGACCTGAAGCGCCCTGCCACGGACGCCTGGGTGGTCGCGCCCGGCAATGGGTTCGTTGATCGGAAGTAACTGCGGAACGAATTCACAATGAAGCACCGGAGAGCGAAGAGAAGGCAGCGGGCCGGAGGTGAGACTGCACGAATGTGCGGGCAGGTCGATTCACCCTGGACCAGGGAACGGGTTTCGGCTCGAGTTTCTGAAGTTCGAAGAGACAGAAGGCACGAAGAGAAGCGGCTGGAAACGCGAAAGTCCATTTTCGGATTGCCGCGAGATGGCCGCAAACACGAGGTTCCTGCAAAACCGTACAATATAAAGCCATGTCCCTGCGCCTACGCTTGGAACGCTACTTCGAGTTTGCCCGGCTCTCCGCCAACTGGCGCACCGAGATTCTGGCCGGCTGCACCACGTTCATGACCATGGCGTACATCGTCTTCGTCAACCCGGCCATTCTGCATGAGACAGGCATGCCGTTGGCGGCGGTGACGGCGGCGACGTGCCTGTCGGCCGCGGTGGGCAGTTTCCTCATGGGAGGGTTCGCGCGCTACCCCATCGCGCTGGCGCCCGGCATGGGGTTGAACGCCTACTTCACCTACTCGGTGGTGAAGGGCATGGGAATTCCGTGGCAGGCGGCGCTGGGCGCGGTGTTTCTTTCGGGCGTGGCGTTCTTCCTGCTGACGCTGCTGGGTGTGCGGCAGGTCATCGTTTCGGCCATCCCGCACGAACTGCACTCCGCCGTGGCCGCGGGAGTGGGCCTTTTCATCGCCTTCATCGGATTTCGAAATTCGGGCATCGTCGTGCCCAACTCGGCCACTCTTGTCACGCTGGGCAATCTCGGCGATAAGAGCACCGCGCTGGCAATTTTCGGACTATTGCTGATCTCCGCGCTGCTGGCCTGGAGGGTGCGCGCGGCCATGCTGATCGGCATTCTGGCGACCACGGTTGTGGGCCTGCTTACAGGAGTGGCTAAGTGGTCGCCGCAGACTTATAGCTTGGGCGACCTTTCCGCCACGGCATTCAAGCTGGATATCGCCGCCACGCTGCGGATCGGTTTTCTGGAGATCGTCTTCGTGTTCCTTTTTATCGATATGTTCGATAACATCGGCACCCTGCTGGCGGTGGGCAAGAAGGCCGGCTTGTTCGACCAGGCGCACCGGATTCCGCGCGTCGACCGCATTTTGCTGTGCGACGCGACGGCCACGGTGGTGGGTTCGCTGACCGGCACCTCGACGGTGGTGAGCTATATCGAAAGCGCCGCGGGAGTGGCCGCCGGAGGCCGCACGGGCGTCACGGCGATAGTTACCGGCGCGCTGTTTGCGGTAGCGCTATTCGTGGCGCCGGTGGTGGGCGCGATCCCCTCGGCGGCCACCGCGCCGGCGCTGATTGTGGTGGGCAGCCTCATGATGTCGGTAGTGGCGGAAGTGAAATGGAGCGACCCTGAAGTGGCGGTCCCCGCGTTCCTGACGATGATGACTATTCCGCTGACGTTCAGTATCGCCAACGGGCTGGCCTTCGGTTTCACGGCGTACACGCTCATGAAGGTGCTGCGCGGGAAATACCGCGAAGTAAGTTGGGTGGTGTATGTGCTGACGGCGGTCTTTATTGTGCGATTTGTGTATCTTTCACGCGGGGCGTAGGGGGGAGTGGAAGGGGGTAGCTCGTGGCGAACCCGCTCCCTCGCGGTCGCGGCTCGGTAAGAAGGTGGCTAAGTGCCCTTTCCGAGCTGTCAACGTACCTGATTCTCTACTTCCTTCAGCCAATCGGGACGCTTCAGTACTTCACGCGGCTTACTGCCGTCCGGCGGCCCGATGATGCCATCGCGCTGCATCATATCGAGGATGCGCGCCGCGCGGCCGTAGCCTAGCCGCAAATGGCGCTGGAGCGTGGACGTGGAGGCCTTCCCCATCTGTAAGACCAGGCGAATCGCCTCTTCGTACATGGGATCCTGATCCGCGCTGGCCGTTTCTTCGGCCGCCGCTTCGTCTTCGTCGGCCGGCGGAGCGACCAGGAAGGACTGGTCGTACTCCGGCGTGGCCTGCTGCTTCCAGAAATCCACCACCCGGACAATCTCCGTCTCGGTGACAAAAGCGCCGTGTACGCGCGTCAGCCGCGACGACCCCGGGGGCAGGAACAGCATGTCGCCCTTGC
>PLRZ01000188.1:5108-7390 GCA_003164075.1 Bryobacterales bacterium | reverse complement strand
AGGGAGCGGTTTTGCCGTTACGAGTCGGAGTTTCGCGCCAGAAACTAGCTAACAGTCAAGTCCTCGGCCCCACAGAGGCCCAATCTCTGTTGACATTTTCGAGAACTTGTACAGGCTTAGGTAGATCGCTTGTTTCAACCGCCGGATGCGGAAAACCGCACGTCCGGTGGAGTGGGAGGGTGACGGGGCGCCGATCCTTCGGGCTTACCACAAATTCCACGACATCAGAAGTTCTGAGACTTGTCCGCAAACGGAATTCCGTCTCCTGGCTCAGCGTTGTACCTTGACTCCCGACGAGATAGCAGGCCAACATCAGGCAGTCTGTGCAGAATTGCACACCCGGCCAGCCATCCCGCCGACCGCTTCTTCCTGCGGGCCGCTTGCGATTACACCGTTTTTTCAGGAACATAGAAACATGGAAATCACATGGCTCGGACACGGTTCTTTCCAGTTTCGGCTCCCTTCAGGCCAAGTCATCCTGATGGACCCGTGGATCGACGGCAATCCCGCATACCCCAAAGCTCACACCATCGAACAAGTGGACACCATCTGCATCTCCCATGGCCACTTCGACCATATCCACGACACCCCGCCGCTAGCCAAGCGCTTCTCGCCGGAAGTGGTCGGCATCTTCGAGACGTGCGCGTGGCTGGAATCCAAGGGCGTCAAGAACACCCGCGCCATGAATAAGGGCGGCTCGCAGAAGGTGGGCGACGTCACCTTCACCATGACCCACGCGGTACATAGCTGCGGCATACTCGACGACGGCAAGATCATCTATGGAGGCGAGGCGGCGGGGTACGTGCTGCACTTACCCGACGGCCGCACGATCTATTTCGCCGGCGACACCAATGTCTTCTCCGACATGCAGCTCATCGAGCAGCTCTACCATCCCGAGCTGGCCTTCCTGCCCATCGGCGACCTGTACACCATGAGCCCGCGCGAAGCTGCCATGGCCTGCCGTCTGCTGAAGGCCAGGAAAGTAGTGCCCATGCACTTCGGTACCTTCCCGCCGCTTACCGGCAGGCCCGACCAATTAAGTAAGTTGATTTCCGACCTGGCTACGGAAGTGTGGCCGCTCGAGCCCGGCAAGACGGTGGAGTGGTAGCGCCTAACTAGTCTCTGTCGCGAAACTCCGACTCGTAANNGCGGTCGCGGCTCGGTAACAAGTTCCGTGGAATCAGGCGCGGCGTTACCGAGCCGCGACCGCAAGGGAGCGGTTTCTTGCTGTGCCGCGGAGCAGTAACGCTCCCTCACGGGGTGCCCTCCAGGCCCGGCTCGGTAGCGCGTGTCAGCAAGCGGTCCTTGCCATTTTACTGATTCACCCACTTAGCCACGTCGTCGACCACCGCCTGCGATACATGCTGGCCCGGTCTGCGGTAGTCCGCCTCGGCGCTCTTTCCAGTCCCCTCGACCAGCATGTGATCGAGAGCCGGATAGCTCTTCATCGCGACCCCGTGCATGCCTTGCAGCCCCGCCTTCCAAGCCGCAAAGTCTTTCATGTTCACTTGAAAATCCCGCTCGCCCTGAAGAACCATCGTGGGGATTTTCACCAGCTTCGCTTGCCCCGTCGGGTCGTAGCCTTTCAGGTCGAGCAGGTATGGACCTAACATGCCTAACAACGGCTTGGTATCTCCATCGGCCTGCGTCAGTTTCTTGATCTTCGCCGCCGACTCCTGAATGACTACCAACTGCTGACCGGTAATGCCCAGGTATGCGGCCTCATCCAGCGTCACATCTTCCAGCGGCCGGGCATTCCCGTTCACGACGATCATTCCCGCCAGCTTGCCGTCGGCCTCCGCCACGCGCGGCATCAGGTATCCGCCCAGACCGAAGCCCAGCGCGAAAACCCGCCCCGGCTTCACCTCCGGCTGGGCGCGCAACACGCCCGCCGCCAGCACGGCATCGTCGATGATCTCCGTCTCCGCGGTGTAGTCTCGGCTCTGCGTCACCGAAGGGTAAGTCTTGGTCCGCTTGTCATAGCGCAACACCACCACCCCGCTGGAAGCCAGCCCCTCGGCCAGATCCTTGAAGACTTTCACCGAGCCGCTCAACTCGTCGCGGTCCGCCGCCCCCGAATCGTGCACCAGTACCACTCCCGGAAACGGTCCCGGCCCGTTCGGCACGGTCACGATGCCGGCCAGCTTCCACTGCGTCCCGATGGTGACTTCGCGTTCCTTGAACGAGTCCGGCTTGCTGTAGGGAGGGTGTTTCCACGGATCGATCTGGGTGGTGATCAAGCCCAGTTGCCCTTCCGCGTTCAGCGAAATCACAATCGTGAC
>PLRZ01000188.1:4675-5062 GCA_003164075.1 Bryobacterales bacterium | reverse complement strand
GGGCAGTGTCCTTGGGATCGGCCGCCGGTTGGGCCAACAGGACTCCGGCGGATAAGAGGCACAATACGCGGCTAAACATGACACTTCTATAGTACTGCGAGCACAAGGCCGGCAATGCCGTTATAATTGGGGAGAATTCTCCATGGAGGAATCGATGGCCGAGTACGCACATCCGGAAGCGCTGGCAAGTACCGATTGGGTTGCCCAGCATGGCAACGATCCCACGGTTCGCGTGGTGGAAGTCGACGTCGACACCCGGGCTTACAGTGAAGCCCACGTGCCTGGAGCGATCGCCTGGGCCTGGAATACGCAGCTTTGCGACACCGTCCGCCGCGACATTCTATCGCAACAGCAGTTCGAAGCGCTCATGGCCGCCTCCGGTGTGAC
>PLRZ01000188.1:0-4618 GCA_003164075.1 Bryobacterales bacterium | reverse complement strand
CACGCGGCCGACCTGTCGTTACGCGCCTTTCTACCGCAGGTGCAGGACGCTTCGGCGCACCGTTCCGCGGCGCTGGTGGACGTGCGCAGTCCCCAGGAATTCACCGGCGAAATCCTGGCCCCTGCCGGTTTGCCCGAGACGTGCCAGCGCGGCGGTCACATCCCCGGCGCGCGCAGCATCCCCTGGGGCAGGGCCTGCAATGACGATGGCACCTTCAAATCCGCCGATGAACTGAAGGCGTTATATGCCAGGGAAGGCATTGACGGTTCCAAGCCCGTCATCACCTACTGCCGCATCGGCGAGCGTTCCAGCCATACATGGTTCGTGCTCCGGTACCTGTTGGGTTTCGACAAGGTCACCAACTACGACGGCTCCTGGACCGAGTGGGGCAATCTGGTGGGCGCCAACGTGGAACGAGGCGCGGCCGCATGAAAATCGAAGAATACCAGGAACGCCAGCTCACGGTGGATGGCTGGGAGGTGAATATCACCAGCTACCGTCTGGGCGCCGAGTGGCACGCGAAGGCGGACAACGTATCGCCCGGCGCCACCCTGTGCCGCAGCACTGGCGCCACGCGCGAAGAGGCCGAAGGGAAGGCTCTGAAGCGCGCCGAAGAACTGCTGGATCGCACGCATCGCCGCGTGGTGTAGGGGGGGACACAGTCTTAGGGATCGCCACCTAACGCTCCCTTCAGAACTCCTGATGTCGGCCGGGGATTTCGGATAGTTGGGGAAATTGACCTGAGCNNCGCCACGAAAACGGGCTCATCCCAAGTTCCACGACGTCAGGAGTTCTGCCCTTACGTTAGGCAGTTTATTTCCAAACAGCTCCTTAGTAATCGCGTGGCATCAAGAGCCACTAGGAGTGGCTCGAGGGCCCGTCTCCCGAGTAAGTACCGGCCGGATCGCTTCCACCGCCGGAGCGAATAGCCACATTTGCTCCGGGTCCGCGAATACCGCTTCACAGTCCTCAGGCGTGAACGCGCGCTCCAGCCGCGCCGCGAAAGTCTCGCGCAACACCCGCGCATAGTGATTCACGTCGTAGTCCCGCCGGTCCGCACCCTCGCCCGCAACATCGTCCTCCCCCTCCTCAATCACTCCACCCGCCCCCGATTTCGTCCGGTACACCCGCACCCGGTCGCCTACGCTCCAGTGCGTTCGCCCGCTGGCCAGCATCGCTTCATATGGAAGTTCCCGCCGCGTCTCCCGCGTCTCCAGATACTCCGCCGGAGTCTTCGTCAGCCGCACTCGCGACGACACGTCATAGGCCGGCAACCCGCGCCGCCGCAGCGCATCCAAAGTCGCCACATAAGCCTCGCGCACACCACTCACATCCCCCGCCAGCAACCGTCCGATCGACCGCCGCAGAAACGCCTCCCCGAACAGTTCCGCGCGGCTCGACCGAAACGCCACGCCCCGCAGTACCAGCGAGCCGTCATATCCCAACAGCGCGTAATTCTTGGGCTCATGCGACAGCATGGCCGCGAACCGGCCCTCGAACTCCAGTTGCACCAGTGCCGGAAGCAGCGCCGCCACTTCCGCCACCACGCGCCGCTCCTCCGCCTCGCTCCATCCTTCGGGCACCGCGAAGTACACCCCGTCGGTATCCGCCTCCAGCAGCGTCACCCCGCGCGCTGCCAGCTCATCGCACATGAGCTTCAATGTCTCGCGCCCGCGCCGCGTCACCTGGTTCGCCGCGTGTACGTCCGCGAAGCGCGTCAACTCGCCGCCCGCCGCCAGATATCCGTACGCCGAGTTCACCACCAGCTTCATGGCCGCCGACATCGCCTCGTACCCGAACCGCTCCGCCGACCCCGCTCGCGCCGCCCGCGCGCTGGCCTTCGCCGCCAGCCGCAACTCCACCAGCCGGTCCACCAGCGCCAGCATGGCCCCCAGATGGTCGCGCGCCGGGCCGATCCGGTACGCCCGCATCAGCGACGGATACAGGCTCGCCACGTCCGCCTTCACCACCCGGTGCGCCACGCCGGTGGCAAACACGTGCAGCGCCGCTCCGCTATGCGGCGTTCCGTCGCCCGCCCGATGCGCCGGCAGCGCCATCCCGGCGCGCAGGTACGCCCGCACCAGCAAGGGGTCGATCACCCCCGTCGCCGCGCCCGCATCCGCCAGCCGCTCGTATCGCCGCGGCGTCATCTGCGCCAGCGCGAATGCCGCGCCCCCCAGCATGCGCGCCAGTGCCGCCACTTCGTCCACATCCGCCGTGGCGTAGCGCCGCACGCGCTCCGGATCGCGCTGGTATACCGTATAAATCCGGTCTCCGCGAATCTGCTCGCGGTTCGGACCGGCGATTCCCAAGTGCCGCGCCACCGCCTTCAGCCCGTGATTCGGCAGATCCCGCGTGGCGAAATCGTAGCGTAGAACCGCGTCCAGCGTGTCGATCAGCTCGCGTCCCGGCGCCACGTACCGCACGCGTCGGCCGTCGTCATTCCCGCTGTCGGTCCCGCGCCGCGCTCCCCGCTGCCGCAATCCCGGCGGGCCGGTCCGCCCCAACGCCAGTGGAACTCCCAGCTTGCGCGCCCGCCGATCCAGAAACGGCAAATCGAAGCCATGCAGGTTGTGGTTCTCGATGACATCCGGATCGGCCGTCTGCACCTTCGCCACCAACCTGCGGATCAACTCCGCTTCGCCGGCGTCTCCTTCACTGCGAATCTCGAGCGTCTCCGTCGCGCCAGTTGGATCGCGCACCGCGATCATGAAGATCCGGTCGCGCTCCGGGTCCAGCCCCGTAGTCTCCAGGTCGAACTGCATGCGATGGAGTTGGTCGAAAGAGAGATCGCGGAAGTAAGTTCGCCCCGTCGAGACAAGATATTGTTCCTCCGGCGGCAGCACCAGTGCGGAGGCTTTTCCCAGTTCGCGCCAGCGGCCCGCGCGGGCCAGTGCTTTGCCATCTTCGGCGCTCACCAGGTACCGCAGGGAACCCGGCCCGTCAAGCTCCCGGCAGGTCACCTCGCCGCCGGTCTGTTGCACATAGTCCAGCCGGTCGATCAGCACCCACGGCCGGAACCGGGCCTCTTCGCGCAGTAATGCGCCGGTCTGCGCCAACCTGCGCCACACCAGCGCACGCCCGTCCGGCTCCGCCCATACCGACACGATCCCCGGCGTCGGGTCCCAGCCCCACAGCCATTCGTTTTCTCGCCCCGGCATCCGGCCCCATTCTACCCGTTTGATATACTGGCTGGAGCGCTAGGGGCGCATCCAGTCCGCGGAAAGGGCCATGCCCACCCAACGAAATTGACCGACGGTTGCGAACCTTCTTTCAGCCTGATCTGTGCGGACTCCAGGCTTGCAATTGAAGGGAGATTCGTATGTTTCCGAACCCGCAAAACGCCCTGCCGCTTCCGCCGCGGCCTAACATCGAGAACTATAAGAAGCTGGCAAAGGGACTCCTCAAGGCCAGTAAGTCAGGCGAGAAGGTTGCCGGCCCGCTGGGAGAATTCGCCCGGCATAAGTTAGCGGACCATCCTACTCTCACTAAGGCACAATTTGCGATCGCCCGGTCTTATGGTTTCGAAAGCTGGCCGAAGTTCGTCCGCCATCTGGAGGCGCTGGCGCGGAATTCGCCCGTCTCCCGGTTCGAAGCCGCGGCCGACGCGATCGTCAACGGTGACGCCGACGCGCTACGCGACTTACTTCGCGCCGACCGCGAGCTGACTCGCGCCCGTTCCACGCGCGAGCACGCCGCCACTTTGTTGATTTATGTTTCGGCCAACGGCGTCGAAAACTACCGTCAGAAAACGCCGAAGAACATCGTCGAAATCGCCGACTTATTGTTGAACGCCGGTGCAGAGGTGGACGCCACGGCCCACGTGTATGGCGGCGGGTGCGCCACTCTCGAACTGACCGCCACCAGCATCCATCCCCAGCGCGCCGGTGTCCAGTTGGACTTGCTCCGGAAGTTGCTGGACCATGGCGCGTCCCTGGAAAAGCCGTCGCTGGTGACTGCCTGCCTCGGGAACGGACAGCCGGAAGCCGCCGAATTCCTCGCCGGCAAAGGCGCGCGGCTCGACCTCGCGGGCGCCGCCGGCCTCGGCAGGCTCGAAGCCGTCCGGACTCTCTTTGAGGAAGCCCCCGCGGAGCAAACCAGGGACGCGATCCTGTATGCCAGCGCATACGGCCGCAACAGCGTGGCGGAGTTCCTGCTGGAAAAAGGAGTGGACCTTGCCGCTCATCGCGCCGACGGTCAGACCGCGCTCCACTGGGCGGCCATCGGCGGACATCCCGATACGGTCAGACTGCTGCTGCGATCTGGCGCACCGCTGGAAGTGGAAAACAGGTATGGAGGGACGGTGTTGGGCCAGGCTCTATGGTCGGCCGCGCACGCCGGCGACCCTGATGTCTATCTCGAAATTCTGGATGTGCTGGTAAGTGCCGGGGCGAAGATCCCCGAGCGTCACGTTCCCGTGAACCCGCGAGTGGACACCTGGCTCGCGGCCCGCGGCAGTGTCGCCGAGCCCGCCTGGCACTGGTACGGCGAGAAGATGTTGAGCGCGAAGCTGGAAGGGTAGATTCACCACAGAGGCACGGAGACACAGAGAAAACACAAAAAAAGTCGTCTCGGCGCGCACGAAGACACATAGACCGTCGTCCGACTAACCTGTTTT
>PLRZ01000485.1 GCA_003164075.1 Bryobacterales bacterium | reverse complement strand
GTATGGGTCTCGGCGACGTACCGGCCGCCCTCATCAATGAACCCATCGAAGGGCACAAGGTGGAGCGGGCCGTCGCGCACCACGAAGAGATGCTCCTTTTGTGCCGCCAAGGGGATGGGAGCCAGAAGCGCATCATACAGGCGCCGGCCTTCGTTGTGGGCTGGAGCCTTCGCTTTCACGGCCTTCAAGTACGCAGAGATCAAAGCTTCGATACTCTGTTTGCCAGCGAGCGGCAGGATACGGACATCCCTCTTTGAAATGACGAGGCAATACGAGCGGGGATTCGCCAAAACGTATTCCAGGATAACCGCCACGGGATCGAGGCCACGCTGGACCTGTTCCATGCTAACCGGGTCGTGCGACTTCGCCTTCAGAATACTAATCTCAGGAGTGACCCACCGAGTCTGTTCCACCAGGAAGATCTGGTCACGAATTTGGCGAACATCGCTGGTTGATCGCGCTGCCGCCAACTTGAGGCGTAGTTCGGAAATGGCAAGTTGGTCTTTCTTCGCTTGCGCAGGAGCGACAGCGCCAGCCATGAGGAGATCGGTCGTGACGCGGCCCCTCACCTGTTCGATAATCGAGTAGGCTTTGGAAGGGTCGTTGAATCGATCCGCGACCAGTGCAAAGTGCTGTGAATATAGCTCGCTGGACGCCGTGATCAGGGCTGTCTTCTCCAGAACGCTGGAGTGAGAGCCGATCAGGGCGTCGACAAAAGCCGACGCTCGGTCAAAGACGCGGTCTGCCTCCTCATACTGGCCTTGCTTGATATCCAACAGGGCCACGGCCTGTAGTCGGCGTGGGACCGACCATGTATCGCCACTTTCCTGAGTGGAAGTCGCGGCCAGATTTGCAAACTCCGTCGCCTTCTCGAGTTTGCCGCCGTCCCGATAGATGTCGGAGGCCAGAGCCTGCGCATCCGCGAGATCCCTCACGAAGCCGCCGGATTCAGATAGTGCCATCGATTGCTGAAGGGTGTGCAACGCCGCCACGTCATCGTGTCGCTGCGTAGCGATATGAGCTTCGAGCGTCAAGACAATCGCCTCGGCCTGAGGGTGATGTCGCTGCTGTGCCTGGGCCAGAATCTCATCGGCCAACTTCTGAGCGGCATCAATCCGTTTGGCGTCGATCAGATCTTCGAGGAGCGCCTCCTTGGTAAAGAACGGGTAGCCGATGTCGGGAATGGTGCTAGCGATCCTGAGAGCATTGTCGAAATACGTTAGCGCCTCTTCGTTCATATGCGCCTCGCGCAGACCGATCCCGAGAGTAGTCATAAAGCGAACTTGGGCCGCACCGTCACCTTCCTTGGTGGCCGCAGCCAAAGCGCTAGCGACATTCTTTCCGGCGGTCGCGAGATCGCCGTTGTAGAAAGCCGCTATACCGAGTTGAGCGAGGGCGCGATACTGCCATTTCTTTTCCCCCAGTTCCGATGCTAGGGCCTGCACGTCCCGCCAATCCTCACGCATTGCACCGGCCTCGATTTCACCGTCAATGTCACCTTTCACGATCAGACAGAACAGCCGGAGTCGCTTGTCCGCTTGCAGGAGCGGATTGTTGTCCAATTCAGACGCGAGCTCAGCCGCAGTTGGGGGTAGTGCTCGCTGGTCGACGGCTGAACGAATTCTGCCCAGCTTGGCGTACAAGGCGTTCCGCTGGTCGCCGGCGGCGAGGAACAATTTCTCGGCATCAGCAAAATCCTTGCCGGCGTCGTCCCAGTTGTAAAGATCTGCGAGGTGGAGGGCACGTTGCAACATGTCGTGTGCAGTCTGCCTCTCCTGTGGCCGCAATGGCAGGATCTCCAGCATCAGAAAAAATAGGATTGAAAGTCGCATCATAGCTTCACTCCAAAACAACGGCGTATTGGCGCAATGATGAATTCGCTGCCCGAATGGTAACGGAGTAGGCACCGGCCGGAACATTGCGCAAGTCGGTACTGATCTTCAAGGCCTCGGCTGTCCCGTTCCAGGCCGCCGTACCAACTGCCTCAGCCACGGGTTCGTCGCTCTTGGACCGAAATTGGACCGTATAGATCCCGTCTTCGGTACCGATTGGCAGTTTTATAGTGAGATCGAGCCGCGCTCGGGTCAAATGCGGAGTCTCGGCAGGCCGCGGGCGCGATTGCTCCGAGCGCTCAGCCGTCCAATTCGTATAGTCGAGCATCGCGGCAATCACGGGTGTGGGCGCCTCTTTGGCAATCGGCTCGTTGGCGCGATGTTGTTTCAACAGGCCGCGGTTCCAGAAAAGCGCCAGCAAGAGTAGGCTCGCACACGCCAACAGGACTCCGCCTGCCTTGCGTAACCGATTGCGGTGGCGGCGGCGATTGTACTCCTCTAAACAAGGCGCACACGTAGCAATGTGATCGACGACGTTATCAAAATCGGGGAATGAAAGGTCCCGCACGACCACTGCGTTGACCGCGTTGGGGCTCGGACAGTCGAGGCGCTCCGGGTTCGGGCAGTACCTCCTGGTGGCCTCGCCAAGCATCTTGACGAGTCGTTTTTCGACACGGTTGCCAGGAAGTCCTCGCTCAAGTTTTTCGTCCATCAATCTGACTCCTCCGGATGACCGGTACCGTCTGTTCTGGTGCCAAGCAGTTTCATTTGTAGTTTATTTAGCTCGTAATAGAATCGAGACCTCGCCTGCTTCCCCGAGATGTGAAGCGCCCGCCCGATCTCATTCCAGGAGAATCCCAGAGTCCGGTAATGAGCCATGTGACGCGACTGGTGTGGCAGTTGATCAACCAGCACCTTCAGGCATAACTCCTGTTCCATTGCCGCCTCCCAGTTCGGTGCTGTGAGGTGATGGTTCAGC
>PLRZ01000247.1 GCA_003164075.1 Bryobacterales bacterium | reverse complement strand
TGTGCACACGGATAGATGGCTCGCTCACCCCAGCCATAGAAGACGTCACTCCTTTGACTGATTATGCAGCGAGGTTCCGATATCCTGGCGCGCCCTGGGAGCCAACATTGCAGGAAGCACAGGAATCCATCTAGCTTGCGCGGACATTCGTCCACACCATCCTCAAAAGGCTACCACCTGGCATTATCAGCTTCAATGACCGCTCCAAAGGCTCAATGGGATCTGGGGCGTAGACACACCTCCGGCCCGGCGGGTCACAAGGTGGGCTTTCAGATTGTCGGGGGACTAAAGCCGCGCGGGAATGGCGACGCGCGTCAAGAGGGCGATGTAGGCCGCTGATTGGGAAAGTATTCACACCTGGCTCAGCCATGGGCAAAGGAAACTGGATGATCGACTACTGCAACTGATGGGCAGAGAGCTTCATCTTTCCAGGGCCGAGCTATTGAAGTTCGGGTGAGGATGCTCGGAGTGGCGTATTTTGAAATGGTAGGATGAGGCAGGAGTCGTTATGGCAGAAATCGCGTTCCACAGTGTACGAGATTTGGGGGAGGATGCCCGGCGCGCGTTGGAGGCTCTCTTGGGTCGCCGTTTAGCAGAAGAAGAGCAGGTAGGTGTGACCGCCTTGGCGGCCCGCCCGGCGCCTTCAGGAGAGGCGCGCAGAATCGCGGCAGAACGCCTTTCAGAAAGCATTAAGGAGATGTCGGAGAGGGCTAGGGCGATCCCAGGCGACGAGTTCGAATCGCTGATCGACGAGGCCATGAGCGACGTCCGTCGTCGGCGCAGCTGATGCGCGTAGTCCTGGACACGAACATCCTGGTCCGAGCTGCCGGGGACGAGCAGGGCTTGGCGGGCAGGCTCTTGCAGGAGATCGTCTCGGGGTCCCACGTCCTGGTAAGCTCACCGTACATCCTCAGCGAAATTGCCCGGGTGNNTTGTGTTCACCACTACGCCAGATCGGGTTGTAGCCGCCGACCCAGATGACGATCCAATTGTGCAAACGGCGGTCCTAGGCAAAGTGGATGTCCTCTGTACTCGCGACGCTCACGTGCTCGAAGCGGCTGTTGTCGAGTATTGCGCCGGCCACGGCATCAAGGTCACAAACGACATCGAGCTGTACCACAGTCTCGCTGGCCGACCAATGGGCGGCCACGCTCAGCGGTACTTGTAACGGACCGCGATATTTTGGCCGATCGGGTCAGATTCTAGCCCGGCAATTCTGCGACGGTCTTTCCCCCCTCACTCGATTCTCTTGGAACGCTCCTCGCCGTCAAGGGTCGGCTTCCCCGCGCCAAACACCGGCGCGCCCTTGACTCCGGGCCGTTCCAAAACAACCCCTCCCGATAAGAGGGGAAAGACCTCGACCGAACGACGCGGCGAACTTGAGAATGGCGGCGCCGAATATCGTGACCCGTTACAGCAGAGGATGGCGATCAGAGCGCGGACCAGCACAACACCGCAGCCGCCCAACAAAGGAGACCTCATGATCGTCCAGAATCAAAAACAGAAACTGATTCCACGTACGGTCCCAAAAGGGAGGAAAAGGATTCTAAGGGAAAGAAACCGTTGGTTTCGTTCCCTTGGGGCTACGTCAGAAAATGCCCCGGCACAAAGAGGACATCTGACAGCGGGGACAGTATGGCCACGGATACACCAGGGCGCAGGGGTGACAGAAGGTGTTAATATTAGTGTGACATGAAGGGTCATTCACGAGCTTCGACAGTACGCCGCAGCGTAGCCTTGCCCGCTGCTTTAATCGGCGAGCTAAACTCCGTCGCCCCTGCCGAACTCCGCACTAACCTGAACCGGCTGGTCATCGTCTCTCTTCAGGAGTACATCGCCCGGCGCCGCCAGCAGGAGTTCCATGATGCCGTCGCCGCCATGGCCGAGGACCCGCAAGTCCAGGCGGAGTGCGCTGCCATTGCCAGAGACTTCGCTGCCACCGAAATGGATCGCCTTGGGGATGATTAGGCGCGGCCAAATACACTATGCGTCGCTCGATCCCGTCCGGAGCCGGGAACAAGCCGGGAGCCGGCCGGTCCTGGTCGTTTCGAGCGACGCTATCAACCGTCTCCCGCTGGTGGTCACGGTAGTGGTAGGCACTGATGCCGGCAACATCTCCCGCGACTATCCGGTGAATGTTCGGGTTACGGCGGCCGAATCCGGGTTGCCGCGGGACACGGTGTTTCTATGCTTTCAAGTCCGATCTCTCGACCCGTCCCGGCTGGTGACTCCCGAAGCCGGTGCATTGCCCTCGGTCCGCATGGCTGAAGTGGACACCGCCCTCCGCCGCGCCTTGGGCCTGTGACGACCACCATCACCGGACCAGACGGGACTAAGGCACTGAATGGCCACGGATGAACACGGGATAAGACCGAGCAAAACCTGGTTGTTTTTTATCCGCGTTTATCCGTGTTTATCCGTGGCCAGGTCCTGTGATAGGATCATGCTAGTTATGAAAGCTCGCGCCGGTACCGTGGTGTCTGTTCGCCGCAAGGCCACTTGCTGCGTTGACCAAGTCTACCGGCGGGCTCGCAAGACCGCCATCGCAACGGAAGACCAAGCCATCAACGCCCTCTGTGACGCCAGGTTGAAAGAGCGGCGCCATCCGCTCCAGGAGCTTCTCGATCAGCTTGGGCATGAGCTGGAACGGTAGTTACGCCAGTTCGTTCGAAAAGGACCTGCTCGCCCTCCGGGCTCAGATCCGGCAAAAGGCCGTCTAGGCCGTCCGCGATGTGTTATCGAACCCTTACCGGGGCAAGAAACTTAAGGGGCGGGCAAACCGTTTCTCCGTTCGCCTCGGCCGTGATTACCGTCTGGTCTATTCCGTTTATCCTAAAAACGGCGGTTGACAGGCCGCCACACAAGCTTCCTCTTTAGCCCCAAGTGCTTGCAGAAACGGCAGTTGTCACCCAACGGGTGAACTGCGCGGCAGTTGGAAACCCATACAGGTCTCGGACTTGCCGGCAACGCCGGCGGTCAACCGCCGTTTTTAGGTTTATAGCCACGAGCGCCTGATTGACTTCGAGTTCGCCGGCGACCGCAAAGAAGCCTACCGTTGGATACGCCACATCTGAAGAAGCAATGAATGGCCACGGATGAACACGGATAAGACTGAGCAAAACATAGTTGTTTTTTATCCGCGTTTATCGGTGTTTATCCGTGGCTATTTTTCTTAGTCGGTGTCGG
>PLRZ01000622.1 GCA_003164075.1 Bryobacterales bacterium | reverse complement strand
CGGGATTTTGGTTAAGAACCGCTTGCTGGCTCGCGCGGCTCAGAATGGCGTCTCAATGTTTGTAAGTGTTTACAGAGCCTCGACCGCGAGGGAGCGGTCGTTCAGAGACGTGCCTCCCGCAGCCGTGCAAGCACCCGGCGGTTCAGAACCAGTGCGCCGGTTCCTGTTTCGATCGTGGTCCGTGTCACGGCACACCCAGAACGCTGCTACGGTTCGAGGGGAGGGCTATTCCTATGAGCCGTAACCAAGCCCCGACATGCCTGCGGATAATCTCCACCGCTCCCGACACCAAATGCGTGGAGCGCTGGAGATTGGCGAGTTCGCGAAGATCGAAATTCGCCGCCGGCGCCTGCTCGATGGCGAGCGTGCCGCCGGCGACCAAGGTTATCTCCACACAGGCCCTAAGTAAGAGTACTACTCTGCCGCCACGACCTTCAGCGTAACCGGGACTGCTGGCGAGTTAGCCCCCAACCACGTCGAGAATCGAACCGAGGTGCGATACACTCCGGGTGCCAGATTTTTCGCATCTACCCCCAGCGAGACCACGTCGGAGCGCAGTCCCGAGCCNNGTAAGCTCTTGCGGATAGACTCGGAGAATGGGTTTCCCCGTGACCACCAGTTCCAGGGCCTTCACTACCGCGGAACAGTTATTCGCGGCCCGTACGGAGAAATGAAATATCCCGGTTTCCTTCGGTATTCCCAGAAGGTAGCCACCGCGCATCTCAATTCCATGAGGCAGCGTTCCATCGCTCAACGACAGAACTACGTCGCTATCCGGGCAGCGTGCGTTCACCCCGGTCTCGATCGCAAAGTGATACCCGGTGTTCACAATCGCCCAGGGAAGGTCCGAGGTTCGGATCTCGACCGGTCCGCCGTGGAGGAGTGGAACTGCCGCCAGAAGCCACAATGGAAGTAGACGCCGCATAGCCCTCACCGCAAGGAGAACCGGCTGCCGGGCAGGCTCTCCTCCACTTTTGCCCCCGGCAGGTTTTTCGCCAGGGGACAGAAGCCGCGCGCCGCCTTGCCCAACGGCCGCTCCGAGCCGTATACGGTATCGCCCGCGCGATCGAATACCACCATTTTGGTGGTGGCGCGGCGGAGCACTTTTCTGGCGGTGCGGTCCAGCACGATCAGGAACGTGGCGGCATCCTTCCGGCTCGTGACCAACAGGGCGGGACAGTTCACGGCCAGCGAATGCACGATTTCGGCAGTCTGCGCAGGCGACGGCCCGGCCTCCACGAAGACTCGGATCGGTTCGGTCCGGACGCTGTCAAACGCCGGGGCGGCAGCCTTGTTCTCTGAAACGTGCACGTTCCGCATCGCCCGAATAATGTCGTCCTTGACGCCGTGCTTCCTAAGTTCGGCGATGGCGTCCGCGGTGGTGTCGAATTCGGTGCGGCTGGTGCCGATCATTTCAACAATGAACTCCAGACCGAAGCCGGCATCCGCCAGCGTCACAACATCGCGATTGGTCAGCACATTCCCGGACGGGACGGCTTCCTGCGCGCCGCACGCGGCCCCTAAGAGGGCGATTACCATGAAGAAACGCATTTTCATTCCCAATACCGCATATCGGCAGGATTGGAACAAACGGGAGCGGGTTTCCGATGCATGGTTGTTATCCTGGTGTGGCATGGTAGAGACGATACAGTGGGTGGACGGGGCCGTCGTCATGATCGACCAGACACGGCTGCCTCTGGAAGAAACGTACGTGACGTGCCGCACTTACGAAGAAGTGGCGGCGGCGATCCGGAATATGATTATCCGCGGCGCGCCGGCAATCGGCGTAGCCGCGGCCATGGGAGTGGCACTGGGCGCGCTCGGCGCTGGCGAAGAGAATCTCGACCGGCAGATGGAGACCATCTGCGCCACGCTGGCGGCGACCCGTCCCACGGCGGTCAACCTGTTCTGGGCCATCGACCGCATGAAGCGCCTGTACACGTCGCTGCGCGGCCGCCCGGTGGAGGAGATCCGCCGCCGCCTGGTGGAAGAGGCGCTGCTGGTGCGCGAGGAGGATATCGCCATCTGCCGCGCCATCGGGCGCAACGGCGCGCCGCTGGTCCCCGACCGGAAGACCGTGCTGACACATTGCAATGCCGGCGCTCTGGCCACGGCGGGATACGGTACGGCGCTGGGCGTGATTCGCGCCGCCATCGAAGCCGGCAAAACGGTCGACGTGTATGCCGACGAAACCCGCCCGTTTCTGCAGGGCGCCCGGCTAACCGTGTGGGAACTGCAGCAGGACGGCATCCCGGCCACGCTGATCACCGACAATATGGCCGGCCACTTCCTGCATTCGGGCCGCATTGGTTGCGTGGTGGTGGGGGCGGACCGGATTGCCGCCAATGGCGACGTGGCCAACAAAGTGGGCACGTATTCGGTGGCCGTGCTGGCGAAGGAGAACGGCGTGCCGTTTTTCGTGGCCGCGCCGATTTCCACGCTGGACCTGACGCTGGCGTCGGGTGCGCAAATTCCCATCGAACAGCGCCCCGCCGCCGAAGTCACGCATATTTTCGGCCATCCGGTGGCTCCGGCAGGCACCGCCGTTCAGAATCCGGCTTTCGATGTGACGCCGGCGCGCTATGTGACCGCCATCATTACGGAAAAAGGCGTGGCGTATGCTCCGTTCGAGGAATCCTTGAAGCGGCTGGCCGGCTAGAACGCACTTCATGCCTCCATGCGGAGTGATTTGCCGTATAAGAAGGTGATGAGTGTCCGCACAGGAATATGCCAGCCGTCCTGATTCTGTCGGCCTATGGCCAGGTTCCCTTGCCCGATGCGGTCGGGCAGAAGGCGAGTCTCGCGGATGCGGGAGGCGGCTCTCGCATATGGCGGTCGCCTCCAGAACTTCACCCGTACCCACAGAACTCCTGATGTCGCCCGTAATTTCTGCCTGGCGGGGAAAATGGNNGAGCTTCGCAGGTGGGGCAGGCGAGCACCGCCTGCCCCACCTGCGGGCTCACTGCAAATTCCACGACATCAGGAGTTCTGACCCAACTCGCGGTCCGCAGCGCCGGCAACTCGCCTGGCGGTTCCCACTGGAAGTTGCTCGACAGGCAGGAATCGGAGCTCAACTACGTCGATCATAAGAAACATTAGCCCGCATCGGCCATAATGGTATTGACTGGTGGTTGCTCCCAGAGTATTGTGCCAGAATGAACACACGCCTAATCATTGACAAGGCAGGTCGCGTCGTTATACCCAAGCCCTTGCGCGAGCAACTGCATTTGGAGGCTGGCGACGCGCTGGAAATGGAAACCGCCGGAGAGCGGATCACGTTGCGCCCGGTACGCGGGACGGGTCCACTGACAAAGGAGCACGGCGTCTGGGTCTTTCACTCCGGGCAGCCCCTGCCTGCCTCCGCCACTGATGAGATGCTGCAACTGATCCGCGAGGAACGCGACCTGGTTAACCTCGGCAAGGCCGAATGAGGGGATTCTTCGACACGTCTGTTCTGGTGCCGGTATTTTACGGCGACCACGTACACCATCAGGCGAGCCTCGCGCTGTTCATCCAATTTGACAAATCAACCGGCTGCTGCGGAGCGCACAGTTTAGCCGAAGTTTACTCGACCCTGACCCGGATGCCGGGCAAACACCGCATCAGCGGCGAGCAGGCGATGCTGTTCATCGGTAGCATCCGCGAGAGACTTTCCATCGTCGCGCTCAGCGGCGATGAATATGCGGACGCGCTGCAATCAGCCGCGTCATTGGGCATCGTGGGCGGCGGCATCTACGACGCCATGCTGGCCCACTGCGCCCTGAAAGCCCAGGCAGAGGCGATCTTCACGTGGAATCAGCGCCACTACGCGTAATGCGGCCCTGCGATCACGAGTCGACTCAGAACGGCCTGATTCGGGTCGTATTCCGAAAGCCAGTTGGAGTGCCGACATGTCTGGATGCGGACGCGTAGGCGTCACGAAATCGGCGGTTTGCCGTACTTCTGAAAAAGTCCATTGATCGCTTCGGCCACAAGTTCCTGCACGGTTTTGTCATGGTCGATGCCGATTTGTTTGAGCTGGCGCGATACGGCTGGATCCAGGGAGTGGTCGGAGACATTATACCGGGCAAGCGCTTCCAAATGGAAAGCGATCCGGCTGCCGTTACCAGGAGCGGCCGCCGGGTACCGCTCGGATTTCGGCTGGAAGTCCGCTACGCAACCGCCATGATTGGCTCCCAGGAATTCCTCCTGCCGCAACTCGCGGCGGAATCGGCGCTTTACTACAAAACCTGGACCAAGGTAGAGATCCAATTCCAGCAGTATCGCAAGTACGATGCCCATTCCACCATCAAATTCGATGTGGGGAAAGACTAGCGCCGGACGCCGGAATGCGGTGTGCTAATTTGGAATGGAAATGCGAAAGATCCTGACTACTCTGTTGTGCGCGACCGCGTTTATGGCGGCCGCGGCGGACCGGCGCGCTCCCGGCTTTTCCCTGGTGGATAGCAAGGGCGTGGAGCATGACCTGTACGACTATCGCGGCAAACCCGTGCTGCTGGCGTTCATCCAAAGCACCTGCCCGCACTGCGCCACGTTTGCCGACAATCTGCAGCAGGCGCAAGCGAAATACGGCGACAAAATCGCCATCCTCGCAGTGGTGAATTCGCCGGACGAGCCCGCCAAGGTCAAAGATTTCATCGCCGGGCACAACATCACCTTTCCCATTCTTTTCGACTCGGGGCAGATGGCCTATTCGTATGTGCTTTCCAGCAATCTGAAATACCCGCGCCTATTCATGATCGATGCCGCCGGCACGATACGCGCGGATCACGAGTACGGCCCGCTGACGAGCGCGATTTTCGAAGGCAGCGGGCTGGGGCCGGCCATCGACCGCCTGCTGAACGGCGGGTCCAAAAAATAGCCCGGTTACTACCGGCGGTAGTTCGATCCACTGCCGGCCGCGGCGCCTGTTATATACTGCGAATTACTTCAGGAATGGGAGAGGTTTTCGGGTCCAATGCTTCCAATTGTGCTGGCCGCGTATGGCACGGTGTTTCTCGCCGAGATCGTAGGCGACAAATTGCTTTACACCACGGGCGTGCTGGCCACGCGATACCGCTGGGTGCCGATCCTGTGCGGGATGGCGCTGGCCTTCATGTTGAAAATGGGAGTGGCGGTGATGGTGGGCAAGGCCATCTCCACCTTGCCTTCGTGGCTGGTGGCCACCATCACGGCGATCAACTTCTTCGCCATCGCCGTGGTGCTTTGGCGCAAGCCGGATAAGCGCGAAGTGAAGCCCAAAGAGTACCCCGTTCACCGCGCGATGCTGGTTTCCTTCGCGGCCATTTTCTTCTCCGAGTGGGGCGACGTAGGCCAGATCACAGCCGCCACCCTGGCTGCCAAATACGCCGCTCCGTTGGCGGTGTGGGTGGGCGCGGTGTTGGCCATGGTCACCAAGGGTGCTCTCGCGGCCTCCGTGGGCGCCAGTGTCCGCGGCTGGATTCAGGCGCACTTCGCTCCCCGGACCATCCGCTACGCGGCGGTGGGGGTGCTGCTGATTTTGGGAATACTTTCGGTGTGCGAAACGCTGTTCGACAGGCCGGAGACGCCCGCTCTGCTTTTGCGTTTCGTCCGGTAAGCGATAAGGTACAAAATTCATGGCCTCCAAAGAGGAACGCGCTAGCGCGCTCCGCTTCATCGTCTGCCTGGGAGTGGTCAGTCTGTTCGCGGACATGACCTACGAAGGGGCATACAGCATCATCGGTCCCTTCCTGAAGGATCTGGGCGCCAGTGCCGCCGCCGTGGGAATGATCGCCGGGCTGGGTGAGATGATTGCCGCCAGCTTGCGCTTTTTTTCGGGCCGGTTGGTGGACCGCACGCGGGCCTATTGGACCGTGGCCATCTGCGGCTACGTCTTAAACCTGGTGGTGGTGCCGGCCATGGCTTTCGCCGGCAACTGGAAAATGGCGGCGCTGCTGGTAGTGGTGGAGCGCACCGGCAAGAGCCTGCGCGGGCCGGCGCGCGATGTGCTGCTCTCCGAGGCCACCGGCAAGATCGGCCACGGCTGGGGATTCGGCGTGCATGCCGCCATGGATCAGACCGGCGCCGTGCTGGGTCCGCTGCTGATGGCCGACGCGGTGATGCGGTCGCAGCATTTCGGCCCGGCATTTCTGCGGCTGGCGTTTCCCGCGGCGGGGGCGCTGATCGCTCTGCTGGTGGCGCGCCTGGTCTATCCGCAAGCGGGCCAGGCCACTCCGCGGCAGGTGCAGAACAAGCCGTTGCCCAAAGTTTTCTGGATGTATGTGGCAGCCGCGGGCGTGCTGGCCCTGGGCTTTGTGGACTTCCCGCTGCTGGGATACCATTTCCAGGCCACCGCACTGGCCAAGCCGGCGGTGATTCCGCTCCTGTTCGCGGGCGCCATGGGTGTGAACGGGCTGGCCGCGCTGGTCCTGGGGAAGCTGTTCGACCGCTTCGGGATCGTGATACTCTCGTTGGGCATCCTGTTCTCGCTGGTGGGTCTGCCACTGGGATTCCTGGGCGGGCCGGCGGCGGCGGTCGCCAGTGTGGCCTGCTGGGCGATCGGCATGGGCGCGCAGGACGCCTCCCTGCGGTCGGGCATCGCGCAGGTGGTCTCCATGAACAAGCGCGGCGCCGCTTTCGGCGCCTTCAACGGGGTCTACGGCATCATGTGGTTTTTGGGAAGCGCCACCATGGGGCTGCTCTACGACCACTCGGTGATGGCGCTGGTGGTGTTCGGAGTAGTGGCGCAATTGGCGGCCGCTGTCATGTTCTTCCGATTGCGCGCGCCGTTGGCCGAAGCGGCCGCTGCCGCCGCCGCGTAAGAGTCCAGGCGTGATAGCTTGGACGTCATGACGTGGCTTGTCTGGTCGCTGCTTTCCGCCGTTTTCGCGGCGTTCACCGCCATTCTGGCGAAGAAGGGAGTCGCCGGAGTGGACGCCAACCTGGCGACCGCGGTGCGTACTTCAGTGGTGGTGGTGTTCGTCTGGCTGTTGGCGCTGACCACCAGGACTGCGGCGCCGTTCCAGCCTTTCACTACGAAGACGTGGCTGTTTCTGGGCTTGTCGGGCGTGGCGACGGGGTTGTCGTGGCTGTGCTATTTTCACGCGCTGCAGGTGGGGGAAGCGTCGCGCGTGGCGCCCGTGGACAAGCTGAGCGTGGTGTTTGTGATCCTGCTGGCCACCGCGTTCCTCGGCGAGAAGCTGACCTGGGGCAAAGGCGTGGGCGTGCTGCTGATCGCCGCGGGGGCTATTACGATTGCGCTGGATTGAGGGATTATTGAAGTTGCGATCGGCTAGATTATGCAGCGGGAGGCATATTCAGACGCTTCTCCACTTCGAGGAGACGGGATTCAACCGTGGAGAGCCGCTGGCGGAGCATAGCGTCGGACTGCTCGCCATCCTTGAGCTTGACATCCGTGGATGTGGCGAAGCCGTAGAATGCCTTGAGCAGCTCCGTTTGGTTGTCGGCCATGCGCTCGATGAGGGCGTCGAACGTGTGCTGCATCTCCGAACGGATCATGGCGATGTCCTGCTTCAGTTCGTACTTCAGGTCCAGCAGGTCGCCCTTCAGTTCACCTTTCAGGTCCAGCAGGTCACCCTTCAGTTCACCCTTCAGGTCCAGCAGGTCGCCCTGGGTTGCCGGCGCGGCGCGGTCGATTTCCATCGGTGCTCCTTTCGTTATCATACGCTGAAAAGTCTGGATAAGTACTGACGATGCTTGGAAGGCGGTTTTGTTTGGAAGGAAGCTAGGCGCTCGGGTCCTTGCCGGCGCCGCTTTCCGGCGTCGCGAGATCTGCCGCTATCTGGGCTAGTCGCCGTAGGAAACACCGTCATCGCGGAGCAGGTTGCAGTAGTTCCAGACTTTGTTGACGAGATTGGGGGCGGGAGAGGACATCGGTTGCGACCTGGAAGGGCTGCTTATTTGGGGTGAGGGATGACATCCAGAATGACGTAGGCGTCGTCGACGATCACGAAGTAGAATCTCCAGTCGCGGTTGACGCGGGCTTGCCAAATATCGTTGGCCTCGTCGTACTTCTTGGCGCGCAGAGAGGGGTGGTGAAGATTCCCGGCGAGCAATGCGGCTTGCTTATAAAACGCCCTCCTGATTGTGAGCGGCGCGTCTTTGAGGGCGGCAGCAACCCGCGGGCTGGAAAAGTTGAGCTTCATCGAGACCGCGGCTTGGGCTTGCGCGGGGACATTTTCCGGATCTCCCGATTGAGGGCGGCGGCCATCTCGGCCGCGGTATCGAACGGGCCGGACGTGCGGCCTTTTTTCACATCTTCCAGCGACAGTTTCAGACGGGCATTGATGACCTTCCGCTGCGCCGGTGTGTATTCGTCATCGGCGGACGGCAGCTTCGGGACGATGTTGATGACGCCGCCGGAGACCTTGAACTCCACACGGTCTCCCGTCTTGATTCCGGCCCTGCGACGCACGCTGCGAGGCACGATCAGTTCGTCCTTGGAGGTTATGACGACGGTCATATTCTTGAGGGTAGCAGTTTGGTGCGGCCTGAGACAGGCGTCTTCCGCCTTCCAGCGGGCGGGATCGCGCGGATGCGTTCAAGGAGGATTGCAGCAGGCTCGTCGTTGGGGTCTTGCGGGACTAGCTTGCCTTCGAAAGCTTCTTGGAGGATGGCTTGCCGAAGACGAGCGGCCCGGACGAGAGTGCGTTCGACCTCGGCGCGCAGGTGCGCCACCGAGGAGAGGGACGCTTCAAGGTGTTCGACTATGCGCCGTTGACTCTCGATCGGGCGCCATGGAAACTGCATCGCTGCGAAGCGTTCAGCCCCGAGGTGCGCCATCGTGGTAGTCCAGCGCGCGATCTTTCGGAACGCGCCCGAGCGGAGCCACGCCCGAAAGACGAAGAGTGCATACTCCGGAATCACGTCGGGCACCGCGCGAAAGCGGATAAGCGTATTTTGGAAGCAGCAGTCTGGAATCTCGCCGCGGTAAATAGCTGGCCTTCCCACTAATTCCAGACTTTGGCCCTCGTTCAGAACTCCTGATGTCGCCCCGCAGTTTCTGCCTGGCGGGGGAAAATGGGCTGAGCCATTCCTTTCGGTGGCGAGTGCTTCGCAGGTGGGGCAGGCGGTGCCGCCTGCCCGCCCGCACTGAATCAGGCCCGCTGTTCGAATAGGATCGAGGGCAGGCGAGCACCGCCTGCCCCACCTGCGGGCTCACTGCAAATTCCACGACATCAGGAGTTCTGTCGTTCAGGAGGATGTCGCCTTCGGAGAGGCGGTACAGTTCGAACTCGGTGTTGCTGAAGTCCATCTGTCGTCGCGTGCAAAGACGAGCGCCTTGGGAACCTCGGTACGGCCGGGAAAGATATCGGTGAAGAGCTTGTCGCGAAATTCGCGGACTACGGTGCGGATCTGGCAGGGGGAGACGACATCGCGATTGGTCGCAGACCGGTAGCTGAGCGCCCCGCTACCCCACCCTTCGAGGCGAGTACTTACTCAACACTTCCAGCAACTTATTCGCGGCGGGAATGGGCCTGGCGCCGCTGGGCAGAATCTGCTTGCTGCTCCACCTCTGCCCGTACATGGCCTGGTTCTCGTCGATGTCGTTGCGCAGCGTGGCGCCATCCAGCGAGGCCCCGGCGAAGAGGCCTTTGGATCGCGACCAGGAGAGAATTTCCGCCGTGACGAAGGCATCGGTCTGGGCAGCGGCGTCGCGGCCTACCGGCCCGGCGGCGGCCGTGGCCTCGGCTCCAATCGTGAACTTACTCCTGGTGAGCCGCTTCATTCCGCCTTCGTTCATAATCAGCAGCACCACGTCGGTGGACGACACGCCGAGCTGCGGCCCGATGCTGCCGCCTTCGATGCGGATGGCGGCCGGCGGTCCCCAGCCTTCGCCTCCCGCGGCGCGGCAAACGGCATAGCCGCGGCCGAACTTACCGCCTACTATCACGGCGGCTTTCTTCAGGCCGGGCACTAACACCACGCAGTAGGACTTATTCAGAAGACCCTGCGGAATCGCCCGGTCGGGCGTGCCCATCACCTCGGAGAACAGACTGGCGGCATCGTCCAGTCTCTCGGCGGTCTTATTCTTCTCATCACTGGCCAGAACGGGCGCGCATGCCAGCGCCGCGGCCAGCGTCAACGAAATCCATCGCATGCTTTCATGGTAACCGGCAAGGTC
>PLRZ01000090.1:1037-3552 GCA_003164075.1 Bryobacterales bacterium | reverse complement strand
CGGGGTCCCCTCTGGGGAAGACTGAAGTCTGCCCCACGGCTCGGCAATCGAGAGTTACTAGCATTGGTGTTCGTACCTACGAAATCGAGAATAACATGGAACTTCGTACTTACCCGATGCGTTCCGGAGTCTCTGTGGCGCTCTATCGTCTTTCTCTGGCCGACAAGGCCTCCTGGAGACCTTGCCGGGCCGACGGAGATCCCGGATCGGTCCTCAGGGCCTTCGAGAAGCAGTCGATAGCCTGGTCGATTCGCCCCAGATCCAGCAACACGTTTCCCCGCGAAACTTGCGCTTCCGCGTAGTCCGGCTTTAGCCGTATCGCCGCTGCGAACTCGGCCAGCGCCTCGTTGGGGTGGCCTTCCGATGCGAGGAGTTGTCCCAGGCCGTTATGGGCCTCGGGATCGTGGGGCTTCAGCCGGACAGCCGCGGTCCACAGATCGATGGTCTCGTCGATATGCCCCTCGCGGGCCAGCACCCTGCCGAGATCCACCATGGCGCCCACTTCGCGCGGGTTGATGGCGAGCGCCTTGTGGTACTCCGAAATCGCCTCGTCGTACATCAACTCCTGTTGCCACTCTTTTCCCAGACACCAGTGCGCGTTCGCGTTGGGAGGAGTGACCTCAATGGCGTGCCGAAAGAGCGTGACGCCGTTCTCCCAGTAGGAAACCTGCCGCCATGTGACCGCCAGGCAAGCCACGCAAGCCGCGGCGCAGAGCCCCGCCAGGACCGGCCGCAACCTGGGCCACCGCAGCCACACATCCGCCAGGCTCCAGGCGAACATGAGGGAGAGCCCGATCATGGGGATGTACGTGTACCGGTCCGCCCGAGCCTGGGCGCCTACCTGGATGATCCCGATTACCGGCAGGACCGTAATCAGGTACCAAAACCAGCCGACGGCAAGATAGGGACGCGTGCGGACCGAACGCAGCGTCAGGACCGTCATCCCCGCCAGTAACAGCCCCGCGACCATCAATTGCCAAACCGGAACCTTTGTCAGCAGAGGGTAGAAAATCGCCAGATGCGTAGGCCATACGGTCTTGCCGATGTACACCGCGCCGGAAAGCAGCGCGTTTCCCAGGCGGGCGCCCAGCGGAACATCGTCGAAGGTTCGCACCGCCCCTCCGCTCCGTTGCGCGGCATAAGTGACTGCCGACATCACTAAGGCCAGTACGAAGAACGGTAACTTCTCCAAGACCAGTCGACGGACCAGTGGCCCGCGGGCCCCGCCGGTTCCCCGCGCCGGAAGCGGGAAGCGCCGCAGGGGCCAGACATCCAACAGGACCAGCACCAGCGGCAGGGTCACCACCATCGGTTTCGACATGAACCCCAGGCAATAGAGCAGCAGGGTCGGCAGGTACGTCGCGGTTTTGGGACGCGCCGCGTACCGCACATAGGACCACAGGGCCAACATCCAGAACAGGGCGCTGAGAACGTCTTTACGCTCGGCTACCCAGGCTACCGATTCCACATGCTGGGGATGCAGCGCGAAAAGAAACGCCACCACTGCGCTGGGACCGGACGCGCCGGTCATCCGTTTGAACAGCAGGAACAGAAGGAGCGTGCTGGCCGCGTGCAGCATCACGTTGGTCAAGTGGTACGGTGCGGCGCGAACGGCAGTTCCACGGACGTCTTCGGGCGGCCCGAAGAATTGCCGGTCCGCCATCAGCGAAATCCAGGTGAGCGGCATCCAGTTCTCGTCCACGTGGGTGAAGGCCCAGCGCAGGTTGTCGGCACTCAGGCCGGACATCACATGCGCATTGAAAGGAACGTAATTCAGATCGTCGTAGTTGACAAAATCGAAATGCCGGACCGGAGCATAGACAGCCAGAATCAGGAGCAGCAGGATTGCGGCAAGGCACACATCTCGAGAATCGATGCGCGGAGTTGTGCCCGGATCTCGCGCCGGATGGTCTCGCCACGCCAGGATACGCGTCACCCCTTCCCGGCGCCATCCCGGACCGTCCGGGCGCGCCGCAGGCCTTTCGAGGCTTCCTCGGAGTCGGGGTCGATCCGCAGGGCTTCGGAAAAGTGAGCGATGGCTTCATCGGTCCGTCCGAGATCCACCAGCACCGTCCCCAGCGAAACGTGGGCGTCCACGTAGTCCGGCTTCAATCGTACGGCTGCTTCGAACTGCGCCAGCGAATCCTTCAGCCGGCCCTGCTGCGCCAAAGTCTGTCCCAGGAAGAAATGGCCCTCGGCATCGCCGGGCCGAAGNNAGGACGCCGAGCCGGAGCAGTCCCTTCCGTTCGTGAGGGGAAATTTCGAGCTCCTTCCGGTACTCCGCGATCGCCTGGCCGCTAAGCCCGGCGTCCTTCCAGGCATCGGCCAGCCCCAAGTGCGCGAACGCGTTGTCATCGGTGACCTCGAGCGCGTGCTGAAAGAGCGTTACGCTGTTCCGCCAGTAGGAAACCTGCCTCGCCGTGAGCACCAGCAAGGCCAGGCATGCGGCGCCGCAGAGGGCGGCCAGAGGACGCCGCATCCGGGGCCACCGCCGCCAGACTTCGGCGCCGGTCCA
>PLRZ01000090.1:0-1000 GCA_003164075.1 Bryobacterales bacterium | reverse complement strand
GCCGGCTGTCTCGCCGGAAAAGGATAGAAGGCCGCCAGCCCGGTTGGCCATAATGTCCTGGCGATGTAGACGGCTCCCGAAACGGCCGCGTTTGCCAGGCGGGCGCCCACGGGGAACTGAACGAGAGTCCTCACCGCACCGCCTTGCTTTTGGATGGCAAACGTGGTCACCGACATGGCGGCGGCAAGGACGAAGAAAGGCAACTTTTCCCAAACCAGTTTGCGCGCCTGGCGATTGCGAACCCCGGCCTCCGCCGCCAGCGAAATGCGGGTGAGCGGCCAAATGTCCAACAGCAGAAGGACCAGCGGCAGGGACACCACCATGGGTTTGGAGAGGAAGCCCAGACAATAGAACAGCAGCGTCGCGCAGTAGGCGCCTGGCCGGGGGCGCGCCGCATAGCGTGTGTACGACCACAGCGCCAGCATCCAGAACAGCCCGCTGAGAACGTCTTTGCGCTCCGACACCCAGGCGACCGATTCCACGCGCAGGGGATGCAGCGCGAACAGAAACGCCACCAGGGCGCTGGGGCCCGAGGCGCCGGTGGTCCGTTTGAGAAGCCAGAAGAGCAGCAGCGTGCTCCCCGCGTGCAGGATGACGTTGGTCAGATGCTGGGGCCCGGCGCTCAGCCCGAAGAACTGGCAATCCGCCATGAACGAAATCCAGGTGAGGGGAAACCAATTGGCGTCCGCCGTGGAGGTGAACGCCCAGCGCAGGCTGTCCACGCTCAGGCCGCTCAGTACCGTCAGATTGCCGGGGACGTAGAACTGATCGTCAAAGTTGACATAAGCGAAGCGGGAAACCGGGGCGTATACGCAAAATACCAGGACCAATAGAGACGCTGCGATGTACCGATCTCGCGAATCTCTCACTGGCCGACCATACCAACGCCAGTATACAACAGGCTGCCCGCCGCTCCGCCGGGGTTGGGGCCCGCTCCCTCACGGGGCGCCCTCTGGGCCCGGTTCTGTAACTACAGAATTTGGGATGAGCCCGTTTTCGT